>NZ_JBEZWH010000099.1:0-20970 GCF_040703975.1 Spirillospora sp. NPDC029432
CGCGGCACCTCAGCGATCAGGGAGGGACATGGAGGACATCGGCTTCATGTGCGCCCGCTGCGGCGGCGAGGTCCACGACGTGACGCACAACCGCGCGCCCGCCGACGAGCCGGGGCCGCCGGACCGCGACGACACGCTGACCGTGCTGTTCCTGTGCTGCCACCCGGTGCTGTCGCCCGCCTCGGCGATCGCGCTCACGCTGCGCTCGGTCGGCGGGCTGTCCACCGCGGAGATCGCGCGGGCGTTCCTGGTGCCGGAGGCGACGATGGGCCGCCGGATCGCCCGGGCCAAGGAGCGCATCGCTGGCTCGGGGATCCCGTTCCGGCTCCCGGACCGCGAGGAGTGGCCACGGCGCTTGGAGGCCGTACTGCACGTCCTCTACCTGATCTTCAACGAGGGGTACGCCAGCGACAGCGGCCGGGAGTTCCGGCGCGCGGACCTGACCGCCGAGGCGATCCGGCTGGCCCGGGCGGTGCACGCGCTGCTGCCGGACGATCCGGAGGCGGCCGGGCTGCTGGCGCTGATGCTGCTCACCGACGCCCGCGCCGCCGCCCGCGTCGGCCCGGCCGGCGAGCTGGTCCCGCTGGCCGAGCAGGACCGGAGCCGGTGGGACGCCGCCGCGATCGCCGAGGGCGTCGAGCTGATCACCAGGACGCTCGCCCGCCGGCGGCCGGGACCGTACCAGCTCCAGGCCGCGATCGCCGCCTGCCACGACGAGGCGCCCACGGCGGCCGAGACCGACTGGCCGCAGATCCTCGCCCTGTACGGCGTGCTGGAGCGGCTGTCGCCCGGCCCGCCGGTCACGCTCAACCGGGCGGTGGCCGTGGCGATGGTGCGGGGCCCGCGGGCCGGGCTGGAGATCATCGCCGCGCTGGACGCGGCGGGCGGGCTGGCCGGCAGCCACCGGCTGTACGCCGCCCGCGCCCACCTGCTGGAGATGGCCGGCGACCTCAAGGAGGCCGCCGAGGACTACCGCGCGGCGGCGGCCCGCACGACCAGCCTGGCCGAGCGGCACCACCTCACCACGCGCGCCGCCCGGCTCGCGGCCGGCTGACGGTCAGGCGCGGTCGGCCAGGCTCTTCGGCCGCAGATCGGTCCAGTTGAGCCGGACGTACTCCAGGCACCGCTCGCGCTCCTCCGGCCCGTACACCGCGGTCCAGCCGGCGGGCACGTCGGCGAACTCCGGCCACAGCGAGTGCTGGTTCTCGTCGTTGACCAGGACGAGGAAGCGGCCGTCGGTGTCGTCGAACGGGTTGGTCATGGTGCCGCCCTTTCTGGACTGAGGAGTGGTGAGGGTCGTGAGGTACGAGCGATCCTCACCGGGACGAGGGAAGGAATGGCGTCGGAGCACCATGACCCGCCACGCCGGAGGCGTGGCGGTGAGCAGGTCATGGTCAGGCCTCCTGGGTGACGCGGGCGTCCCGCCCGGCGATGGAACGGACGATCTCTCCGGTGCGGACGGCGGTCATCGACAGCAGCGACGAGGCGATCCCGTGCGTGTGCTCGGTGGCGCCCTGGAGGTACACCGCCCACGCGGCCTCCGGGCCGGTGGCGACGCGGTAGTCGCGCTCCACCGCCAGGCGGCCGTCCGCGCCCTTGCGGCAGTGCTCGCCGGCCTCGCCGAGCAGGTCGATCGGGTTGCGCTCGCGGTAGCCGGTCGCGCAGACGAGCGCGTCCGCCTCCAGGGCGGCCGTCTCGCCGGTCGGCAGGAACGTCACGTCCACCCGTACGCTCCCGGCGCCGGGGCGCACGGCGTCCAGCCGGGAGACGTTGAGGATGCGCAGCCGCTCGCGCCCGGCGACCTTCTCGGCGTACGCGCGGCGGTAGAGCTCGTCGATGAGGTCGAGGTCGACGACCGAGTAGTTGGTGTTGCGGGAGTAGTCGAACAGCATCCGCTTGACCTCGTCGGACGCCTCGAAGTAGTGCTCGGCGGCGGCCGGGTCGAAGATGCGGTTGGCGAACGGGCTGTCGTCGGCGGGCGAGTAGCCGTACCGGGCGAAGACCGCGCACACCTCGGTCTCGGGGAACCGGCCGTGCAGGTGCTCGACGGCCTCGGCCGCGCTCTGCCCGGCGCCGAGGACGACGAGCCGCCCGGGCGTGCCGGTGAGGCCGTCCAGCCGGGTGAGTAGGTCCTCGGTGTGCCAGATCCGCTCGCCCTGGCGGACGCCCTCGGGCAGCACCGGCTCCAGGCCGACGCCGATGACGAGGTTGCGGGTCAGGCAGGTGTGCAGCTCGTCGTCGCGGCGGACGACGACCTCCAGCGTCGCGGCGTCGTGCGGGCGGACCGCGACGACCTCCGACCCGTACCGGACGCGCCCCTCGAACGCGGCGGCGGCCCATTCGAGGTAGTCGTGGAACTCCAGCCGCGACGGGAACATCGTCTTGCCGTTGATGAAGTCGACCATGCGGTCCTTGGCGTGCAGGTACGACAGGAACGAGTACCGGCTCGCCGGGTTGCGCATGGTCACCAGGTCCTTGAGGAAGTGGACCTGCATCGTGGCGCCTTCGAGGAGCATGCCGCGGTGCCACCCGAACGCCGGCTGCTTCTCGAAGAAGACCGCGTCCACGCCGGCGCCGTACTCCTCCTCCAGCGCCACCGCGAGTGCGAGGTTGGAGGGTCCGAAACCGATGCCCACGACGTCATGGACGGGTGTCGCCATCTGCGCCTCTCATCTGTTGCCTGTTGCCTGTTGCCTTCGACTGTGCGGGGGTGCCCCTCCGCGGCCGGGGCGGCCGCGGAGGGGCGGTGGTTCAGCCGGTCTTCCCGGCCTTCGCGGCCTGGGCGATCTTCGGGACGACCTGGTCGACCACGTACGGGACCGACAGCGCGGTCGGGGTCCGCAGCGGCCAGAAGGACTTCAGGTCGATCGCGACGTACGAGCCGCGCTTGACCACGTCCAGGTCGGCGAACAGCTTGTTCGCCTCGATCTTCTTCTGGGTGGCCTGGTCGTCGTTGTAGTGGCTGACCAGGACGTCCACGTCCAGGACGGAGATCTTCTCCATGCTCAGCTCGGCGGCGAAGCCCTCGCCGGGCTGCTTGGCGATGGTGTCGGGCAGCGTCATCCCGAACTGCTCCAGCAGCTTGACGCTGGTGTCGTCCTTGGACTTCATCACGCCGATGTTGCCGTTGGGCATGACGCTGGTGAACGCGACGCCCTTGCCGTTCAGCTCGGGGTGCGCGGTCTTCACCGAGGCGATCTTGGCCTCGACGTCGGCGACGAGCTTGTCGCCCTCCGCCTTGCGGCCGATCGCCGTGGCGACCTGCTTGGTGATGTCCTGCCAGGTGTCCTCGGCCGGGCCCGTCTGGTACGCGGTCGTCGGCGCGAGTTTGGAGAGCTTGGCGTACTCCTTGTCGATGGTGAAGTCGCCGGCGGCCAGGATGAGGTCGGGCCGCAGCGCGGCGACCTCCTCCAGGTTGAAGCCGGAGTCGGCGATCTTCAGCAGCTTGGGCCTGGTCCCGGTGACCTTGGGCGCCGACCAGGGGGCGAGCCCGTCCGCCTGGACGCCGGCCAGCTCGGTCATGCCGACCGGCTGCACTCCGAGGGCGAGCAGGGCGTCCTGGTCGACCTCGCCGAGCGCCACGATCCGCTCGGGCCTCTTGTCCACCTTGGTGGTGCCGAGCTTGTGGGTCAGCGTGACCGGGAACGCTCCCCCGGCGGAGCCGGCGGAGGTCTCCGCGGGCTCGTCGTCGCCGCAGGCCGTGACCAGTCCGAGGCTCAGGATCAGAGCGCCGGTGGCGGCGAGGCGGCGCAGCGTGATGCGCATAGGGGGTCGGTGTCCTTCCTAGGGGATGGGGATCGGGCCGGTCCCGTCCCGGTGCCGGGGCACCGGGACGCGGCCGGGAGCGGGTCTGGGACGGGAGCGGCGGGGGCTCTTCGGGCTCTTCGGGCTCATGGGGCTCATGGGGCGCTCATTCGAGGCGGTCCAGCAGGCGGGCGACCGTGGGCGCGGCCAGCAGCGTTGCGATCTTGAGGTCGGCGCAGCCGGGCTCGCGGCGGATCCTGCGGACGAGCTTCATCGCCATCAGCGAGTGGCCGCCGAGGTCGAAGAAGTCGTCGTCCGGGCCGACCTCGTCCACGCCCAGCTCCTCGGCGAAGATCCGGCACAGCGCCGCCTCGCGGTCGCCGCCGCGGCGCCCGGACGGGCCGGCGGTCTCGCCGGTGACGCTGCGGGCGGTCAGCGCCGAGGGCAGCGCCCCGACCGGCACGGACGGGTCCTCGGCGACGGCCTCCAGCAGCGCGAGCAGGCTCTCGGCCAGCGTGTCGACCGTGGCCGGGTCGAACAGGTCGGCCGAGTAGTCGACGATCAGCTGGAGCGAGCCGGGGCCCTCGCGGAAGATGAAGTCCAGGTCGAACTTCGCCGCGCCCGGCCCGAACAGCGCCTCGCGCTGCTCCAGCCCGGGGAAGACCACGTCGCCGACGCCCTGGTTCTCGTACCCGACCATCACCTGGAACAGCGGGTTGCGGCCCGGGACGCGCGGCGGCCGCAGCGCCTCGACCACGGCCTCGAACGGCAGGTCCTGGTGGGCGAGCCCGGCCAGGACGGTGTCGCGCACCCGGCCGAGCAGCTCGCCGAACGCCGGGTTCCCCGACACGTCGGCGCGCAGCACGAGCGTGTTGACGAAGAAGCCGACCAGGTCGCCGGCCGCGTCGTCGGTGCGTCCCGCGACGGGGCTGCCGAGCGGGATGTCGTCGCCGGCGCCGGTGCCGTGCAGCAGCGCCGCCACGGCCGACTGGCACACCATGAACATGGTCGCCGAGTTGGCCCGCGCGAGCGCCCGCAGGCTCTCCACCAGCGGCGCCGGGACGTCCACGGTGAGCGTGGCGCCGCGCTGGCCGACCGTCGGCGGCCGCGGCCGGTCCACGGGGAGCGGGATCTCGTCGGGGAGGCCGGACAGGGCCCGCGCCCAGTGCGCGAGCTGCCGCGCGTGCAGGCTGCCCGGGTCGAGCGGGTCGCCGAGCAGCTCCCGCTGCCAGAGCGTGTAGTCGGCGTACTGGACGGCCGGCGGCTCCCAGCCGGGCGCGCCGCCGCCGAGCCGCGCCGTGTACGCCTCGGCCACGTCCCGCGCGAACGGCCCGAACGACCACTCGTCGAACGCGATGTGGTGGAAGACGGCCAGCAGCAGGTGCTCCCGCTCGCCCTGCGGGATGACGGCCACCCGCAGCGGGATGTCGCGCGCCAGGTCGAACGGCCGCGCGATCACGTCCTCGGGCGCGCAGGTCGCGATCTCCAGGACCGGCCTGGCCTCCTCCGGGGCGAGGATCCGCTGGTACGGGGCGCCGTCGTGCTCGGCGAACACGGTCCGCAGGCTCTCGTGCCGGGCGACCACGTCGCCGATCGCCGCCTCCAGCGCGGGGACGTCCAGGTCGCCGCGCAGGCGGACGGCCAGCGGCAGGTGGTACGCGCCGCGCGGCCCGTCGTCCTCGCGCAGCAGCTGGTCGAGCATCCAGAGCCGGCGCTGCGCGAACGACAGCGGGACGCGCTCGGGGCGCGGGTCGGCGGGCGCGAGCACCGGACGCAGGTCGTCCGCCGCCTTCTGGTGGACGCGTTCGGCCAGCTCGGCGACCGTCGGCGCCTCGAACAGGTCGCGGATCGCGAGTTCGGTCCGCAGCACGGAGCGGGCGCGGCCGATGAGCCGGGTGGCCAGCAGCGAGTGCCCGCCGAGGTCGAAGAAGTCGTCGTCGATCCCGACCCCGGAGGCGTCCAGGACCTCGCCGAACAGCGTGCACAGCAGCCGCTCGACGGGCGTGCGCGCCGCGCGCCCGGACGTCTTCGGGCCGCCGCCGCTCCCCTGGCCCGGGTCGGGCAGGGCGCGCCGGTCGAGCTTGCCGTTCACGGTGAGCGGCAGCGCGTCCAGCGTGACGATCGCGCTCGGCACCATGTAGGCGGGCAGCCGCCGCTTGAGCGCCTCGCGGACGCGGTCGGCGAGCACGCCGTGGTCGCGGGCGGCGACCGGGTCGTTGGCGTACGAGGAGGGCCGCCGGTCGGGCGGCGCGGTGAGGTGGGCGGCGCCGCCGCCGAAGACGGCGTCGTAGCGGCCGGGCTCCGCGGACGGCACCGTCACGACGTCCGGGTCCACCTCGTACAGCCGCTCCGGCTCGATGCCCTCGGTCACGGCGAGCAGGCTGCGCGCCTCGTCGGGCGACGCGCCGCGCTCCAGCGCGCGCAGCGCCGCCAGCTCGCCGGCGAGCCGCGGATCCGGGATGCCGCGCACGCGCAGCGGGACGCCGGGCGGCGCGGCGGGCAGGTCGCCCGGCCCGGTGTAGTCGACGACCTTGGTCTCCGCGGGGACGGGCGGCGCGTCCGGGCCGCCCGGCTTGCGGAGCGTGACGTCGTACCGGTGGCGGGTCAGCTCGTTGTGGTGGACGCCGCGCTTGGTGCGCGCCTCCGCCCGCCACGCGGGGTCGAGCGCGGCGAAGAACGCCGGATCGAGCAGCAGCTCCTTCTCCATCCGCACGGCCCGGTCCACCGCGGCCAGGTCCCCGCCGCCCCGGCCGAGCTGGATCGCGGCGTGGAAGGCGCGCAGCGAGCGCAGGTCGCGGACGTCGCCGACGAACAGCGTCCCGCCGGGGACGAGCAGCTCCATCGCCTTGCCGATCACGTCGGCGAGGTGGCCGGCGCCCGGGAAGTACTGGACGACGGAGTTGATGACGATCGTGTCGAAGTGCTCCCGGGGCAGGCCCTCGGGGTCGTGGGCGGGGCGGTGGCTCAGCCGCACGTGGGAGTCGGGGCCGAGGTCGGCCCGCAGCTTGTCGATCACCGGGCCGGAGAAGTCGGTGCCCCAGTACTCCTCGCAGTCCGGCGCGAGCCGGGTCAGCAGCAGGCCGGTGCCGACGCCGATCTCCAGCACGCGGCGGGGGCGCAGGGCCCTGATGCGCGCCAGGGTCGTCTCGCGCCACTCGCGCATGTGCTCCAGCGGGATCGGGCCGCCGTCGTAGCTGCTGTCCCAGCCGGCGAACTCCTCGGCGTGCACGACCGTGCCGACCTCGGTGTACTCGGCGTCGTAGATCTGCCGCCACTCGGCGATCTGCTCGTCGGCCGCGCCCTCCCGGCCGCCGTCGGGCACCACGTACCCGACCAGCCGCTTGACCCCGGGCATGTCGGTGTCCGCCGCGATCACCGCGGCCTGCCCGACGCCCGGCTCGGCGGCCAGCGCGGTCTCGATCTCCTCCAGCTCGACCCGGTAGCCGCGGATCTTGACCTGGTCGTCGGTGCGGCCGAGGAAGTCGATGTTCCCGTCCGGGCGGACCCTGACCAGGTCGCCGGTGCGGTACATGCGGCCGCCGTTCTGGTCGAACGGGTCGGCGACGAACCGTTCCGCGGTCAGGTCGGTACGGCCGAGGTAGCCGCGCGCCAGCCCGGCCCCGGCGATGTAGAGCTCGCCGGGCGCGCCCTGCGGTACGGGCCGCAGCCAGGCGTCCAGGACGTACCCGCGGGTGTTCCAGATCGGCCTGCCGACCGTGGGGGTCGCGCTGTCCTCGGTGCCGCCGCCGAGCGTGTTGATCGTGTACTCGGTGGGGCCGTACAGGTTGTAGCCGAGCACCCCGTCGGCGGCGGCGAGCCGCTCCCACACCGACGACGGGACGGCCTCGCCGCCGAGCAGCACCAGCGGCGGCCGGTGCCCTTCGTCCAGAAGCCCCTCGTCGAGGAGGTGCTGGGCGTACGTCGGCGTCACGTTGATCACGTCGATCGCGTGCTCGCGCAGGTACGCGGTCAGCGCCTCGGCGTCGCGGCGCAGTTCCTCGTCGCAGACGTGCACCTCGTGGCCCTCGATGAGCCAGAGCAGCTCCTCCCACGACATGTCGAAGGAGAAGGAGACGGTGTGCGCGATCCGGAGGCCGCGCCCGGCCGACTCGACGACCGGGTCGAAGATGTTGGCGCGGTGGTTGAACTGCATGTTGGTCAGGCCGCGGTACGGCGTCACCACGCCCTTGGGCCTGCCGGTCGAGCCCGACGTGTAGATCACGTACGCGGGGCGGTCCATCCGGCCCGGCGTCCCGGGCGCGAAGCCGGGCAGCTCGGCGCCGGCGAGGTCGCCGCCGGGCAGGGCGTCCAGCTCGTTCCGCACGGCCGGGTCGTCCAGCTCGATCACGGACCCGCCGAACGCGAGCCCGGCCGCGATGGCCCCGTGCGAGACCATGCAGACGGGGGCGGCGTCGGCGAGCATGTAGTCGAGCCGGTCGGCCGGGTAGTCCAGCTCCAGCGGCAGGTACGCGGCCCCCGTGCGCAGCACGGCGAACAGCGCGACGACCATCTCCGCCGAGCGCGGCAGGGCGAGCGCCACGACCCGTTCCGGGCACGCGCCGTGCCGCCGCAGCAGCCGCGCGAGCCGGTTGACCTCGGCGTTCAGCTCGCCGTAGGTGAGGCTCACGTCGGGCAGCGAGACCAGCGCCGTCCGGTCCGGGGTGCGGGCGGCCTGCTCGGCGAGCAGCTCGGCGACGGTCAGCTCCGGCACGTCCCTGACCGCCTCGGCCCAGTCCCGGCGGAGCCGCTCGTGCTCCTCCGGGACGAGCAGGTCGAGCCGGTCGCAGGTGGTGCCCGTCCCGGCGGCGAGCTGCTCCAGCACCCGCACGTACCGGTCGGTGATCCGCTCGGTCTCGGCCTCGGTGAAGGCGTCGCCGCGGTACATCACCCGGAGTCCGGGGCGGGTTGAGGCGGGAGAGGAATCCGCGCCCGGTTCCACGACCATCGTGATCGGGTAGTGGGTGGCGTCCCGGACCTCGCGGCCGAGCACGCGCAGGTCGCCGTCCGGGCCGAAGCCGCGGCCGGTCGGCATGCCGGGGAAGTTCTGGAACACGAAGAGCGTGTCGAACAGCGTCCCGAGGCCGGTGGCGCGCTGCACGTCGGCCAGGGCGATGTGGTTGTGGTCGAACAGCTCCGACTGCGAGGCCTGCACCCGTTCCAGGACCGCGCCGAGCGTGTCGGCGGCGCCCGCGCGGACCCGTACCGGAACGGTGTTGAACAGCAGCCCGACGATCGACTCGACGCCCTCGACCTCCGGGTGCCGGCCCGACACCGAGGCGCCGAAGACCACGTCGTCGCGGCCGGTCAGCCCCATCAGCACCAGACCCCAGGCGGTCTCGAACAGCGTGCCGGGCGTGACGCCGGCCTCGCGCGCCGCCGCCTCCAGCCGCTCGGCGAGACCGCCGGGCAGGTCGCGGTGGATCTCGCCGGCGGCGGCCAGGTCGGCGGCGCGGTCGAGGAGGCCCGGCTTGAGCAGCGCGGGCTCGTCGAAACCGGCCAGCTCGCGCCGCCACGCGTCGGCCGACTCCCGCGGGTCGCGGGCGTTCACCCAGTCGAGGTACGCGCGGAACGACGGCACCGGGCGGGCGGCCTCGGCGGCGGCGTCGGAGTAGAACTCCAGCAGCGAGGTGACGAGGAGGCCGCCGGACCAGCCGTCCAGCAGGATCAGCTCGGACGTCATCACCAGCCGGTGGTCGCCGCCGTCCAGCCTGGCCAGGCCGAACCGGATCAGCGGCGGCTCGCCCGGGTCGAACGGGCGGGCGCGCTGGGCGTCGATGAACGCCTCCAGCTCCTCCTCGCCGTGGACCTCCGCGTACGTCCAGGGAACCTCGAACGTCTCGGGCACGAACTGCACGGTCCGCGCCCCGTCCGCGCGGAACCCGGCGCGCAGGTTCGGGTACTTCTCCAGGACGCCGCGCACGGCGGCGGCCATCCGGTCGGGATCGACGGGCCCGGACAGCGCCACCACGGCCTGCTGCACGTAGATGTCGCGGCCCTCGCCCGCCATCATCAGATGGAAGAGCAGGCCCTCCTGGAGCGGCGACAGCGGCAGCTCGGCCGGCCCCTCGTCCCGGTCGCCGGCCGTACCCGCGGCCGCGTCCACGCTGGTCGCGGCGTCGGCGAGCGCGGCGACGGTCCGCAGCCGGAACACGTCGCGGACGGTGAACGCCAGCCCGGCCCGGCGGGCGCGGGCCACCAGCAGCGCCGCGCTGATGCTGTCGCCGCCGGAACGGAAGAAGTCGTCGTCGGCGCCGATGCCGTCGCGGCCGAGCAGGTGCCCGGCGATCCCGGCCAGGACGACCTCGCTGCCGGTACCGGGCGCCCGCCCGCCGGCGGCCCGGCCCGGCTCGGGCAGCGCCCGCCGGTCGACCTTGCCGTTGGGGTTGAGCGGCATCTCGTCCAGGACGACCAGCTCGGCCGGGACGAGGTAGCTCGGCAGCAGCTCGCCGAGGCGGCCGAGCAGCGCGTCCGCGTCCACGGCGCCCCCGGCGTCCCCGGTCACGTAGCCCACCAGCCGAGGGCCAGGGTGGACGGCGACGGCGGCCTGGCGGACACTCGGCTGCGCGGCCAGCACGGTCTCGATCTCGCCGGGCTCGATCCGGAAGCCGCGGATCTTGAGCTGATCGTCGGCGCGGCCGAGGAAGTCCAGCCCGCCGTCGCGGCGCCGCCGCACCCGGTCACCGGTGCGGTAGAGACGCGAGCCGGGCGGCCCGAACGGGTTCGCGACGAAGCGCTCGGCGGTGCGGGCCGGGTCGCCGAGGTAGCCGCGGGCCAGCCCGTCGCCCGCCAGGTAGAGCTCGCCGACCGGGACCTCCCGGAGCGCCGCGTCCAGCACGTACGCCCTGGTGTTGGCGATCGGGCGCAGCGCGCCGGAGCCGTCGGCGGCGAGGCTGTCGCCGGCCGCCTCGGAGCAGCCGTACAGGTTGACCAGGCGGCCCGGGGTGCGCGCCGCGAGCGCGGCGGGCAGCGCCTCGCCGCTGCTGATCCAGGTGGTGACGGACGGCGCGCCCGCCTCCAGCAGCGCCGGCAGCAGGCTCGGCACGAGCGTCACGGTGGTCACCCCGTGCCGGCCGAGGAACTCCGCCAGCGCGACCGCGTCCGCGGCGGTCGCGTCGTCGGCGACGGCGACCGTGTCCCCCGCGACGAGGCCGCCGAGCAGCTCGGTGGTGCCGTCGATGAACGCGGGCGAGCTCTTCGCCGCGCGCACGCCCGGCGCGGCCAGGTCGGCGCCCCAGGCGAGCCGGTTGGCCAGCGCCCGCTGGGTGCCCGCGACGGCCTTGGGCGTGCCGGTGGAGCCCGAGGTGAAGATCACGTAGGCCGGGTGGTCCGGCCGGACGTCCGGCCGGGTCCGGGCGGGGGCGTCCGCGGGCGGCTCGTCCCTGCCCAGGACCAGCAGCGGCCGGGCCGTCTCCAGCATGAACCCGACGCGCTCCGGCGGGTACGTCACGTCGATCGGCAGGTAGGCCGCGCCCGTCTTGAGGACGGCCAGCAGCGCCACCGCGAACTCCGCCGACCGCGGCAGCGCGATCGCCACGGTCTCCTCGGGCCCGGCGCCGGCCGCCGCGAGCCGGTCGGCGAGCCGCTCGGCCCGCGCGTCCAGCTCGGCGTAGGTGAGCCGGGTGCCGCCGAAGACGAGCGCGGTCGCCTCGGGCGTGCGCGCGGCCTGGGCCTCGAACAGCGCGGCGGCGGTCGGGGCGGGCAGCTCCCGGGCGGTGTCGGGATGCTCGACCGGGGCGCCGAGCGTGGACAGCCGGCGGCCGGGGTCGGCGGTGACCTGGCCGAGCAGCGCGCCGAGCCGGTCCAGCAGATCGGTGATCGTCGCGGCGTCGAACAGGTCGGTGGCGTACGCGGCGAAGCCCTCCACCTCGTCCTCGCCCTCGGCGAAGTACAGGTCGAGGTCGAACTTCACGCCGCCGGTCTCGGGCAGGAACGGCTCGGCGCGCACGCCGGGCAGCGCCGGCCGCACGTCGTCCAGCCGCTGGTGGACGACCATCACCTGGAACAGCGGGCTGCGGGCGAGCGAGCGTTCCGGCGCGAGCCGCTCCACCACCCGCTCGAACGGGACGCCCGCGTGCGCGAACGCGTCCAGGTCCGCCCGCCGCACCCGGTCGAGCAGCTCGCCGAACGTCGGGTCGCCCGACAGGTCGGTCCGCAGCACCAGCAGGTTGACGAACACGCCGACGAGGTCGGTGAGGTCCTCGTCGGAACGCCCCGCGATCGGCGAGCCGAGCGCGACGTCGTCCCCGGCGCCCGAGCGCTGCAGCAGCGCGGCCACGGCCGCGTGCAGCACCATGAAGACGCTCGTGCCGGTCTGGCGCGCCAGCTCGCGCACCCCGGCGAGCGGCAGCCGGAACGGCACCAGCCCGCCCGCGTGGCTCGCCTCGGCGGGCCGCGGCCGGTCGAACGGCAGCGCGGTCTCCTCGGGCAGCCCCTCCAGCGCCCGCTCCCAGAAGTCGAGCCCGTCGCCGGTGTCGGCCTGGCGCTGCCACACCGCGTAGTCCGCGTACTGCACCGGCAGCGGCGCCCAGTCCGGCGCCGCGCCCGCCAGCCGCGCCTCGTACGCGCGGGACAGGTCGGCCAGCAGCGGCGTGAACGACCACTCGTCCGCCGCCGCGTGGTGCTGGAGCAGGATCAGCTCCCAATCTTGCTCGCCGGTGCGCAGCAGCGTCGCCCGGATCGGGAGGTCCGCGCCGAGGTCGAAGACGTGCCCGGTCGCCCGGCGGCGCGCCTCGTCCGCGCGGCCGCGCGCGTCCACGATCTCGAACTCGACGGGCCCGGGCGCCATGATCCGCTGGACGGGCAGCCCGTCCTCGCCCTCGACCAGCAGCGTCCGCAGCGCCTCGTGCCGGGCGACGACGTCGGCGAACGCGGCCCGCAGCGCGTCCGCGTCCACGGGGCCCGACAGCCTGAGCCCGAGCGGCAGCGCGTACGACGGGGACGGCCCGCGCAGCCGCTCCTCGAACCACAGCCCGCGCTGGGCCGCCGACGCCGGCGGCACCGCGGGCCTGACCACGTCGCGGACCCGCGTCCCGGTGCCCTCCACCAGGCGCGGGGCTAGCCCGGCGACCGTGGGCGCCTCGAAGACGTCGGCGATCGTGAGGTCCGCGCCCAATACGGCGCGCACCCGCGCGGCAAGCCGGGTGGCCAGCAGCGAGTGCCCGCCGAGGGCGAAGAAGTCGTCGTCGATGCCGACCCGCTCGTACCCGAGCACCTCGGCGAACACCGCGCACAGCGCCGCCTCGCGCGCGTCGCGCGGCTCCCGCCCGGACACCCCGGCCTCGGGCGCGGGCAGCGCGGCCCGGTCGAGCTTGCCGTTGACGGTGCGGGGCAGCGCCTCCAGCGCGACCAGCGCGCTCGGCATCATGTACTCGGGCAGCGTCTCCGCGAGGGCGTCGCGCAGCGCGCCCTCGTCGACGTCGCCGGCGGGCACGTAGTAGCCGACCAGGCGCGGGTCGCCGGGCCGGTCCTCGCGGACGACCACCGCGGCCTGCGCGATCCCCGGCCGCGCGGCGAGCACCGCCTGCACCTCGGCCGGCTCGATCCGGAATCCGCGGATCTTCACCTGGTCGTCGGTGCGGCCGAGGTACTCCAGCGCGCCGTCCCGGTTCCAGCGGGCCAGGTCGCCGGTGCGGTACATCCGCGTCCCGGGCGGCCCGAACGGGTCGGCCACGAAGCGCTCGGCGGTCAGGTCGGGCCTGCCGACGTAGCCGCGGGCGAGCTGCGCGCCCGCCAGGTACAGCTCGCCGGGGACGCCGGGCGGCACCGGCCGCAGCGCGGCGTCGAGCACGTACGCCCGCGTGTTCCAGAACGGCCGCCCGATCCCGTCCGACGGCAGCTCGGCCTGCGTCGCCCAGATCGTGGCCTCGGTGGGGCCGTACACGTTGACGGCCTGCGCGGCCTCGCGGGCGAGCGACTCCGCGAGCGCCGCCGGCAGCGCCTCGCCGCCGACCAGCACCCGCAGCCCCCGGAACGCGGCCGGGTCCAGCGAGCCGAGCAGCGACGGCGTGCCCTGCACGATGGTGGCGCCGTCCAGCAGCCGGGCCAGCGCCGCCGGCTCGCGCACGTCCGCGCGGTCCGCCAGCCGGACCGCGGCGCCGCGGATCAGCGGCACGGACAGTTCCAGCGCCGCGATGTCGAACGCGATCGTCGTCACCGCGACCAGGCGGTCCCCCTCCCCCAGCGCGAGCTGCTCGCGCATCATCACCAGGAAGTTCGCCAGCGCCTTGTGGGGAAGGGCCACGCCCTTGGGGCGCCCGGTCGAGCCGGAGGTGTAGATCACGTACGCGAGGTCGTCGGGCGAGAGCGCGGGCGGGGCAGCGACGGGTGTATCGGGGAGTTCGGGGAGTTCGCCGTCCAGGAGGAGGACATCGGCGTTCTCCGGGAGGACGGCCGCGGTCTCGGACGTGGCGACGACGCAGAGCGGGGACGCGTCGTCCAGCATGTACGCGAGGCGGTCGGCCGGGTGGTCCAGGTCCAGCGGCAGGTACGCGGCGCCCGACTTCAGCACCGCGAGCAGCGCGACCACGAGGTCCGGCGTGCGCGGCATCGCGATCGCGACGACCTCGCCGGGCGCGGCGCCGCGGGCGCGCAGCGCGGCGGCCAGGGCGCCGGCGCGGGCGTCCAGTTCGGCGTAGGTCACGGACTCGCCGCCGGCCTCGATGGCGAGCGCGCCCGGCGTGCGGGCGGCCTGCTCCTCGAACAGCTCGACCACGCCGGTCGCGGGAACGGGCCGTTCGGTGGCGTTGGCCCGCTCCAGCAGCGCGCGGTCGTCCCCGGTCAGCAGGTCCAGCGCGCCGATCGGGCGGTCGGGGTCGGCGACGGCGGCGCCGAGGAGGGTCTCCAGGTGCGCGAGCAGCGCGTCCATGCGCGCGTCCTCGAACAGCTCGCGCCGGAACGTGGCCTCGACCGTCATGCCCTGCGGCCGGACGAACGCCTCCAGCGAGAGGTCGAAGTGCGTGGTGCCGTTGTGGATGTGCGTCCAGCTCGTGGTGACGCCGGGCAGGTCCAGCTCGCCGATCTCCTGGACCAGGAACAGCAGCATCGTGTCGAAGAACGGGGACCGGCCCTGCGCGCGGGCCGGGCGCAGCTCGCGCACGATCGTGTCGTACGGCAGCGCCTGGTGGGCGAAGCCCTCCTCGCAGGTGCGGCCGACGCGGCGCAGCGCCTCGCGGAACGTGGGGGCGCCCGACAGGTCGGTGCGCAGCGCGAGGGTGTTGCCGAAGTTGCCGACCAGGCGCTGCACCTCGGCGTGCTCGCGGTTCATGACCGCGGAGCCGATGGAGATGTCCGCCGCGCCCGTGTAGCGGTGCAGCAGGACCGCGTACGCGGCCATCATCACCATGTACGGGGTGAGGTTCTCCTCGGCGGCGAGGCGGCGCATGCCGGCGGTGACGGCGTCGTCGAAGCGCCGGGCGCGGCGGCCGCCGCGTTCGGAGACGGTGGCGCCGCGCGGATGGTCGGCGGGCAGGTCCAGCGGCGCGGGGGGCGGGTCGAGCTTCGCGCGCCAGTACGCCAGGTCGTCCTCGGCCGGCGGGCGCGCCTGCTCCCAGGCGGCGAAGTCGGCGTACTGGACGCTCGGCGCGGGCAACCCGTCGGGCTCGCCGTTCAGCGCCGCGCGGTAGAGGGCGGACAGGTCGCCCGAGAGGGAGCCCCACGTCATGCCGTCCCAGGCGATGTGGTGCACGACGAGGACGAGCGCGTGCTCGTCCTCGTCCAGGCGCAGCAGTTCGAGCCGGATCGGCCGTTCCGCGGTCAGGTCGAACGGCAGGGCGGCCAGCTCCTCGGCGCGCTTGTGCGCGTCGGCGCAGTCGCGGTGCGCCAGGTCGAGGGAGTCGTCGTCGGTGACGATCTGCACCGCGCCGTCGGAGCCGTCGGCCGCGTCCGCGTAGACCGTGCGCAGGACGGCGTGCCGCCGGATCAGCGCGCGCAGCGCGTCGCGCAGCGCGGCGGTGTCGAGCGCGCCCGACATGTGGACGAGCAGGCACACGTTGTACGCGGGGCTCCGCGGAAACGTGCGGTGGTGCAGCCACATGCTCTGCTGCGCGTACGAGAGCGGGGCCGGATCGTCCGAGCCGCGGGGCTCGATCCGCGCGGTGTCGGGTCCGAGCCCGGCCTCCGCCATCATCCGCCGCATTAGCTCGCGCCGCCGCGCCGCCGTCGTCTCCCGCACGCTCAATCCTCCGGTAGCCGGACACCAGCAGTCAGTTAGGTTAGCCTTGCCTACGAATTTCACACAAGGTTAGCCTTACCTAAGTTTGATCGTATGACCCGGTCTCGCCCGGAAGGTCGGCGAGGTCGGTCGGGTCGGGAAACAGAGGAGTGGGTGCCTTGTCCTTCGGTGTGCGCACGGACGAGATCGGCGTCGATGGTTCCGCCGTCCGGCGGACCGTCCAGGTGAACGACGCGGATCCGCTGCGTCTCATGGCACGGCTCGCGCGGTCCGGGCTCTTCGGCGACCACGTCGTCTACGAGCGGCCCGGACGCTGGACGTTCGCGGGCGGAGTGCTCGGCGAGGTCATCCTCGAGAACGGAACGGTGCAGACCCGCTGGAACGGTGAGGAACCGGTGGTGAGCGCCTGGTCGGGACGGCCGGCGCGCGCGCTGGACGAGGCGTTCCGCGGCTCGCCGCTGCGCGCATGGAACGCCTACGGCTGGATCGCTTTCGAGTTCGCCGGGCAGCCGCGCGGTGAGCGGCTCGCGCACCTGGTCGTCCCGCGCGCCGAGGTGCGGATCGAGGCCGGCGAGGCGCACCTGACCGGCGTGGACGCGGATGAGATCGCGCAGGTGGCGGCGCTGCTGGAGGCGCCCGGCGAGCCGGCCGCCGGGCTCCCGTCGCCGGTCGACGTGCGGGTGGACGGTGACCGCTACCGGACACGGGTCGCGCAGGCCGTCGAGGAGATCGGCGCCGGGCTCTACCAGAAGGTGATCGTCTCCCGGAAGCTACCGATTCCTTTCCCCGTCGATGTGGTCTCGACGTACGAGCGGGGCCGCGCCGCCAACACCCCGGCACGGTCGTTCCTGCTACACCTCGGTGGCTTCCAGGCAACCGGATTCAGTCCCGAGGTCCTGGCGAGCGTCGACGCCACCGGCACCGTGATGACGCAGCCGCTCGCGGGCACCCGGGCGTTCGGCCGCGGCGCGGACGCCGACGCGGCGACCCGGCACGAGCTGGAGACCGACCCGAAGGAGATCTTCGAGCACGCCGTGTCCGTCCGCACCTCGCAGGAGGAGCTGTACTCGGTCTGCGAGGCCGACACCGTGCAGGTCAGCGGCTTCATGACGGTCAAGGAGCGGGGCAGCGTCCAGCACCTCGGGTCGAGCGTCAGCGGGCTGCTCGCACCCGGGCGGACGAGCTGGGACGCGCTCGACGCGCTGTTCCCCGGCGTGACCGCGTCCGGCATCCCCAAGCGCGAGGCCATCGAGGCCATCACCCGGCTGGAGGAGCCGCGCGGCCTCTACTCCGGCGCCGTCCTCGCGGTCTCGCACGACGGCTCGCTGGACGCCGCCCTCGTGCTGCGCGCCCTGTACGCCGACGAGAGCGGCGCCTGGCTGCGCGCGGGCGCCGGCATCGTCACCGGCTCCACGCCCGCCCGCGAGTACGAGGAGACCTGCGAGAAGCTCTCCAGCATCGCCCCGTACGTCGTCCCGGCGGGCTGACCCCGCGAGCTGACCCGGCGGGCCGACCCCGCGGGCATGACCGAACGAGAGCGCCCTCCGCGTCCACGACGCGGAGGGCGTTTCCGTGTGCCGCCTCAGCCCAGCCGGGCCGCCAGCCGCTTCTTGTCGATCTTCCCCACCGGGGTGCGGGGGAAGGCGTCGACGGTCTCGATCCGGTCCGGGAACTTGTACGCCGCCAGCCCGCGCCCGCGCAGGAAGTCCTTGATCTCGCGCAGCGCGGGCGCCTCACCGCCGCGCACGACCAGGAACGCGCAGGTCCGCTCCCCCATCACGGGGTCGGGCATGCCGACCACGGCGGCGTCGTGGATCGCCGGATGGGCCAGCAGGTGGTTCTCCAGCTCCTCCGCCGACACCTTGTCGCCGCCCCGGTTGATCTGGTCCTTCTCCCGGCCCTCGACGATCAGGTGGCCGCTCGGCAGCCGCCGGACGAGGTCGCCGGTCCGGTAGAAGCCGTCCGGGCTGAACGAGCGCGCGTTGTGCTCGGGCGCCCGGTAGTAGCCGCGCAGCGTGTACGGGCCGCGCGTCAGCAGCTCGCCCACCTCGCCGTCCGGCAGGTCGTTGCCGTCGCCGTCCACGACGCGGACCTCGTCGGCCGGCGACAGCGGCCGGCCCTGGGTCCGCTCGACCAGGTCGGCGGGGTCGTCGAGGCGCGTGTAGTTGAGCAGCCCCTCCGCCATCCCGAACACCTGCTGGACCGAGCAGCCCAGCACGTCCGGCACCTGCGCGGCGCGCTCGGCGGCGAACTTGGCGCCGCCGACCTGGAGCAGGGACAGCGACGACAGGTCCTCGTCCGTCCAGGACACCGCGTCCAGCCACAGCAGCGCGATCGGCGGGACGACGGCGCACACGTTCGCGCGCTCGCGCTCGATCAGCGGGAACGCCTCGTCCGGCGCCCCCGAGGGCGACAGCACGACGGTGCCGCCGGACGCGAACACGCCGAGGATGCCGGGGCACGCGAGCGCGAAGTTGTGCGCGGCCGGGAGCACCACCAGGTAGACGGTGTCCTGGCCGAAGCCGCAGACCTCGGCGCTGGCCTCCAGGTTGTAGACGTAGTCGCGGTGCGTCCGGGGGATCAGCTTCGGCAGGCCCGTGGTGCCGCCCGACAGCAGGAAGACGCCCACGTCGGCCGCGTCGGGCCGGTGCTTCGCCAGCGCCTCGGCGTCAGGGTCGACGTCCAGGTCGGAGAGCGCCGTGAACTCCTGCGCGTCGCCGTCCACGACGACGTCGGCGACGCCGAGCGCGCGGGCCATCGCGCGGTAGTCGAAACCGCCGTCCACGTCGGGGATGACGTACGCGCGCGCCTCCGCCAGCTCGCACAGGTAGCCGATCTCGCTCTCGCGGTGCGCGGGCAGCGCCAGCACGGGCGCGGCGCCGATCCGCACGAGGCCGAGGAAGACCGTGACGAACGACACGGTGTTGGGAAGCTGCACGACGACGCGGTCGCCGCGCCCCACGCCCAGCCGCAGGAAGCCGGCGGCCACGCGGTCGGCGCGCCGGTCCAGCTCGGCGTAGGTCAGCCGGTCGGCGCCCGCGACCAGCGCGGTGCGGTCCGGGTCACCGCGCAGCACGCCGCCCAGCAGGCGGTCACTCCAGTAGCCCGCGTCCTTGTAGCGCGCCTCGAACTCGGCGGGCCAGGGTACGAACCCGTCCCCGCCTCCCACCTGGGGGCGGTCCCCCGAACCGGCTTCGCCGGCCATCAGGAGCGCCCCGCGAGCTGCGCTTCGGCGCCCGGCACCGGCTCGGCCGGGTCGGAGCCCAGGGCCACGATCCGGTTGGCCCCGTCCACGTGCACGACCTTGGGCTCGTACGCGCGCTGCTCGGCCGCGTCGAACGCGCCGTACGTGATGATGATGACCATGTCCCCCGGCTGCACCAGCCGGGCCGCCGCGCCGTTGATCCCGATCACCCCGCTGCCCGCCTCGCCGGTGATGGCGTAGGTGACCAGCCGGGCGCCGTTGGTGATGTCGACGACGTGCACCTGCTCGCCCTCGACGATGTCGGCCGCGGCCATCAGCTCCGCGTCGATCGTCAGCGATCCCACGTAGTGCAGGTCCGCCTGGGTGACGGTGGCACGATGGATCTTCCCGTTCATCAGCATGCGCTGCACTGGCCGGACCCTCCTAGAGAACTGGGCTCATGAACAACTAAGGTGAGCCTAACCTTAGCTACTCCCTCGGCCGAGGAGAACCCTGAAGATGCTCCGCCGTCTCGCCATGGACGTTTCGCCGCTGCGCGACAGCAGGCCGTTCCGCAATGTCTTCATCGCGCGCACCGTGTCGGTCGTCGGCATCGGGATGCTGATGGTGGCGCTGCCCGTGCAGGTGTACGCGATGACGGACTCGACGGTGCACGTCGGCGCCGTCTCGGCCGCCAGCGGGTTCGCGCTGCTCGCCGGATTCCTGTGGGGCGGCGTGCTCGCCGACCGGCACGACCGGCGGGCGCTGATGCTGCGCGCCCGCACCGCCGCGGGCGTCGGCTTCGCGCTGCTGACCGTCAACGCGTTCCTGCCGTCGCCGTCGCTGGCCGCGCTGTACGTGCTGGCCGCCTGGGACGGGCTCGCGACCGGCGTCAGCGTGACCGCGCTGATGGCCGCCACGCCCGCGCTCGTCGGGCCCGACAAGCTCGTCGCCGCGGGCGCGCTCAACGCGCTGACCGTCCGGCTCGGCTCGATGGCCTCGCCCGCCGTCGGCGGCGTCGTGACGTCGGCGTTCGGCGTCGGGTGGAACTACGCCGCCGCCGCGCTCGGCACGGTCTGCACGCTCGGCATGCTGACCGGGCTGCCGAAGCTGAAGCCGGCCGTGGAGGCGCACGAGAGCCCGGTGAAGGCGCTCGGCTCGGGACTGAAGTTCGTCGCCACCCACCGCGTCGTGGGTTCGCTGATGCTGCTCGGGCTGCTGTTCATGGTCGCGGGCGGCATCCCCGTGCTGATGCCGGCGTTCGCGGCGCTGAGCCTGGACGGCGGGCCGACCACGGTCGGGCTGCTGTACGCGGCGCCCGCCTGCGGCGCCGTGCTGGCCTCGGTGACCAGCGGCTGGGCGAGCACGCTGCGCACGCCCGGCCGCGCGCTGCTGATCGCCTCCGTCGCCGGCTTCGCCACCCTCGCCGTACTGGGGCTGGCGAAGCATCCGGCGGTCGCGGTGGCGATCCTGTTCGGGTACGGGTTCGTCGCCTCGATCGAGGAGATCCTGCGGTACGGCCTCATCCAGAGCCACACGCCCGACGCGTACCTCGGCCGCGTGAACGCGCTGTGGTCGGCGCAGGAGACCGGCGGCGAGGCCGTCGGCTCGCTGGGCGCCGGCGCGCTCGGCCGCTACCTCGCGCCCGGCGCCGCGATCGTGGTGTACGGGACGGTCAGCGCCGTCCTCGCGCTCGCGCTCGCGCTGTCGCTCACCGGCCTGCGCCGCGCGGGCTTCCAGGCGGATGCCGAGCGGGATTCCGGGCCGGGCGAGTCGCGGGGGCCGCCGCCCCGCCCCCGCGCACAGGGCGGCGCGCCCCGCCGGCCCCCGCCCGCGCGCCGGCGGCGGGCGGTGGGGCGGGGCGGGGGCCGCC
>NZ_JBEZWH010000100.1:0-20318 GCF_040703975.1 Spirillospora sp. NPDC029432
GGGGCCGGGGGCGGTGCGCACCAGCGCCGCGCCCAGGTCGGCGGTGGCGGCGACCGACACCGCGGGCCCGGTCCCGCCGGGGTCGCGGTCGAGCCGGTGCCCGAGCCCGGCGACGGCGAGGCGGTCGCGCGGGCCCGGATGCGCGCCGCCGACACCGCCGCGCGCCGGTCGGGCGCCGTCACCGCGGTCGAGACCCGCCTGGTGGACGAGCACGTCGTGGCCTGGACGGTCACGTCGCGCACACCCAAGGACGCGCCCGGGGACACACCCGAAGACACGCTCAACGACACGCGCACACGCGACGACGAGGGAACGAGGGAAGGGGAAGCATGACAGCCGCGGACGAGGTCCTCTACGAGGCCGTCCAGCACGAGGTCGTCCGGATGCTGGTCGAGGTCGTCGGGGACGACTTCCTGCTGGAGACGGCGGTCGGCCCGGAGACCACCCTGAACGACGACCTGGCGCTGGAGAGCATCGAGTTCGTCGCCCTGGCCGAGCGGCTCCACGACCGCTACGGCGCGCGGGCCGACCTGGCCGCGCTGGTCGCCGGCCTGGACCTGGACCAGATCATGCGGATGACGGTCGGCGACCTGGTGGAGCACATCGCCTCCCGGCAGCCCGCCGGGGTCTGAGCCGGTGCCCGACGTGCGCGCGCGGGGCGCCCGCCTCCGTCCCGCCCACCCGGGAGGCGGTCCCGCCGGACGACCCACCGACCGAGAGCGAGGAGGCCCATGCCTGAGGTGACCGCGCGCGGCACCCGCTTCCACGTCCAGACGATCGAGCCCCGCGGCGGCCCGGCCCCCTGCTCGGCGGGCCCGCCGCCGACCGTGGTGTTCGTCCACGGGCTGGTGATGGACAACCTGTCGAGCTTCTACTCCACCCTCGCCTGGCCGGTCGCGGCGGCCGGGGCGCGCGCCGTCCTGTACGACCTGCGCGGCCACGGCCGCTCGGAGCGCACGCCCACCGGGTACGGCGCCGCCGACGCGGTCGCCGACCTGTTCGCCCTGCTGGACGAGCTGGGGCACCGGCGCCCTGTCCACCTGGTCGCCAACAGCTTCGGCGGGCTGATCGCGCTGAACGCGGCGCTGGCCCGGCCGGACCGGGTCGCCGGGCTGGTGCTGATCGAGGCGCACGGGCCCGCCGAGCGGCCCGTCGAATGGTCCGAGGAGATGCTCAACTCGCTCGGCAAGTTCGGGCTCGTCCTGGAGTACGAGGAGCTGGCCGGCCGGCTCATGGACACCGGCGACCGCCGCCACGGCAAGCAGGTCGCCACCGCGGAGGCCCTGGTCAACGGCACCACCCTGATCGAGGACCTGGCCGCCGCCCGCCCCGTGCCGCCCGCCGCGCTGGCGACGCTCGCGTGCCCGGTGCTGGCGGTGTACGGGGAGCACTCCGGCCTGGCCGGGACGGGGCGGCTGCTGCTGCGCTCGGTGCCCGGCTGCACGCTGCACATCATGGCGGGCCACGCGCACACCGTGCTGCGCGAGGGCACCGCCGAGCTTCTGGAGGTCATGTTGCCCTGGCTGTCCCACCACGCGGGCACGAAGGTCCCCGCCGCGGTGAACGGGGTCGCGCCGTGAGCGGGCGGCGGGTGAGCGTCCCGTCGCTACTCGGGCCCGACGCCGTCGCCGCCCGGCCGCCCCGGCGGAACGAGGGCGCGGGCCGCCGGTTCCTGTTCGCCGTGCCGCCGTTGACCGGGCACGTCAACCCGACGGTGGCGGTGGCCGCCGAGCTGGGGCGGCGCGGCCACAAGGTCGCCTGGGTCGGCCAGCGGGCGTTCCTGGAGCCGCTGCTGCGGCGCGGCTCGCAGATCTTCACCGCCGAGGACGCCGCGTTCGCCGAACGGCTGGAGCGGGCCCGGCTGGAGTGGCTCGGCCTGCGCGGCCCGGCCGCGCTGCGGTTCCTGTGGGAGGAGTTCATCGTCCCGCTCGGGCACGCGATGATGCCCGGCGTCGAGGCGGCCGTGAAGCGGTTCCGCCCGGACGTCGTCGTCTCCGACCAGCAGGTGCTGGCCGCGCCCGTGGTGGCGCGGCTGCGCGGCGTCCCGTGGGCGACGTCCGCGACGACCTCCGCCGAGTTCACCCGCCCGCTGGCCGGGATGCCGCTGGTGGAGGAGTGGGTGCGCGAGCGCATCGGCGACTTCCAGCTCGACCACGGCATCGAGGACCTGATCGACCTGCGCTTCTCCGACCACCTGGTGCTGGCGTTCTCCACGTCCGCGCTGATCGGCGACACGTCGTTCTTCCCCGACCACTTCGCGTTCGTCGGGCCCGCGCTGCGCCGCCCGTCCGCGGGCGACTTCCCGTGGGCGTGGCTGGACGAGGGCGGCGGGCGCCCGACGGTGCTGGTCTCCCTCGGCACCATCGACGGCCCGGCCGGGGAGCGGTTCTTCCGGACCGCGGCCGACGCCGTGCGCGGCATGGACGTGCGCGCGGTGTTCGTGGCGCCGCCCGGGACCGTGCCGGACCCGCCCCCGAACGTGCTGGTCCGCGAGCACGTCCCGCAGCTCACGCTGCTCAAGCGGATGTCGGCGGTGGTCTGCCACGGCGGCCACAACACCGTGTGCGAGGCGCTGGCCGACGGGCTGCCGCTGGTCGTCGCGCCGATCCGCGGCGACCAGCCGGTGATCGCCCGGCAGGTCGAGGCGGCCGGCGCCGGGATCACCGTCCGGTACGGCCGGGCCCGCGCCGCCGAGCTGCGCGCCGCGCTGGAGACGGTGCTGGAGCGGGACTCCTACCGGGACGCCGCGGCGCGGGTGAGCGAGTCGTTCGCCGCCGCCGGCGGCGCCGCCCACGCGGCCGACCGCCTGGAGAAGCTGACGTGACAGCGCTCGCCGGCTGGCCGGACGGCTGGCTCGCCGCGTTCCCGCTGGCCGTGGGCGCGGGCGTGGTCCTGAACGCGCTGCGCCTGCGGCGGCGGCTGTCCGCGCTGCCGCGCGTCTCGCCCGCCGAGCGGGACGAGCCGCTGTGCTGGGCCGGCGGCGGGCGCGAGGAGGCGGGCCCGGACGGGCCGTACGCGCTGCTCACCGCCGCCAACGCGGTGCTGAGCGGCCAGGCGCGGCGCGCCGCGCTGGTACACGCGCGCGACCGCGGCCTGCAGGTCCTCGACCTCGTCCCGGCCGACCTGCCGGTGGAGCGGGCGCTGGACCTGGCCCGCGCCCTCGACCCCGCGAAGTACCGGACCGGCCCGCTCGCCCGGGGGCAGGGCGCGGGGTTCGCGACCGTCGTCGCGTCCGGCGTCCTGGAGCGGGCGGGCGTGCGGGGCCCGGACGCCGGCGGGCTGGAGGCGGGGGAGTACGGCAGCGTCACGGCGCGGCTGCGGCAGTACGCGCGGCCGCGCCCGGACGGGAAGGGGTACGCGGCCGACCTCGCCGTCGTCCCCTGCCACACCACTCCGCGCGTGCCCGTGTGGAGGAACCGGAGGGCCTGGCTCGCCGGGCTGGGAGTGCCGCCCCTGGCCGCCCTCGGCGGGACGGTCCTGAGCTACGGTCTCGTCTGGCTCGCCCTGCTCGCCGACATCGCGTGGGGGATGGCGGCGGTCGCGTCGTACTGCGCCGCGCCGTACATCACGTTCACGGGCACCCCGCTGTCCCCGCGCGACCTGCACCGGACCGCGCTGCTGCGGCTCGCGCAGACGCCCTGGACGCTGTGGCGGACCCTCTACGCCCCGCAGAGCGACTGGGAACTGGACCGGGCGCAGGAGAAGGAACAGGCCCGGCACCGCTATAGGGAAGACCTGCTGGAAGGCGTGGAACGCTTCTTCGAGCCGCCCCGGTACGACTGCCCCTGGTGCGGGGCCCGCTCCCTGGAGACGCACGTGGCCGGCGGCGACGTCGTCCAGGCCAAACCGGGACGGTTCAAGCTCGACCGCTGCGGGGAGTGCGGGCACATCTTCCAGAACCCGCGCCTGAACGAGGCCGGCCTGGAGTTCTACTACCGCGACACCTACGACGGGCTCGGCGCCACGTTCTGCGAGGCCGTCTTCGCCCTCCAGGGCGACGCGTACCGGGCGCGCGCGGAGATGGCGGCCGCGCACCTGTCGCCGCGGACCTGGCTGGACGTGGGGGCCGGGCACGGGCACTTCTGCCGGGTCGCCCGGACGGTCCTGCCCGGCACCGCCTTCGACGGCCTGGACCAGGGGGAGGGCGTCCAGGAGGGGCACCGCCGCGGCTGGCTGCGGCGCGCCCACCGGGGGAGCTTCCCCGGCCTGGTGGACGAGCCGCCCGGCCGGTACGACGTGATCAGCATGTTCCACTACCTGGAGCACACGCCCGACCCGTTCGGCGAGCTGGACGCCGCCGTCAAGATCCTCGGGCCGGGCGGGCACCTGCTGGTCGAGCTGCCCGACCCCGGGTCCCGCACCGCGCGGCTCCTCGGCCGCCGCTGGGTCGGCTGGTTCCAGCCGCAGCACCTGCACATGATCTCGATCGGCAACCTGGAGGACGCGCTGGCGGCGCGCGGGCTGCGGATCGTGGCGCGCGAGCGCCCCGCCGCCCGCCGCGACCACGACGCCGTGATCTCGGTGCTGACCACGCTGACCGCGCTGGCCCCGTCCCCGGACTGGCCCTGGGTGCGGCCCGGCGCGTCCCGGGCGCGCCGCGTCGCCGGCCTCGCGGCGGCCGTGCCGCTGCTCGCCGCGGCCGCCGTCCTGGACGTCCTCCTCGCGGCCGTCCCCGGGACCGGCAACGCCTACCGCGTACTGGCGCGAAAGGACGAAGGCTGATCTCCACACCAGCGGACCGGATCGTCGACCGGCGGGCCGCCGACCCGGACATCAGGATGACCGCCTACGTCTTCGAGCGGGTCTTCGGGGCGGCGCCGCGGGCCGTACGGCACGTACCCGGGGCCCTGACGCTCCTGGACGGCCTGACGGTCGGCCTCCCCTGGGGCGTCGTCGCCGCCGCGGGGCCGGGCCCGACCGGCGTCCACTCGATGAACCACCGCGCCGCCCCCTACACGGGAGGGCCCGCGCCCGGCTGGGCCGGGCCCGCCGTCGCGGCCCTGCGGGCCCACGGCGCCCTGGAGAGCCGCGTGGCCGTGCACAGGGAGCTGCCGTTCGCCACGGGGCTCTCCAGCGGCGCGGAGACGTTCAGTGCCGTCTCACAGGCGCTGCAGGACCTGTACGGGCTGCCTCCCGTCCCCTGCGGCGACCCCGCGGGCGTGACGGCGCGGCACGCTCGTCCCGGCGAGGCGCTCCTGCTGAGCGGGGAAGGCGCCGAACGGCTGCCGTGCGACCTGGCCGCCGCGGGGCTGCGCCTCCTGGTCATGGACCCGGGCGCGGGGCGGTCGCTCCCGTCCGCGCCGGGCCATGGTGAACGCGCCGCCGCCGCCCTCCGCGCGGGCGACCTGGACGCCTTCGGAGCCGTCCTCACCTCGGCCCGCACGCGAGGCGAGCCGGTCTTCGACACCGTCCTGGACGCGGCCCGCGCCGCCGGGGCGCTCGGCGGCCTCGCGGTCGGGCGCTGCGCGGTGGCGCTGGTCCCGCTGGAGGCCGTACCGGCCGTCCGGCGGCGGGTGAACGCGGCGCTGGACGGCCTGGCCGGGCGCCCGCCGCGGTTCCTCACCGCCGTGCCGTCCGGCCCCCGCGAGAGCCGCGCCCCCGGTCAGAGCTTGGGCGTGAACGGGCGCCGGTAGTCGGGATCGTCCGGCTGGATCAGGCCGCGCAGCGCCGTCTCCACCAGCTCGATCCCGCGCAGCAGGTTCACCAGCCGGGCGCCCTCGCGCCGGTAGGTGTCGAGCACCGCCTCGATGCCGTGCGGCGGGACGGTGTCGGCGAGATCGACCCGGGCGGTGCGGAAACCGTCCCGGGCCGCCTCCACGGAGGCGTTCACATGGTGCCGGGCCATCCGGGCCAGGGCGACGGGATAGCGGCGCAGGACCCCGTACCGGCGGTATTCGGGCGGCACGAGCTCGAGGAGCCAGGCCAGCGCCGTGTCCTCGAAGCGCTCGGAGCCCGGAGGATGGACCTGGGACGGCCAGCCGGGCGGAACGTACGTGCTCACACCGTCACGGTACCCCAAGTTCGAACGTATGTTCGAGAGCGATTCCCGTCAGGTCGACTCGCCGGGACGGCCCTGCCCCGGCGCGCGGCGGATCCGGATCTTGCCCGACTGCAGGTCGTCGCGGCCCTCCCGGTCCCCGGCCACCTCGTGGTCGTCCTGGCGGCGCGTCTTCTGCGCCTCCTGCTCCTCCATCTTGACCTTCTTGGAGCCCTCGAACGCCGACGCCAGATCCTCGAACATGCCACCGCCGAAACCGGCCCCGGTCTCGCCGTCGCCGCGGATCGCGCCCATCAGCGACCGGCCGCCGGTACCGTCCTGCGGCCAGTCGACGGCCTCCGGCTCGGCGGCGGGCTTGGCCGTCCCCAAAGGGCGGCCCTTGACGCGCTTGCGGCGACGGAAGGGTGACCTCACACGAACTCCAACGCGACGGACCTCCGAATTGATCCCGCCCCGGGCGAAGCGGGTGGGAGAGCAGGCGAAGTCTCCCCTCCGCGGAAGAACCGGGGATCGCCCGGGGCCCCGCGGAGACCACACGATATCCGGTACGGCCCCCATCACCGCCCGCCGCGCGGCACGCCCGCCCCCGACGACCGCTCACGCCACCTCAACCCACCCTGGGGTTCCTCCCGCCTCAACCCGCCCCAGGTTCCTCCCGCCTCAACCCCACCCCAGGTTCCTCCCGCCTCAACCCACCCCAGGTTCCTCCCGCCTCAACCCACCCTGGAGCCGGTAGCCTGCGGGACGTGCGCCTATCCCGAGCCGTCGCGGCCCTAGAGGAGATGTACCCGCCGTCCTGGGCCGAGCCGTGGGACGCCGTCGGCCTGGTCTGCGGCGACCCCGACCAGGAGGTCGAGCGGGTGCTGCTCGCCGTCGACCCGGTCGCCGCCGTCGTGGACGAGGCGCTGGAATGGGGCGCCGACCTGATCGTCACCCACCATCCGCTGCTGCTGCGCGGCGTGCACGGCGTCGCCGCCACCACGCCCAAGGGACGGCTGATCCACCGGATGATCAGGAACGGCGTGGCGCTCTACACCGCCCACACCAACGCCGACGTCGCCGACCCGGGCGTCTCGGACGCGCTGGCCCGCGCCGTCGGCCTCACCGGTGGCCTGCGCCCGCTCGCGCCCTCGGCCGACGACCCCCGCCGCGGCCTCGGCCGGATCGGGGAGCTGCCGGAGCCGATGACGCTGCGCGCGTTCACCGCCCGCGCCGCCGCCGGGCTGCCCGCCACCGCCTGGGGCGTCCGGGCGGCCGGCGACCCCGACCGCACGGTCCGTACCGTCGCGGTCTGCGGCGGCGCCGGCGACTCGCTGCTGGACACCGCCCGCGCCGCCGGCGTGGACGTCTACCTCACCGCCGACCTGCGGCACCATCCCGCCAGCGAGCACACCGAGCAGGGCGGGCCGGCCCTGGTCGACGCCGCGCACTGGGCCACCGAATGGCCCTGGCTCGCCGACGCGGAACGGCGGCTCGCCCAGGCGGGCACGTTGCATACCCGGGTGTCCACGTGCGTCACCGACGCGTGGACCCTGCACGACGAAGGAGTGAAGTGAAAGCCGCACCGCAAGCCCAGCAGCGCCTGATCGACCTGCAGGACCTCGACAGCACGCTGGACCGGCTGGCGCACCGCCGCCGCACGCTGCCCGAGCTCGCCGAGGTCGAGCGGCTGCAGGACCGGCTGACCGAGCTGCGCGACGCGATCGTCGCCGCCGAGACCGAGGTCGGCGACCTCGACCGCGAGCAGCGCAAGGCCGAGCAGGACGTCGACCAGGTCCGGGCGCGCGCGGACCGCGACCAGAAGCGGCTCGACTCCGGCCAGGTCACCTCCGCCAAGGACCTCTCCGGCCTGCAGGCCGAGATCGCCTCGCTGCAGCGCCGCCAGTCCGACCTGGAAGAGGTCGTCCTGGAGATCATGGAGCGCCGCGAGGAGGCCGAGGGCAAGGTCGCCGCCCTCAAGGCCGACCGCGCCGCCGCCCAGGAGGAGCACGACGCCGTCGTCGCCCGCCGGGACGCCGCCCAGCAGGGGATCGACGAGGAGAGCGGCACCACCAGCGCCGCCCGTACCGCCGTGTCCAAGGACGTCCCCGAGGACCTCCTCGGCCTGTACGAGAAGCTGCGCGGCCAGTTCGGCGGCGTCGGCGCCGCCAAGCTCTACCGCGGCGCCTGCCAGGGCTGCCACCTGGCGCTCAACACCGTCGACCTGAACCGCATCCGCGCCGCCGCCGAGGACGAGGTCATCCGCTGCGAGGAGTGCCGCCGCATCCTCGTCCGCACCCCCGAGTCGGGCCTGTGAGCCGCAGGCTCATCGTCGAGGCCGACGGCGGGTCCCGGGGCAACCCGGGGCCCGCGGGCTACGGCGCGCTCGTCCGCGACGCCCTCACCGGCGAGGTGCTCGCCGAGGTCGCCGAGTCCATCGGCACCGCCACCAACAACGTCGCCGAGTACCGCGGCCTGATCGCCGGCCTGCGCGCCGCCGCGAACCTCGACCCGGCCGCCCGCGTCGAGGTCCGGATGGACTCCAAGCTGGTCGTCGAGCAGATGTCCGGCCGCTGGAAGATCAAGCACCCGGACATGGTCCCGCTGGCCCTGGAGGCCCGCGAGCTGGCGTCCGCGCTCGGCACCGTCGCGTACACCTGGATCCCCCGCGCCCGCAACGCCCACGCCGACCGGCTGGCGAACGAGGCCATGGACGCCGCCGCCCGCGGCGAGGAGTGGTCCCGCGACGAGGAGCCCGACGACGAGGGCGAGAGAGCCGCCTGGACGCCGCCGTCCAGCACCCCGACCCGCACCCTCCTCCTCCGCCACGGCGAGACGCCCCTCTCGATCGAGAAGCGCTTCGCCGGCAGCGGCGACGTCCCCCTGACGGAGAACGGCCTCGCCCAGGCCCGCGCCGCGGCCCGCGCGATCAAGGACATCGACGCGATCGTCACCTCCCCCCTGCGCCGCTGCCGCGACACCGCCGCCGAGGTCGCCGCCACCACCGGCGCCGAGATCAGGGTCGAGGACGGCTTCCGCGAGACCGACTTCGGCGCCTGGGAGGGCCTGACCTTCGCCGAGGCCGGCCGGGACTGGCCCGCCGAACTCAAGTCCTGGCTGGCCGACCCCGACGTCGCCCCGCCCGGCGGCGAGAGCTTCACCGAGGTCTCCCGCCGCGTCCGCACCGCCCTCGACAAGCTCAAGGTCCGCTACCGGCACCGGACCGTCCTGGTCGTCTCCCACGTCACCCCGATCAAGCTCCTGATCAAGGACGCCCTGGGCGCCCCCATGTCGGCCCTCTACCGGATGCACCTGGACGTGGCCGCCCTCTCCACCATCGACTGGTACGACGACGGCCCGGCGACCCTGCGCGCGTTCAACGACACCCACCACCTCTGACCCCACCACCTCTGACCGCCCCGGACCCGGTACCCTGGCCCGTACGGCGGACGAGCCGGCCGGACGGCCGCGTCGGGGCACCAGCCCCGCCGAGGAAGGTCCGGGCTCCACAGGGCAGGGTGGTCGGTAACGCCGACCCGGGGCGACCCGCGGGACAGTGCCACAGAAAACAGACCGCCACCTTCGGGTGGTAAGGGTGAAACGGTGAGGTAAGAGCTCACCAGCGCCCACGGTGACGTGGGCGGCTAGGTAAACCCCACCTGGAGCAAGGTCAAGAAGGGGCGCCGGCAGGCGCCCCGCGCAGGCGTTCGAGGGCGGCCCGCCCGAGGCCTGCGGGTAGACCGCTGGAGGCCGCCGGCAACGGCGGCCCGAGATGGATGGCCGTCCCCTGCACGCAGGGACAAAACCCGGCCTACAGGCCGACTCGTCCGCCCCCCTTCCTCTCTGGCCGGCACCCGGCCCCGCAAGGGCGTGCGCGGATGGGCGCGCGAAGATCCCAATCGGGGTATGGGTGGGGTGAACGCGGGAGGGGTGTGATGGTGGTGCAGAGGGCTTGGCCGCGGTTGCGGGTGGAGGACTGGGCGGCGACTCGGGACACGCTGCACATGTGGGCGCAGATCGTCGGGAAGGTGCGGCTGGCCCATGCGCCGCTGGTGAACCACTGGTGGCAGGTGACGTTGTACGTGAGTCCGCGCGGGCTGACCACGTCGGCCGTCCCGTACGGGGACGGGGCGTTCGACATGGAGTTCGACTTCGTCGAGCATCTGCTGCGCGTGCGGAGCAGTGACGGACGCACTCGCGTGGTGGTGCTGGAGCCCAAGCCGGTGGCGGACTTCTTCGGCGAGACGATGGGGGCGCTGAAGGAGCTGGGGATCGAGACGGTGATCCAGGCGGCGCCGAACGAGGTGGACCCGGCGATCCCGTTCGCGGAGGACCGCGAGCACGCGTCGTACGACGCGGAGGCCGCGAACCTGTTCTGGCGGCAGCTGATGCAGGCGGACCGGGTGCTGGCGGAGTTCAGGTCCCGGTTCGTGGGCAAGGTCAGCCCGGTGCACTTCTTCTGGGGCGCGATGGACCTGGCCTGCACGAGGTTCTCCGGCCGGCCGGCGCCCGCGCATCCCGGCGGCGCGCCGAACTGCGGCGACTGGGTGATGGTCGAGGGGTACTCGCGGGAGCTGGCCAGCTGCGGCTTCTGGCCCGGCGGCGGCGAGGAGGGCGCCTTCTACGCCTACGCCTACCCCGAGCCGGACGGGTACGCGGACCACCCGGTCGCTCCGGAGGCCGCGTACTACAGCCGGGAGAACGGCCAGTTCCTGCTGCCGTACGAGGCGGTCGCCGGCGCGCCCGACCCCGACCGGGCGCTGCTGGACTTCCTGCAGTCGACGTACGAGGCGGCGGCGGACCTGGGCCGCTGGGACCGCGCCTCGCTGGAGGACGACCCCGCCCGGTGGGAACGGCACCGTGGCGGAAGCGGTTCGCCCGTGGCGTGACGGGGTTCCGGTGCGCGGGGCGGGGCGGCAGAGTGGCCGGTATGAGGCTGCTGATCCTGGGTGGTACGGAGTTCGTCGGCCGGGCGTTCGTCGAGGAGGCGCTGGCCAGGGGCGACGAGGTCACCGTGTTCAACCGGGGGACGCGTCCCGCCCCCGAGGGCGTGACGGCGCTGCGCGGTGACCGGCGGGAGCCGGGCGGGCTGGCGGCGCTCGGGCGGGGCGAGTGGGACGCGGTCGTCGACACCTGGTCGTGGGAGCCGGCCGCGGTGCGGGACGCGGCGAGCGCGCTGGCGGGCAGGGCGGGCCGGTACGTCTACGTGTCCAGCCGTTCGGTGTACGAGTTCCCGACGCCGCCCGGGGCGGGGGAGGACGCGCCGCTGGTCGAGGCCACCGGCGCGGACGCGTACCCCCAGTACAAGATCGGCGGGGAGTTGGCGGCGGTGGCCGCGTTCGGGGAGCGGGCCCTGCTCGTGCGGGCGGGGCTGGTGATCGGCCCGTACGAGAACGTCGGGCGGCTGCCCTGGTGGCTGCGGCGGATCGCCGCGGGCGGGCCCGTGCTGGCGCCGGGACCGCCGGATCTCGGGCTCCAGTACGTCGATGCCCGCGATCTGGCGGTGTGGAGCCTGGAGGCGGCGGGGAAGGGGCTCGGCGGCGCCTACAACATGATCAGCCCGCCCGGGTTCACGACCATGCGAGAATTGCTGGAGACGTGCGTCGAGGTCACCGGATCGGACGCCGAACTGCGGTGGACGGAACCCGAAAGGATCCTCGCCGCCGGGGTCGAGCCGTGGACCGATCTGCCCATCTGGATACCGCCGGGCGAATTGCACGAGACGCTGCATCAGGCGGGCGTCTCCAAGGTGCTCGAAGCGGGCCTGGAATGCCGGCCGGTGGCCGCGACCGTGGCGGACACGTGGGCGTGGCTGCGCGAGGTCGGGGAGCCGCCGCGGCGGCCCGACCGGCCGGAGGTCGGGCTGGATCCTCAGGTCGAGGCGTCGCTGATCTGATCCCAGAACGCGGCGACCGCCGCCCACGGGAAGCGCGGCCCGGGGTCGATACGGCGGCGTACGAGAACGGACGGGTCGTCGGAGGCGGGCACCACGGCCGTGTCCAGATCGCTGTGGCGCACCATTTCCCGCAGGCCGGGGAATCGCCGGCGAAGGTCGCGGAGAACGTCCTTCAGCGTCGCGATCTGAGCGGGGGTGAAGTCCTCGGACGGCTCCTGCCGGCGCGAGTCGAAATGGTCCGGGTAACGGCCGCTGTTGACGAGCTCGATACCGATCGACGGGGTGTTGCGGCCGCGCACGTGCGAGGCGACGCGGTCCAGCGGGACGAAGCGGTACGCGGCGCCGTCGCGGTCGATGTAGAGGTGGCCGCACACCCGGGACGTCCCGTCCTCGGCCAGCCGCCGGGCCGACTCCAGGTCGGGCGTCTCGGTCGCGTGCAGGACGACGGCGGTCACGTCGCCGGCGGCGCGTACCGGAAGCTCGCGGTACCAGCCGACCGGACGGTCCTCCATGATCCGATTACATCACGCCCCGTGCCCGCCGATGTCCCCTCTACGGCCTGTTAGGGCGGATAGAAGAAATTTTCAGTTCCCCTCCGTGAACGGGTCACACGACACAAACGATCGCCGCGCGGGCGCATACCTTCCAGGTAGAGCTGATCGCCTTGGGGAGATCGGCGGTGGCGGCGGGGCGACCTGGGACCGGCCCCGCGGAGAGGAGCACCGATGTTCATCGCGGTTACGGCGGTCGCGCTCATCGGATTGCTGGCGTCACTCGTCTATCTGGCGGAGTTCGCGCGGGCGAGCAGGAGGGACTCGTTCCGCACACCGGCCTCCACCGGCAGCGCGCGCCGCGCGCGCCGGGTGACGGGAATGTACGCACGGGGGACCGACGAGCCGTCCGAGCGCGGGACGGACGAGCTGGTCGGCTACTAGGAAGGGGCATGGGCCGCCCGGGCCGGACGGCCCATGCCCCTCTCCTCAGGCGGGAATCAGGTCAGCGCGCGGGGCTCGCCCGCGGGCGCCTCGTCCGGTACGGGGACGAAGACCTCCGCGGCCTGGTCGAGGACCCGCACGTTCGCGGTCTCCAGGTCGAGGTAGAGGCCGACGAGCTCCAGCTCGCCCGCCTCCACCCGCTCCTTGATCCACGGGTAGGTGAGCAGGTTGTCGAGCTGCTGCATCACGTTGGTCTGGCAGAGCCGGGCCAGCGGCGGCTCGGCCGCGTCGTCGCCGGTGTCGGCGGCCAGGAAGCGGGCCAGGCTGTGGTTGCCGTGCTTGAGCCAGCGCGACAGGCTCGTCAGGTGCTCGACCTCGGTGCCGCCGGCGAGCAGCGCGGCCATCGCGCCGCAGTTGGAGTGGCCGCAGACGGTGATCGTGCGGATGCCGAGCACCTGGGTCGCGTACTCCACGGTCGCGGCCACCGAGTCGTCGGCGGTACGCGAGCCGCGGCGCGGCACCATGTTGCCGACGTTCCGGTTGATGAACAGGTCGCCGGGGCCGCTGGCGGTGATGATGTTGGGCACCACCCGCGAGTCCACGCAGGTGATGAACAGATGCTCGGGTTTCTGCTCGAACGCCAGCTCCGCCATGATCGGCCGGACGAGCCGGGCGGTGCTGCCGTGGTACTCCCGCACGCCCGCCAGGAGCAGGGCGCTCGGCGAGACCTCGGGGCCGTCGAGTTCGGACGCCTCTTCGCGCCGCCGGCGGTTTGCCCACGGCGCCCACCAGCGGGCGGGCGGGGACGATTTCCGCGGCGGAGACATATCACCGGTCACAGCTCTTTCATACCAAGCCTCGTGGACCTCATCGATGTCGACCCTCCCCCCGAGGCGTTCGTGGGCCCGCCGCCATTCGTGCACCGCGTCGAACGCGGCGTGGTCCATGAAGTCCACGTTCAGGTCCAGGTCGACGGTGGCGCCGGCCGGGATCCGCTGCAGGACGGCCGTCACCTTCGGCACGCCGAGGAACGTCAGCGTCCCCTCGACGACCACGTGCCAGCGCCCGGCGGGCGGCGACAGGTCGTCGGCCGCGACGGGGACGCCGCCGAGCGTGCCGAGCCCGCCGCCGAAGTCGGCCGGGTCGCCGTCGACATGCGTCAGGATGGCCGCCTCGCCGCCCGACGGCGCCGCCTCCTCGACCCGGACGTTCACGCGGGTGAGGCGGCGCAGCGCCAGCACGGCCATGACGCCGATGCCGAGCAGCACGCCCTCGCCCAGGCCCAGCAGCACGACCCCGATGAGGGTGGCGAAGTACGCCAGCGCCTCGCGGTGGTGCCGCAGGTCGCGGACCTGCGCGGGACCGAGCATCTTGACCCCGAGCGCGACCAGCAGCGCGGCCAGCGCCGCCAGCGGCACCAGCTCCATGACCGGGCCGCACGACAGCGCCACGACCAGCACCCACACGCCGTGCATGATCCCGGAGGCGCGGGTGCGGGCGCCCGCCTCCAGGTTCGCGGTGCTGCGGACGATCACGCCCGCGATGGGCAGCCCGCCCAGCAGGCCGCTGACCGCGTTGGCCGCGCCCTGGCCGACCAGCTCGCGGTCCAGGTTGGCGCGCGGCACGCCGGCGGGGCGCTGCCGGTCGACGGCGACGCTGCACAGCAGCGAGGCCACGGCGGCGACGAGGCCGATGGTCACGACCGCGCCGAACACCTCCGGGAGCGGGCCGTGCGGGAGCGCCGGCGGGTGCAGGCCCGCCAGGAGCGACTCGGGCAGGTCGACGCGCGGCACGCGCCAGTCCAGGGCCCACGCGAGGAACGTGGCGATCGCGATGGCGGGCAGCGGCGCCGGGACCCGGCCGGCGGCCGCCAGGACGCCCCGGCGCCTCTTGGGGATCCGGTCCCAGGCCAGCAGCACGCCGACCGTCAGCAGGCCGAGGAGCGTGGCCTGGGAGTGCGGGGCGACCAGCTGCCCGGGCAGCTCCAGCATGTTGTCGATCGAGGACTGCTGCGGCGTGCCGCCGAGCAGGACGTGCACCTGGGCCAGGACCAGGACGACCCCGATGCCCGCGAGCATGCCGTGCACGACGGCGGGTGACACCGCCAGCGCGGTACGGGCGACGCGGCAGGCGCCGAGGGCGAGTTGCAGGAGCCCGGCGAGCATGGTGATCGCGCAGGTGCCCCGCCAGCCGTAGGTGTGGACGAGCTCGGCGACGAGCACGGTGAGCCCCGCCGCCGGTCCGCTGACCTGGAGCGGCGCGCCGCCGAGGATTCCGGCGACGATACCGCCCACGGCGGCGGCGATGAGCCCGGCGGCGACCGGTGCGCCGGACGCGACCGCGATGCCGAGCGAGAGCGGGATCGCGACGAGGAAGACGACGAAGGAGGCGAGCAGATCTCGCCGCCATGTATACACGAAGAGTGGTTTGGTAGACACGTAGTGTATGCAACCAACGCGGTCACGGTAACACCAGCGACGACACAGACATCGCACCTCCGGGCCTGCCCGGTCGAACGGGAACGGGCCCGCCGGATCGTCCGGCGGGCCCGTTCACGGGTGCTGTGGTAGCAGGTCAGCGGCGGTAGTCGCGGTGGTTCTCCCAGTCGTCCTGCTGCCGGTTGGGGTCGGAGCCGGAGCCGGTGCCCGAGCCGGAACCGGAGTACGGCCCCGGAGGCTGCGAGCCCGGGTAGCCGCCCGGCGCGCCGGGGACGCCGCCGTACGCCTGGGTGGCGTTGGGGTCGTACGCCTGCGTCGCGTTCGGGTCGCCGTAGCCGCCGCCCTGACCGCCGCCGAGGCCGGGGTCCGAGCCGCCGTAGCTGCTGCCACTGAAGTCGCCGTAGCGGCCGGCGTCGCCGCCGCCGGACCCGGACTCGCCGCCGAACGACCCGAGCGGGTCGCGGCCGCCGCCGAGCGGGTCGTCGTAGCGCGGCGACTCGCCGTACGCCGGGGCCGTCGGGTAGCCGTCGCCCTGGCCGCCCTGCCCGGGGCCGCCGTAACCGGAGCCGCCGCCCGGAAGGCCCGAGAAGCCCTGGCCGGGACCTGCCGGGTCGCCGGGCTGGCCCGGGGCCGGCCACGGCCCGGTGGAGCCGGTGGAGCCGTACGAGCCCGCCGGAGACGCCCCGGACGGGCCCGAGGGCGCCGGGGAGGAGCCCAGCGGGTCGTTCAGCGGGTCGCCGAGGCCGCCGCCGAACGACCCGCCCGAGTCGCCGGACGAGCGCTGCCGGTCGTTCTGGATGCGCTGGAGCAGCTCGTCCACGGTCGGCAGCTTGTGGCCGTCGGTGTCGGTGCCGCCGCCGAGCGCGCCGGGCGCACCGGACGCGGCCGGGGCCGCCGGCGCGGGAGCGGGCGGCGGAGCGGGCGGCGCCGGGGGTGCGGGCGGCGCAGGCGGCGCGGGAGACGCTGGAGGTTCGGCGTGCGAGCCGAGCCCTGGGTCGCCGAAGCCGCGGCCGGGGGCCGGGTCGTCGGTACGGCCGAGCGGCAGCCCGAGCGGGTCGGAGGCGCGCGGGTCGCCGGCGCCGGGCGGCGGCGACATCGGCCGGTCGAACGAGTCGGGCCGGGACGCGGGCGGCCCGCCGCCCGGACGGCCGCCCAGCGGGTCGCCGGTGTCGGACGGCGACGGCGGCGACAGGTAGGACGACGGTAGATCGTTCCCGCCGCCGTACGACGGCTCGGGCGCCCCGTAGGACGGCTGGTCGAGCCCCGAGCCACCGCCGTACACGTGCTGGTCGGCGGGCGGCCCGTAGTCGGGCGTGCGGTACTCGGGGCCGGCGCCGCCGTAGGCCGACTGGGGGCCGGGCCCCATGGACTGGCCGAGCGGGTCGCCGCCGATCGGGTCCCCGGCGGTCGAGCCGGGGTCGCCGTACGGGGCGGACTGCGGCGGCGGGAAGCCGGGCTGAGCGGGCGGCGGCGGCGCGGACTGCGGGCCCGTCCCGAAGTCGCCGGGACCGCCGGGGCCGCCGATCTGGCCGGGAACGCCCGGGCCGCCGGGTCCGCCGAGCGGGCCGGCGCCCATCGGGACCGGCTGCGTCATCATCGGCTCGGCCGGCATCGGCGGCTCGTTGCGCTGCGCGAGCAGCGGGTCGCCGCCCTGCGCGTGCATCGGGTGCTCGTGCATCGGCTCACCCGGCATCGGCTCGCCGGGCATCGCCTCGTCGCCGCGCGCGTTCAGCGGGTCGGCGGCCGGGTCGGCCGGCTCGTCGCCCGCCTTGTCGTGCTGCCAGGGGAACTTGGGCTTGTCGAACGTGATGGTCGCCCAGTAGTCGTCGTCCTCCATCTCGTCGCTGGCCTGGCCGCTCGGCGGGGGCGGCGCGGCGGCCTGCGGCGGCGGCGCGGTCGGGGCGGCCAGCGGGCCGCCGGCGACGCGCCGGTCGAACTCCGGCTCGGGCTGCCCGGGAGCGGGACCGGGGCCGGGCCCGGGGGCGTACGCCGGGTCGGCGTCGTAGCCCTCTTCGTACCCGTTGTCGTAGCCGCCGTTGTCGTACCCCTGGCCGTTGTCATAGCCCGGCCCGTTGTCGTAGCCCTGGCCGTTGTCGTAGCCGGGACCGGGGCCGTAGCCGTCGTCGGCCATCTCCTCCTGGGGCGGCTTCCGGTAGCCACGGGGCGGCGGCTGCTGCTCGTCGTCCATCCAGTCGTCGTCGTCGCGCCCCGAGCGGCTGGCCCGCAGGCCCAAGACCACCAGGACGACCACCAGCGCCACGACCACAATGAGGCCGAAGATCACGATGTTCGTCATGCCACCACCCAATGCCTTGGCCCGGCGAGAGTCGCCGGCGCGGCTCCCGGGATCGTCCCGATTGTCGCCAGCGGCCCGGCCCCTGCGGACCTAAACCGGTCCAGGCCGACCGCTATGACCGTTGTCACACCCTTCGCGCACATCTACCCTCACACGGCGCGTACCGATTGGCCAACCCGGCACATCCGCCCGAACCGGCTCATCTCCGTACGCCCCTCTCGCCTCCAGCCCCCCGAAGGGTCCGCGCCGGACTCCGACGCGCGGGGAACGATGTACGTTCCGCGGCCTCGGGGTCAAACGCGACTACTTGCTCCCGAAGTTCCCGGTGATCCGGCCCCGCCCCACCGTGTGCTCGGCGATGGCCCCCAGGCTGTCCTCCAGCGTCGCTCCGCTGCGGAACGGTACCTCGGTGTCCAGCGCGTAGATGGTGAAGCGGTACCGGTGCCGCTCGCCCTTGGCGGGGCAGGGCGGCGAGTAGCCCACCTTGTCGCTCGTGTTCAGCCCTTGGACGGCCTTGTCCAGTTTGGCGCCCTCGACCAGCTGCGTCGTGGTCCCGTCGATACCGGCGATCACCCAGTGGACGAAGGCGCCGTCGACGGCGTCGGGGTCGTCCATCACGATCGCGTACGAACGGGTGCCCGCCGGAGTCCCCGACCACATCAGCGGCGGGGTCGTGGCCGCTCCGCCAGGGTACGTCGTGCAGGCGTACCGCGTGGGCAAGTCGCGCCCATCGCGGAAGACCGGACTGGACACGGTGAACCATTCCGACAGTTCGGCGCCGGCCTTCTGCGGCTGCCCGATGAATCCGCAGCCGCCGAGGCCCAGGATCCCCGCGAGGGCGAGGGCACCCGCCGCGGCCGGGACCGGACGCCGGTCTTTCCTCTTCATCGACACACTCCCCGGGCCTTCCTCGTCGGGCCCCACCTTAGAGGTTCGCCACCGGTGGAACGGGTCTTTCCCCGCCGGGCGGCCCGCCCCGGCCGGAGAGATCGCGGAACGCGCCTGGCCGGGCCCGCGCGCGCCGCCCGGCGGGCCCGCTGTGACGTTGGTCATGTGAACTGGATCGCTCCGAAACGAGGATTCGGTAAAGGAGTGGCGTGTTTCACGCCGTAAGCATCGCTCCATCTTGACTCTGTGGAAAGTTTTGCAGGTCTTCCATGGTTTCCCATTGGTGTTCAAGTGTTCCGTCAGGTAGTTTGTGAATGTCTTCACAAGCCGACCGTGACTACTGAGGAGGCCGCAATGGCCAGGACCGCCGAGGGCACCCCTGGCGCTCCCCACGTGCTCATCGTGGGTGGCGGCTACGTGGGCATGTACACGGCACTGCGTCTGGAGAAGAAGCTCCGGCGCGAGCTCAAGCGGGGCGAGGTCAAGATCACGATCGTCGACCCCAACTCGTACATGACCTATCAGCCGTTCCTTCCCGAGGCCGCCGCGGGCAACGTCTCGCCCCGGCACGTCGTCGCCCCGCTGCGCCGCGTGCTGCCCCGCTGCACCGTGCGCAACGCCCGGGTGACCGAGCTGCACCACGACGAGCGATGGGCCATCCTGCAGCCGCTGGCGGGCCCGCCGGAGCGGATCTCCTACGACTACCTCGTGATGGCCGCCGGATCGGTGTCGCGCACGCTGCCCATCCCCGGCCTGGCCGAGAACGGCATCGGCTTCAAGACCATCGGCGAGGCCATCCACCTCCGCAACCACGTGCTGGCCCAGCTGGAGATCGCCGAGTCCACCGACGACGAGGAGATCCGCCGCAAGGCGCTCACCTTCGTGTTCGTCGGCGGCGGCTTCGCCGGCGTCGAGGCGCTGGCCGAGCTGGAGGACATGGCCCGCGGCGCGGTCAAGTACATGCGCAAGGTCAGCCCGCAGGACCTGCGGTTCGTGCTGGTCGAGGCCGCCGACCGCATCCTTCCCGAGGTCGGCCCCGAGATGGGCAAGTGGACGGCGGAGCAGCTGCGCGGCCGCGGCATCGACGTCAAGCTGAAGACGTTCCTCCAGTCCGCCGTCGGCGGGCTGATCGAGTGCTCCGACGGCAGCTCGTTCCCGGCCGGCACGCTGGTGTGGACCGCGGGCGTCAAGGCCTCCCCGGTGGTGCGCAACTCCGACCTGCCGCTGACCGAGCGCGGCCAGGTCAAGGCCACCGAGTACCTCACGGTCGAGGGCGTCGTCCGGGCGTTCACCGCCGGCGACAACGCCGCGGTGCCCGACCTCACCCAGGAGGGCATGTTCTGCGCGCCGAACGCGCAGCACGCCGTCCGCCAGTCCAAGGTGCTGGCCGACAACCTCGTCCGCTCGCTGCGGGGCAAGTCCCTCAAGCCGTACGCGCACAACAGCGTCGGCTCGGTGGCGGGCCTGGGCCTGCACAAGGGCGTGGCCAACACCTACGGGTTCAAGCTCAAGGGCTTCCCGGCCTGGCTGATGCACCGGACGTACCACGTCTCCCGGGTGCCGACCTTCAACCGGAAGGTCCGCGTCCTGGCCGACTGGACGCTGGCGCTGTTCTTCAAGCGCGAGACCGTGTCGCTCGGCAGCATCGAGCAGCCGCGCGCCGAGTTCGAGCTCGCCGCGCTGGGCGACGCCAAGCCCAGGGAGAAGGCCAAGGAGAACGCGGAGAACGCCGCCTGACGGCTTCCCCGAGTCGGGAACCCCGATGCGGAGCCCCGGCGGTCCATGGGACCGCCGGGGCTCCCGCGTTTACGGGGGAGGCGGGGGGGACCGGGGGGGGGGGGAAACGGGGGGTGGGGGGCGGCCTCCGGGGGCCGCGGGGGATCGGGGC
>NZ_JBEZWH010000101.1:0-19774 GCF_040703975.1 Spirillospora sp. NPDC029432
GCCGAGGGGATCGAGTACGAGGAGCGGATGGAGCTGCTCCAGGACGTCGACTACCCGAAGCCCCTCGAAGAGGGGGCGACCGCCGCGAAGCAGGCGCTGCGGGCGGCGGCACCCATGAAGGAGTCGCGGCCGAAGACCATCAAGATCCAGAAGATCGGCGTCTCGGCGCCGGTGTCCCTCATCGGACTGCGCCCCGACGGGCGGATCGAGGAGCCGCCGCTGAGCCGCCCCAACCTGACCGGCTGGTACAAGGAGGGGGTCACCCCCGGCGAGATGGGGCCCTCGGTCATCCTGGGCCACGTCGACGCCAACAAGAAGGCGGCCGTCTTCTACCGGCTCAAGGAACTGAAGGCGGGCGACACCATCCAGGTGGCCCGCCAGGACGGCTCCACCGCGACGTTCGCGGTGGACCGGCTGCAGAGCGTGGACAAGGACGCGTTCCCGCACCGGAAGGTGTTCGGCGAGGACATCGACTACTCCTCGCTGCGCCTGGTCACCTGCGGCGGGGCGTTCGACGCGGCGACGGGGCACTACCGCAACAACCTCATCGTCTTCGCGAAGCTCGTCCAGCCCGTTTGATCCTGTACGGACCGTTCCCGTCCCGCTTTCGGGACGGGAACGGTCCGTATCCGCGTGGCCGGGTTGCCGATCACGACAAATCGGGGAAAATCGCTAACTGGACCGTTCACCGGACCGGCTGACCCCAGGGTCACGGTCCCCTGGCAGAACGGCGGTATCCGCTCCCCGGCCGGATACTCCACGGGAAACCGGGCACCACGCCCGAACGGTCCGCCCAACCGGAGACCGGCGGAGCACGGAGGTGACCGCGTGCAGGCGATCAGTGTGCAGCAGCCCTGGGCCTTCGCCATCGCACGGGGCGGCAAGGCCGTCTCGAACCAGGACCTGCCGACCGCCTACCGCGGCCCGCTGCTGATCCACGCCTCCATGCGGGTCGACCTGAAGGCCTGCGACTCCCCGCTCATCCGGTCCGCGGGCTGGGATCCCGGCCACCCGCTCGCCACGATCGGCGCGGTCATCGCCATGGCCGACCTCGACGACGTCTGCTCGGCCGGCCTGGACGGGCCCTGCGACTGCGGTCCCTGGGGCGAGCGGGGCTTCCACCACTGGCGCCTGACGTCCGTCCGCGCCCTCCCCCGCCCCATCATCGCCCTCGGCCGCACCGAGCCCTGGCAGCCCTCCGCCACCCTGATGACGGAGGTCCGGACCATGCTCGCCACCGCCGCGGCCGCCACCGACCGCCTGACCTGATCCCTTGCCCCGAGCGTCCCGGCTAGGCGGCGGCCTCGCGGAGGCGGGCGAACTCGGCGGCGATGCGGTCCAGGGGCCAGCTCGCGTTCAGGCCGCTGGGGTTCGGGAGGACCCAGAGGCGGGCCGGGCCGAACGTCTCGTCCTGCGGGCCGATCCGCGTGCGCGGCTTCCCGAAGGCGGTGCGGTAGGCGGTGACGCCGGCGACGGCCAGGTAGGCGGGGCGGTGGCGGCCGACCAGGTCGCGGAGGCGGCGGCCGCCCTCGCGCAGTTCCTCGGCGGTGAGCTCGTCGGCGCGGGCCGTGGTGCGGTGGGCGAGGTTGGTGATGCCGAGGCCGTACGAGGGCAGCAGGTCCTGCTCGGCGGGCGACAGCAGGCGGTCGGTGAAGCCCGAGCGGTGCAGGGCGGGCCAGAAGCGGTTGCCGGGGCGGGCGAAGTGCAGGCCCGTCGCGCCCGAGTACAGGCCCGGGTTGATGCCGGAGAACAGCACCCGCAGGGACTCGCCGCCGGCGGGCAGGACGTCGGGCACGATGCGGTCGCGGGCGGCCTCCAGATCGGCCTTGGTGGGGCGCATCAGACCAGGCTACGCACGATCAGGGTGACGGCGGACGCGGCCACCACGACCAGGATGGCGGTGCGCATGCGGCCGTCGTCGACGTACTCGCGCACCGGGCCCGCCAGCAGGAAGCCGGCCAGGACGAACGGGGTCAGCGCCAGCCCGGCGGTCACCTGCTCGGCCGGGAGCTGGCCGGCGGCGGCGAGGGTGAGCAGGGAGATCAGCGCGCCGCCGGTGAAGAAGACGGCGAGGGTCGCGCGGACGCGGGGGCCGCTCTCGTGCTGGTAGAGCAGCGCGATGGGCGGGCCGCCGATCGCGGAGGCGGTGCCGGTGGCCCCCGCGACCAGGCCGGCGGTCGCCAGCGTGCCCGGGTTGCGGGGGACGCGGCCGTGCCAGAGCCCGGCACCCAGCGCGGCCAGCACCATGCCGCCGATGATCACGCCGAGGGTGCGGACCGGGACGGCCGCGACCACCCAGACGCCGAGCGGGGTGCCCGCCAGCCGCCCGCCGAAGGCCCAGCCGAGCCCCTTCAGGTCGGCGTGCCGGACCTCTTGCGCGAGCGTGGCCAGCGGGAGGACGGTCGCGGCGACGAGGATGGAGCCGGGCATCAGCGACGGGAACAGCATCGTGACGATCGGCGTCGCCACCAGCCCCACGCCGAGCCCCACGCTGCTCTGCACGATCGCGCCGGCGAGCGCGGCGAGCCCGCCGATGACGAGGAAGTCGAGTCCAGGCACGTGCTGGAACGTTACATCCCGATATTTCCGATCGTTCAAGCGGAGGCGTCGGTGAGCCTCTCGGTCTCCTCCGCGGTCAGCTCCAGCTCGGCGATCGCCATCAGGGCGGGCAGCTGCTGGACGGTGCGCGCGCTGGCGATCGGCGCGGCCACGGTGGGCCGGGCGCGCAGCCAGGCCAGCGCCACGGTGGCGACCGACACGTCGCGCTCCTTGGCGATGCCGTCCAGCGCCGCCAGGACCCGCGGGCCGCGCTCGGACTTCAGGTACGCGCCCGCCTTGCCGGCGCGGGCGCTCTCGACCGTGCTCCCCGGCCGGTACTTGCCGGTCAGGAAGCCCGAGGCCAGCGCGTAGTACGGGACCGCGGCCAGCCCGTTCCGCTCGGCGATCCGCATCGGCTCGCCCTCGTAGGTGTCCCGCGAGACGAGGTTGTACTGCGGCTGGACGGCCACGAACTTCGCCAGCCCCTCCCGGTCGCTGACGGCCAGCTGCTCCTCCAGCCGGGCGGGCTCGATGTTGGACGCGGCGATCTCCCGCACCTTGCCCTCGCGGACCAGCTCGTCCAGCGCGCCGACGATCTCCTCGGCGGGCACGCTGGGGTCGTCGTAGTGCGTGTAGTACAGGTCGATGTGGTCGGTGCGCAGGCGGCGCAGCGAGTCCTCCGCGGCCGCCTTGATCGTCTCCCGCCGCAGCCCCTTGTGCGCGGGGTGCGCACCGCCCTTGGTCGCCACCACCATCCGGTCGCGGCCGCCGCGGGCGGCGAGCCACTCCCCGATCAGCTCCTCCGACTCCCCGCCGTGGTTGCCGTCGACCCACGCCGAGTACACGTCGGCCGTGTCGACGAAGTTGCCGCCGCCCGCCGCGTAGGCGTCCAGGACGGCGAACGACCCGTCCCGGTCGGCGGTCCACCCGAAGACGTTGCCGCCCAGCGCCAGCGGGAAGACCTCCAGCGCCCCGATCCTGTTCGTGTTGGTCATGCGAAGATCCAATCGCGCCGCCGTCCCGCCCGTGCGGCCGCCCCCTCGACTTTGACCAGCGCCGGACGCTCCCGATGCGAACGTGTGAACGCGGACGGGCCGCCCCCCTGGTGGGAGGCGGCCCGTCTCGGGTTCGCGCCTACTTGCGGAGGAGGTTGCGGAGGACGTACTGCATGATGCCTCCGTTGCGGTAGTAGTCCGCCTCTCCCGGGGTGTCGATGCGGACGACGGCGGTGAACTCCTTGCCGTCGGCCTTCACGGTCACCTCGTCGGGGACGCCGCCCTCGTTCAGCTTCTCGACGCCGGTGATGTCGAACGTCTCGGTGCCGGTCAGGCCCAGCGAGTCGGCCGACTCGCCGTCCTTGAACTGGAGCGGCAGGACGCCCATGCCGATCAGGTTGGAGCGGTGGATCCGCTCGTACGACTCGGCGATGACGGCGCGGACGCCGAGCAGCGCGGTGCCCTTGGCGGCCCAGTCGCGGGAGGAGCCGGAGCCGTACTCCTTGCCCGCGATGACGACCAGCGGGATGCCCTGCGCGGCGTAGTTCTGCGCGGCGTCGTAGATGAACGACTGCGGCGCGCCCTCCTGGGTGAAGTCGCGGGTGTAGCCGCCCTCGACGCCGTCCAGGAGCTGGTTGCGCAGCCGGATGTTGGCGAACGTGCCGCGGATCATGACCTCGTGGTTGCCGCGGCGGGAGCCGTAGGAGTTGAAGTCCTTGGCGGTGACGCCGTTGTCCTGGAGGTACTGCGCGGCCGGGGTGCCGACCTTGATGGCGCCGGCCGGGGAGATGTGGTCGGTGGTGACCGAGTCGCCCAGCCGGGCCAGCACGCGGGCGCCGTGGACGTCGGCGACCGGGGCGGGCTCCATGCCCATGCCGTCGAAGTACGGGGCCTTGCGGACGTAGGTGGAGTTCGCGTCCCACTCGAAGGTGTCGCCGGTCGGGATCGCCAGCTCCTGCCAGCGGGAGTCGCCCTTGAACACGTCGGCGTAGTCCTGGAGGAACATCTCCTGGCCGATCGAGCCCTCGACGATCTCCTTGACCTCCTCGGCGGACGGCCAGAGCTCGCTGAGGTAGACCGGGGAGCCGTCGGCGCCCTCGCCGATCGGGTCGTTCAGGATGTCGATGTCCATCGTGCCCGCGAGCGCGTAGGCGACCACCAGCGGCGGCGAGGCCAGGTAGTTCATCTTCACGTCGGGGTTGATGCGGCCCTCGAAGTTGCGGTTGCCCGACAGGACCGAGGTGACCGCGAGGTCGGCGTCGTTGATCGCCTTGGAGATCTCCTCCTGCAGCGGGCCGGAGTTGCCGATGCAGGTGGTGCAGCCGTACCCGACCAGGTTGTAGCCGATCTTGTCGAGGTACGGGGCCAGGCCCGAGCGCTCCAGGTAGCCGGTGACGACCTGGGAGCCGGGGGCGAGGGAGGTCTTGACCCACGGCTTGCGGGTCAGGCCCTTCTCGACCGCCTTCTTGGCCAGCAGGCCGGCGCCGACCATGACGTACGGGTTGGACGTGTTGGTGCAGGAGGTGATCGCGGCGATCACCACGGCGCCGTGGTCGATCTCGAACTTCGTGCCGTCGGCCAGGGTGACCGGGGTCGGGTCGTTCGGGCGGCCGCCGCCGTTGGCGCCGTGCTCGCGCGGCTTGTCGCCCTCGCCGGCGTGCCCGATCGCCGGGGAGTCCGAGGCCGGGAACGACTCGGACGAGGCCTCGTCGGCCGGGCCCTTGATGCCGTCGCCGGCGACGTAGTTGCGCACGTCGCGGCGCCAGGTCTCCTTGGCCTCCGACACCGAGATGCGGTCCTGCGGGCGCTTGGGGCCGGCGATGGACGGCACGACGGTGTTGAGGTCGAGCTCCAGGTACTCGGAGAACTCGGGCTCGACCGACGGGTCGAGCCACATGCCCTGCTCCTTGGCGTACGCCTCGGCCAGCGCGATCTGCTCCTCGCTGCGGCCGGTCAGCCGCAGGTACGACAGGGTCTCGCCGTCGATCGGGAAGATCGCGCAGGTGGAGCCGAACTCGGGGCTCATGTTGCCGATGGTGGCGCGGTCGGCGACCGGCAGCGCGGCGACGCCCTCGCCGTAGAACTCCACGAACTTGCCGACGACGCCGTGCTCGCGCAGCATCTCGGTGATGGTCAGCACCAGGTCGGTGGCGGTGGTGCCGGCGGGCAGCTTGCCGGTCAGCTTGAAGCCGACGACCCGCGGGATGAGCATCGAGATCGGCTGGCCGAGCATCGCGGCCTCGGCCTCGATGCCGCCGACGCCCCAGCCGAGCACGCCGATGCCGTTCTCCATCGTGGTGTGCGAGTCGGTGCCGACGCAGGTGTCGGGGTAGGCGACGCCGTCCCGGTCGAAGACCACGCGGGCCAGGTGCTCGATGTTGACCTGGTGCACGATGCCGGTGCCGGGCGGGACGACCTTGAACTCGTCGAAGGCGGTCTGGCCCCAGCGCAGGAACTGGTAGCGCTCGCCGTTGCGCTCGTACTCGCGCTGCACGTTGCGCTCGAACGCGTCCGGCGAGCCGAAGTAGTCGACGATGACGGAGTGGTCGATGACCATCTCGGCCGGCGCCAGCGGGTTGATCTTGGACGCGTCGCCGCCCAGGTCACGTACGGCCTCGCGCATGGTGGCCAGGTCGACCACGCACGGCACGCCGGTGAAGTCCTGCATGATCACCCGCGCCGGGGTGAACTGGATCTCCTTGCTGGGCTGCGCCTGGGAGTCCCAGCCGGCCAGCGCGCGGATGTGGTCGGCGGTGACGTTGGCGCCGTCCTCGGTGCGCAGGAGGTTCTCCAGCAGCACCTTGAGGCTGTACGGCAGCCGGGCCGAGCCCTCCACGGCGTCCAGCCGGTAGATCTCGTACGACTTCTCGCCCACCTGCAGCGTGTTACGGCTGCCGAAGCTGTTCGCGGACACGGACTCCTCCTCCGTCACCGTCGCGCGTCCGGTCCGGGACGTGATGCGCGCGACGCTTGCGTCATATGTTTTGATGCGGCCCTCCGGCCGCCCCCGCTCGGCGGGCCGCACGGCGGACCCGGGCGGACGGAACGTACCTTGAATCCTGCCCTAACGGTCGTCCTGCTCGGGATCCGGGGCCGCCTAACTTCGCCACCTTTTCTCTTGATGTCAAGCTATCCCCGATTTATCTCGACATCAAGTTACTTCTCGGTAGGGTGCCGACCCCTCTCCCCCGTTCGTTGACGGCCGGGAACCCTCTGGCCCGGATGCGCGTTTTCGATATATCGTTGGCGTATCGCGAGAGATCAAAGAACGATCTTGGAAGGCGGTGGAGAACATGGGGACGACGCATGGCCACGGGAGTGACCTGCGCTGGGCCTTCGCCGCGGCCGCGCTGGGGGCCAAGGCCGCCCATCTGGCGGCGCACCGGGCACGCGAGCACGGGGGCGGCTGCGGGCCGCGGGCGCAGGCCGGCGGGCCGCAGTTCGGCTGGATGTTCGGCGGCGGGCCCGGGCCGTGGGGGCCGGGCGGGCCGCCGTGGGGCCGCGGCCCCTGGGGGCGCGGGCCGGGCGGCCGCGGGCCGCGGGCCCGCAAGGGGAACGTGCGCGCCGCGATCCTCGCGCTGCTGGCCGAGGAGCCGCGCAACGGCTACCAGATCATCCAGGAGATCAACGAGCGCAGCGGCGGGGGCTGGAAGCCGAGCCCCGGCGCCGTCTACCCGGCGCTGCAGCAGCTCGCCGACGAGGGGCTGATCCGCGGCGAGGAGGGCGGCGGCCGCCGGACGTTCCACCTGACCGACGAGGGCCGGGCGTACGTCGGCGAGCACGCCGACGAGCTGTCCGAGCCCTGGGCGGAGATGGCGCCCGACTTCGGCGAGGGCGTGCCCGACCTGTTCAAGCAGGTGGCGCAGACCGGCGCCGCGGTGATGCAGATCGTCCACTCGGGCTCACCGCAGCAGGTCGACAAGGCCAAGGAAGTGATCGCCGAGACCCGGCGGCGGCTCTACCTGATCCTGGCCGACGACGATCCGGGCCCGGACGCGGCCGGCGCCGCCGAGGAGTGAACGTGACCCGCACCGACGAGATGCGCATCGGCGACGCCGAGCGCGACGCGGTCACCACCGCGCTGCACGAGCACTTCGCGGCGGGACGGCTCGACCGCGAGGAGCTCGACGAGCGGCTCGGCGCCACGCTGGCCGCCAAGACGCACGGCGACCTGCGGGCGATCGTGCGGGACCTGCCGGGCCCCAGCGGCCTGCCGGAGCCGGCGCGGGCGCCGGTGCCCGGCCACTGGGCGTACGCCCACGGCCACCACCTGCGGCACCACCACGGGCACCATCCGCACCATTCGCGCCACGCGCACCGGTTCCCGGCGTTCCCACTGATGGTCGGGCTCTTCATCGTCCTCGCGATCGCGGCCGGGCCGGGGACGGCGATGCTGGCGGTGCTGCAGTTCGCGCTGCTGGTGTGGATCGTCCGCGCGGTGCTGTTCGCCGTGCGGTCGGGGCGGCCCCGTCCCCGTTAGGAGGCTGGACCGGGCCCGGCCGGGGTGAGACCTTCTCAGCATGAACCCCGAGCGGTTCCTGCATCCGGTCTCGCCCGTGGCCGGGCCCGGCGAGGCCGCGCTGCGCGCCACCGTCGAGCGGCTCGCCGCCGTCGAGCGGCCGCCGTGCTCGCCCGGCGAGCGCGAGGCCGCCCACCTGATCGCGGACCGGCTGCGCGCGGCGGGCGCGGCGGCCGAGGTCGAGGAGGTGCCCGCGTACGGGTCGTACGCCCGGCCGGTGGGCGTGCTGGCCGGGCTCGCCGCGCTGGCCGGCGCCGCGGGCGGGCGGCTGCGGCCGCTCGGCGCCCTGGGCGGCGCGCTGGCCGCGGCCGGGATCGCCGACGAGGTCTCGTTCGGCCACCGGTACGGCCGCCAGTACGCCCGCTCGGTGCTGAGCGTGCGCCGCACGGCCTGCAACGTCGTGGCCGGGCTCGGCGCCCCGGACGCGCCGCGCACGCTGGTCGTCATGGCGCACCACGACGCCGCCCCGGCCGGCCGCGGCCTCGGCCGGCGGGCGCTGCGGCGGCTGGCGCGCCGCCGTCCCGACCTGGTGGCGGCACTGCCCGCCGCGCCGCCCGTGTCGTGGCCCGTGTGGTGGCCGGTGATCGCGGGCCCGCTCTGCGTCGCTCTGGGGAGCGCGGCGGGACTCTCGTGGCTCCGCCGTACCGGTACGGTCCTCAGCGCCCTGAGCGCCGCGGCGATGGCCGACACCGCACGCCGCCGCGCCGTCCCCGGCGCCAACGGCGGCCTGAGCGGCGTCTCGGTCCTGATCGCGCTGGCCGAGTCGCTGGAGCGCCGCCCCCTGCCGGGCCTGCGCGTCCTGCTCGTCTCGGCGGGCGCGGAGGAAGCCCTCCAGGAGGGCGTCCGCGGGTTCGCCCACCGCCATTTCCACGACCTGCCGACCGGCAGCACCTGGTTCCTCAACCTGGACGCGGTCGGCTGCGGCGATCTCGTGCTGCCGCGCGCGGAGGGCCCGTTCCGTACGGAACGCTACGACGCGGGCTTCGGCGACCTGATCGCGCGCTGCGCGCTGGAGCAGGACATCGCCGTCGACCGGGGGTCGCGGGCGCGTTCCGGCACCGGCGCGATGGTCCCGCACCGGCACGGCTACCGCACCGCCTGCCTGGTCTCCATGGGCGGCGGCCGGCCGGTCCCCCACCACCGCCTCGCGTCCGACCTCCCCGAGCACGTCGACTACCGCTGCGTGGCCGACGCCGCGCGGCTCACCGAGGCCGTCGCCCGCGCCCTCGCCGTCCACTGACCCCGGCGCTCCGGCCGGTCGGGGTCACGCCGGGGCGCGCAGGGCGGCGGCCTCGGCGGCGGCGGCCCGGATCCGGTCCCAGTCGCCGTCCCGCACGGCGTCGGGCGGGGTGAGCCAGGTGCCGCCCACGCACGCGACGTTCGGCAGGCCGAGGTAGCGGGGCGCGTTGTCCGGGGTGACGCCGCCGGTGGGGCAGAAGCGGATCCGCGGGAGCGGCCCGCCGAGCGCCTTCAGGTAGTCGGGGCCGCCGGCCGGGCCCGCCGGGAAGAACTTCATCGCGGTGACGCCGTGCTCCAGGAGGGCCATGGCCTCCGAGGCGCTGGAGACGCCGGGCAGGAACGGGACATCGGTGGCGGTCATCGCCTCCCGCAGCGCGGCGGTGCAGCCGGGGCTGACCAGGAACCGCGCCCCCGCCGCGACGGCGCGGCGGGCGTCCTCCGGGTGCACGACCGTGCCCGCGCCGACGACCGCGTCAGGGACCTCGGCCGCGATCCGCTCGATGGACTCCAGGGCGGTCGCGGTGCGGAGCGTGACCTCGATGGCCGGCAGCCCGCCCGCCACCAGCGCCCGCGCCAGCGGTACGGCGGCGCCGGGGTCGTCCAGGACCACGACGGGGACGACGGGGGCGAGGTCCAGGAGCTCGTCGGCTTTCATGCGGCCTCCAGTTTCACGCGGTCTCCGCGATCTGTGCGAGTCGGGCGGCGGCGCCGGTCAGCGCCGGGTACGGGTGGACGATCAGTGCGGTGGGGATGGCCCGCAGGTAGCCCTCGACCGGGGGCTTGCCCTCGAACCGGCGGCGGAAGCCGCTGCGGTCGAGGGCGTCCGCGATGCGCGGGAGGATGCCGCCGCCGAGGTGGACGCCGCCGCGCGCGCCCAGCGTGAGGGCCACGTTCCCGGCGAACGACCCCAGCAGCCCGCAGAACGTCTCCACGGTCTCCACCGACAGCGGGTCGGCCATCCGGCAGATCTCCGCCGCGGTCAGCGGCTCCGCGGGGACGCCGTTCAGGCCGGCGAGGAGCCGGCGCATGCGGACGAGGCCGTTCCCGGAGAGGAACAGCTCGGCGCCGCCGGCGCCCGTCTCGGCGTGCAGGAGCCGGAGCAGTTCGATCTCGCGCTCGGTGCCGGCGGGCAGGTCCGCGTGCCCGCCCTCGGCGGCCAGCGGCAGCCAGCCGCCGGCGGCGGGGACGAGCCCGCCGACGCCCAGCCCGGTGCCGGGGCCGAGGACGGCCAGCGGCGCGGTGCCGTCCGCCGCGGGCAGGGCGTCCCCGCCGACCGGGCGCAGATCGCCGGGGCCGAGGCGGGGCAGGGACAGGGCGAGCGCCTCGAAGTCGTTCAGGATCTCCAGGTACGGCACCCCGAGCAGGTCCCGGACGCCCGCGACCGAGCCGGGCGCCCAGCCCGCGTTCGTCAGGTGGTACGTGGTGTCCGAGACGGGCCCGGCGACCGCGAGGCACGCCGCGCCGGGGCGGGCGCCGGCCTCGTCCAGGTACGCCGCGGCGGCCTCGCCGAGCCCCGGGTACTCGCACGTGGGCAGCGCCCGGACGCGCCCGGGCGCCGCGCCCGGCTCCTCGATCAGCGCGAACCGGGCGTTGGTCCCGCCCACGTCGGCGACCAGCCAGGGAAACCTCATCGCGCGCCACCTCCGTGCCCGGCCGGCCCCATGCCGGCGCCGCCTGCCACGTTCGCGCCTCCGCCGTCCGGAGTCCAGCCGGTCACGGCCGGGTCCCGCTGGTCACGCGAAGATCCCGGCGCCGCGCTCGGCGGGGCCCACGGCGGCGCGGAACGCGGCGAACAGCTCGCGGCCGGTGCCCGGCTCCGCGGGCGGCGCGGCGGCGGGGGTGCGCGCGGCGAACTCCTCGTCGGGGACGAGGACCTCCAGGACGCCCTTGCCCGCGTCGAGGCGGATCGGGTCGCCGTCCCGGACGCGGGCCAGCGGCCCGCCGTCGGCGGCCTCGGGCGAGGCGTGGATGGCGGCGGGGACCGCGCCGGAGGCGCCGGACATCCGGCCGTCGGTGACCAGCGCGACGCGGTGGCCGCGGTCCTGGAGGACCGACAGCGGCGGGGTGAGCTTGTGCAGCTCGGGCATGCCGTTGGCCTGCGGCCCCTGGAAGCGGACCACGGCGACGAGGTCGCCGTCCAGCTCGCCCGCCGCGAACGCCTCCTGCAGCTCGTGCTGGGAGTCGAAGACGCGGGCGGGGGCCTCGATCGTGCGGTGCTCCTCCCGTACGGCCGACACCTTCACCACGGCGCGGCCCAGGTTCCCGTGCACGGTGTGCAGGCCGCCTTGGGCCTCGAACGGGTCCCGGACGGGCCGCAGCACGGCGGGGTCGCCGGACTCGGCGGGCGCGGGGCGCCAGGCCGGCCCTTCCTCCGTCAGGACGGGCGACTCGCGGTACGCGGCGAGGGTGCCGCCGGTGGCGGTGCGGGCGTCCTCGTGCAGGAGCCCGGCGTCCAGCAGCTCGCCGATGAGGAACGCGGTGCCGCCGGCGGCGTGGAAGTGGTTCACGTCGGCGGAGCCGTTGGGGTAGAGCCGGGTCAGCAGCGGCGTGACCGAGGACAGCTCGTCGAAGTCGTCCCAGGTCAGCTCGATCCCGGCGGCGGACGCCATCGCGACCAGGTGGAGGGTGTGGTTGGTGGAGCCGCCGGTGGCGAGCAGCGCGACGACGCCGTTCACGAAGGCGCGCTCGTCGAGCAGCTCGCCGACCGGGGTGGTCAGGGTGAGGACGCGCCGCGCGGCCTCCTCGGTGAGCGCGGTGCGCAGCTCGGTGCCGGGCGGGACGAAGCTGGCGCCCGGCAGGTGGAGGCCCATGACCTCCATCAGCATCTGGTTGGAGTTGGCCGTCCCGTAGAACGTGCAGGTGCCGGGCGAGTGGTACGAGGCGGACTCGGCGGCCAGCAGCTCGTCCCGGCCGATCTCGCCCGCCGCGTACCGCTTGCGGACCCGGGCCTTCTCGGCGTTCGGCAGCCCGGACGGCATCGGCCCGGCGGGCACCAGCAGCGTCGGCAGGTGGCCGAAGGAGAGCGCGCCGATCACCAGCCCGGGAACGATCTTGTCGCAGACGCCCAGCATCAGCGCGCCGTCGAACATGTCGTGCGACAGGGCGATGGCCGTCGACATGGCGACGACGTCCCTGCTGAACAGCGACAGCTCCATGCCCGCGCGGCCCTGCGTGATGCCGTCGCACATGGCGGGCACGCCGCCGGCGAACTGGGCCGTGCCGCCCGCCGCACTGATCGCGGCCTTCAGCAGGTCCGGGTAGTCCTTGAGCGGCTGGTGCGCCGAGAGCATGTCGTTGTACGCCGACACGATCGCGATGTTCTTCGCCGTGGTCCCCTTCAGCTGGAGCTTCTCGGCGGGACCGCAGGCGGCGAAGCCGTGCGCGAGGTTGGCGCAGCCCAGCGCGGTCCGGGCGGGCCCGGCGGACGCGGCCTCGGCGATCCTGCGCAGGTACGCGGCGCGGCGGGCGGCACCGCGCTCGGCGACGCGCTCGGTGACCCGCGCGACCACGGGATGGGGGGACCCGGCCATCGACGCTCCTCCACTCACACTCTTCAGATAACGACTGCGCACTACTTAAGCATGAATAATTACATAAGTCCCGTATCTTGTGACACTTCTGCTGCCATGCTTCACTGGCCGGATGACCAGACGGCCCTCCTCGAGCGGTGACGTGCTGAAGCTGATCCGCGAGGGCGCGAGCACCCGCGCGGAGCTGGGCCGGATCACCGGGCTGTCCCGCCCCGCCGTGGCGCTGCGGGTGTCCGAGCTGATGGCGCACGGCCTGGTCGGCGAGCGCTCCGACGGCCCGTCCACCGGCGGCCGGCCGCCGGCGCGGCTGTCGTTCAACGCCGCCGGCGGCGCGATCCTGGTCGCCAACCTCGGCCGGTCCCGCGGCCAGGCCGCCGTCTGCGACCTCGCCGGGAACGTGCTCGCCCAGGACCACGTCACCCCCGGGCTCGACGCGCTGCTCGACCACTGGGACGCCCTGCTGGACGGGCTCGGGCGCCCGCCCGTCCGGGGCGCCGGCATCGGCGTCCCCGATCCCGTGGAGTCCGGCCGCGAGGAGTGGGACGGCGTGCCGGTCGGGCCGCCGATCGCCGCGCGGTTCGGCGTGCCGGCGTTCCTCGAGAACGACGTCAACATCGCCGCCCTCGGCGAGTACGAGTCCCGGTACCGCCGGGAGGCCGGCGACCTGCTGTTCGTCAAGCTCTCCACCGGGATCGGCGCCGCGCTCATCATGGGCGGCCGGATCCAGCGCGGCGCGCTGGGCGCCGCCGGCGAGATCGCGCACATCCCCGTCTCCGGTGGCGGCGGCGTCACCTGCCGCTGCGGGAACCGCGACTGCGTCGAGGCGGTCGCCGGCGGCGCCGCGCTGCTCGCCCGCTCCCCCGCCGCGGACCTCGCGGAGCTCGCCGGGCTGGCCCAGGCCGGCGATCCGGCCACCGTCACGCTCGTCCGGGAGGCCGGCCGCCGCGTCGGCGAGGTGATCGCGGCCGCCGTCAACCTGCTCAACCCGGCGGTCGTGCTGCTCGGCGGCGACCTGACCGCCGCGTACGAGCCGCTGGTGGCGGGCGTGCGGGAGGTCGTCTACCGGCGCGGCACCACCCTCGCCACCCGCGGCCTGCGGATCGAGCCGAGCCGGCTGGGCGACGCGGCCGGCCTGGCCGGCTGCGCGGCGCTCGTCCTGGACCACGTCCTCGCCCCCGAGGCGGTCGACGCGCTCCTCCGGCGGCGCGAGCGGGTGTGACGGCCTGCCCGGCGCCGGTGGGCTAGTGCAGGGACTCGTCCGGGGGGCCGATGGCGAGGCGGGTGAAGCGGACGGTCAGGCCGTCGCGTTCGGGGGCGCAGCAGTAGGGCCCCGCGGCCGCCGGGACGCCCGGCGGGAACGGGGCCACGCGCAGCATCCGCCACGGCTCGTCGCCGGCGCGGGCCCGGACGGTGACGGCGTCGCCGGTGCGGCTGGCGCGGATCGTCACGGCGCGCCCGGCCCACTCCGGTACGGGGAAGGTCGACCAGTCGGAGCGGTCGTGGGTGACGACGGCGCCGGCCTGGAAGAGCCCGTCGGCGTACTCGACGCCGGCCTTGATCCAGGTGCGCTCGTCCAGCCGGAGCAGGAGGCCCGCCTGGTCGAACTGCTCGGTGAAGTCGGCCCGGAACGTCACCTCCGCGGCCGCGTCGGGGCCCAGCGGGGCGAGCAGCGCGTGCCCGGAGTCGCGGTCGTAGCCGTAGGAGGTGGTGCGCCAGAAGTCGCTGCCGCGGGCGGCCGTCATGAGGAGGTCGGCGCCGTCGCGGGCGGCCGCGGGGGGTTCGTTGAGCCAGGTTCCGTCGTTCCAGGAGAGCTCGTCCATCGCCCCAGTCCAGCACACCCGGCGATCTTCGTCTCCCGGGCGGCGTCCTGGGCGGGGCGGCGGGCGATGCGCCATGCTCGGTGCCATGGCGCCAGACATGTCCGCGTACCTCCTGCCGATGACCACCACCGACGACGAGCTGGACCGGGACGCCGCCGTGGCGGTGCTGCCGGTCGGGAGCTTCGAGCAGCACGGGCCGTTCCTGCCGCTGGCGACCGACACCGTCATCGCGTGCACGATCGCGCGGGAGGTCGCCGCCGCCCATCCGGTGCTGGCGCTGCCGCCGGTGACGATCTCGTGCTCGCACGAGCACGCCGCCTGGCCGGGGACGGTCAGCGTCTCGGCGGCGACGCTGTACGCGGTCGTGCGGGACGTGGCGGAGTCGCTGCGCCGGTCCGGGGTCGGGAAGCTCGTGCTGGTCAACGGGCACGGCGGCAACTACGTGCTCGGCAACGTCGTCCAGGAGGCGGGCGGGGACATGGCGCTGTTCCCCGCCGAGCAGGACTGGGAGGCGGCGCGGGCGGCGGCCGGGCTGCGCAGCCCCGCGCCGGACGACATGCACGCCGGCGAGCTGGAGACCTCCATCCTGCTGCACGCCCATCCGGGCCTGGTGCGGGCGGGGTACGAGGCGGGCGACCACGACTCCGGCGACCGGCGGCACCTGCTCACGCTGGGGCTGGAGCCGTACACGGACTCGGGCGTCGTCGGGCGGCCGTCACTGGCCTCGGCCGGCAAGGGCCGGGATCTTCTCGCCTCCCTGGTGGAGTCGTTCGGCGAGCATCTGCGGCTGCTCGATCCGTAGCCGCGCCGGCGGCGCCGGCCGGGCGGTCCGCCGGGCGAGGCGCACGAGCGGCACGGCGGCGCCGGGGAGGCCGGCGACCAGCGTGAGGAGCCCGTACACGACGGCGACGGTGAGGCCCTGCGCGGCGCCCAGCCCGACGGCGCCGAACGCCAGTGCCGTGGCGGCCTCGCGGGGCCCCCAGCCGCCGACGTTCACCGGCAGGCCCATCACCAGCAGCGCGAGGACGGCGAGCGGCACCAGGTCGGCGAGGGGGGCGTGCGCGCCCGCCGCGCGGGCGGCGACCAGGAACAGCGCGACGTGGCCCGCCAGCGCCGCCGCCGACAGCAGCGCCAGGCCGGGCCAGACCTCGCGGACGAGCCGCAGGTCCGCCGCGAGCGCGCGGAGCCGGCGGCGCAGGGCCCACCCGGCGGCCGCGAGGACGGCGGCGACGGCGACGGCGGCGGCCGCCACGGCGCCCAGGGCGGGCAGCAGGACGGGCCGGGTGAGCAGGACCAGCAGCCCGGCGGCGACGATCACCACCTGGCCGGCGGCGCGTTCCAGGACGACCGCGCGGACGCCGCGCCCGACATCGCCGGAGTCGCGCCCGTGGCTGACCGCGCGGTGCACGTCGCCGAGCACCCCGGCGGGCAGCACCGCGTTCAGGAAGGACGCCCGGTAGTAGTCGCCCACGGCGGTCCCCAGGGAGAGGCGCAGGCCGAGCCGGCGCGCCACCAGGCACCAGCGCCGGGCGTTGCAGAACGTCGTGAACAGGCCGATCCCCAGGGCGACGGCGGCCGACTCCGCGGTGACGGCGCGCGCGGCGGCCACGAACGCGCCGGTGCTGTGCCACCACACGAGCCCGGCGAGGACGGCGACGGCGGCGAGCGTCCGCAGCCAGGGCCACAGCGATCGGGTCATGAGGCCGCCCCCGGGAGTACGAGCAGGTCGCGATGGTGGACGACGGCGTGCAGCTCGCCCGCGGCGCAGGCGTCGAGCCGCTGCCTCAGGTACGTCTCGCCGGGCAGGCCGGGCGACTCCTCGACGGCCGCGCCGACCCAGCCGCGCAGCCACTCGGCGGTCAGCGCGGCCCGCTCGGGGCCGAGCCGCCACGGGCTCGGGCTGGTCCAGACGGTCGCGCCGCGGCGCTCGAACGCGCGGGCCGCGGCGTCCGGGGCGGCCGGGCCGAGCCGGGCCCCGCGCCGCTGGTGGGCGTTGAACGCGGCGGCGAACCCGGCGTCGAACGGGTCGGGCGGCGTCAGCTCGACCCGCCCGGTCACCGAGAGCGCCAGCAGCGCCGGACGGCCCGCGCCGGTGATCGCGGCGGCGAGGCGGTCCAGCTCGGCGCCGGTCAGCAGGTCGAGCAGCGCGGACGCGGTGACGAGCGAGGTGCCGGCGAGGTCGGCGGCGGTGAGGGACGTGATGTCGCCCTCCCGCGTCTCGGCGGCGGCGCCGACGCTCGCGCTCGCGCGCGCGAGCAGCCCGGGATCGCGGTCGTGCAGGATCCAGCGCTGCGGGCCGGGCAGCCAGCCCGCCAGCCACCGGTGCATCGAGCCGGTCCCGCAGCCGAGGTCGCGGACGACCAGCGGCCCGTCCGCGCGCGCGGCGAGATGGGCGCGCAGCGGGCCGAGCAGGTCCACGGCGCGGGCGGCGGCGTCGGCGGGCTCGCGCAGCGCCAGCCAGTCCGGGGAGAACGTTCCGGGGGCGCTCACGGGGCCTCCCGGTCCAGGACGGCGGCGAGGTCGCGGGCGGTGTCGTCCCAGCCCCGCAGCGTGCCGCGGCGGGCGAGGGCGGCCGCGCGCAGCCCGCTCCGGAGTCCGGGATCGGTGAGCCAGCGGCGCAGCGCGGCGGCGAGGGCGGTGACGTCCCCGGGCGGTACGAGCAGCCCGGGGACGCGGCCGCCGGGCGCCCGCCCCAGCGCCTCGGGCACTCCCCCGCAGTCCGCCGCCAGGACGGGGATCCCGCGGGCGAGCGCCTCGGTCACGACCATCCCGTACGTCTCGGCGCGCGACGGCAGCACCAGCAGGTCGGCGCCGGCGTACGCGGCGTCCAGCCGGGCGCCGCGGCGGGGCCCGGCGAGCGTGATCCGCTCGTCCAGGCCGTGCCGCTCGATCAGCTTGCGGACCTGCGCGACGTGCGCGAGGTCGCGGCGCAGCGGCCCGACGCATTCGCACGTCCACGGCAGGTCCGCCAGCTCGCCGAGCGCCTGGACGAGAACGTCGTGGCCCTTGCGGGGCGTCACCGACGCCACGCACAGCAGCCGCGTGCCGTCGCCGGGCGCCGCCGCGCCGGCGGGGTCGCAGCCGGGCGCGGCGACGTGGACGCGGTCCGCGTCGAGCCCGTGGTGGTCGACCAGCCTGCGGGCGGCCCATTCGCTGGTGGCCACGACGGCCCCGGCCGCGCGCAGGGTCGCGCGTTCGGGGGCGTCCAGGTCGGCGGCGCCGGCGCCCTCGTCCGCCAGGGGCAGGTGGACGAGGACCGTGACGCGCAGCCGGGCGGCGTGCGGGCCGACGACGTCCGGGACGCCGCAGGCGACGAGCCCGTCCAGCAGCACCCCGGCCGTGTCGGGCAGCCCGGCCAGGGCGCGGTCCAGCCGCTCGCGGGCGGCCGCGTCCGGGCGCGGCCAGTCCCCGGGGACCGCGATCTCGTGGACGGGGCGGCGGCGCGCCAGGCCCTCGCACACCCGCCGGTCGTAGACGTTGCCGCCGCTCGGCACGGCCACCCGGTCGACGTCGCCCGGCATGACCACGTACACGGCGTCGCGCTCCACGGGGTTCACAGGGCCAGCTCGTAACTCGCCCAGGCGACGTGCGACTCGTGCAGCGTCACCGTGATCCCCGCGAGGCCGCGCGCGCCCTCGCCCAGCTCCCCCGCCCGGACGCGTTCCGCGAGCCGGTCGGCGATCTCCTTGGCCAGGAACTCGGTCGAGGTGTTGACCCCGACGAACGCGGGCTCGTCGTCGAGGTTGCGGTAGTTGAACGCGCCCAGCACCGCGCCCAGCACCCCGGTGGCCAGCCCGATGTCGACCACGATGCCGTCGGCGTCCAGCTCGGCCCGGCGGAACGTGGCGTCCACCAGGAACGTGGCGCCGTGCAGGCGCTGGGCCGGTCCGAAGACCTCGCCGCGCAGGCTGTGCGCGACCATCAGGTGATCACGAACGGTGACGCTGAACAAGGACGTCCTCCTCGTAGACGACGCGGTGGCAGAGGGCGGGCAGGTCCCCGGACGCCAGCGGGGGCATGACCCGGGGGAGCTCCTCGAAGGGGCTCTCCCCGGTGATCAGGACGTCGAAGGCGGGGTTCGCCAGCAGCCGGAGCGCCAGCTCCAGCCGGTCCGCGAAGCCGCGCCGCCCCCTCCTGGACGGCGCGACCGACCCCACCTGGCTGCCGCGGATCGACAGCCGCCGGGAGTGGAACGACTCGCCGAGCGGGACGCTGACCGGGCGGTCGCCGTACCAGCTCAGCTCGATGACCTCGCCCTCGCGGGCGAGCAGTTCGAGGGACCGGGCGAGGCCGGCGCCGGTGGCGCTGGCGTGCAGCACCAGGTCGCAGTCGCCCGCGGCCCGCTCCGGGGTGGCGAAGCCGACGCCGAGCGCCTCGGCGACGGCCGCGCGGGACGGGTCCACGTCGACCAGCTCGACGCGGGCGCCCGGCAGCCCGGCGAGCACGCCCGCGGCGCAGCAGCCGACCATGCCGCCGCCGACGACGGCGATCCGGTCGCCGACCAGCGGCGCCGCGTCCCACAGGGCGTTCACCGCGGTCTCCACGGTGCCCGCCAGGACGGCGCGCTCCGGCGGCACGCCGTCCGGTACGGGTGTCACGGCGTGCGCCGGGACGACGTACCGGGTCTGATGGGGGTACAGGCAGAAGACGGGGCGCCCGCGCAGGTCGGGCGGCCCGTGCTCGACGACGCCCACGTTGAGGTAGCCGTACTTGACCGGCCCGGGGAACGAGCCGTCCTGGAAGGGGGCCCGCATGAGGTCGTACTGGCCGGCCGGAACGCCGCCGCGGAACACCAGTGCCTCGGTGCCGCGGCTCACCCCGGAGTACAGGGTCCGCACCAGGACGTCGTCCGGTCCCGGCTCCGGCAGCCGCACCGACCGGATCTCGCCCGTTCCGGGAGACCGCACCCAGAACGCCCGTGCCCTGCGCTCCATACTTCCCGATCACCCCATTCTTCCCGACCCCGCTGAACGTTCCGCGGTCCCCGCCCCGTACGGCATCGCATGACGCACACGACGGGGACCCGGAGCCCGATGATCACGGCGTGCTCGCCGACCGCGTCCGCGAGGCGCTCAAGCGGCGGCTGCCCGCCTACATGGTGCCGAGCGCGATCGTCACGCTGGACGCGCTGCC
>NZ_JBEZWH010000102.1:0-19071 GCF_040703975.1 Spirillospora sp. NPDC029432
GTGGCCACGGGGTGGTCCGGTCACCAATGAACCGGACCGATAAAGGCACTGGCTTTTAACACGCTGTTGAGTTCTCAAGAAACGGACACCCACCGTACCGGATCCGCTTTCGCGTATCCCGCCCCGGGGCGACTTTTCTTACTTTATCAGATCCGCCCGGTCTGTCAATTTCGGGCTTTTCCGATTGCCGTTCCGGTTCCGCTTGCGCGGTTCCTTCCGGGCGATGTCTCTATTTCATCAGATTCGGCTCGTTTGTCAAAACGGCGCCTTTTCCGATGCCATCTTCGGATCGAGGGCATGGCAGAGCCACACCGGCTTGATCGTGGATGGTGTCCCGCGGGCCGGCCGCCGTGACGGCGTCCTGGTCCCCTGCGGGGCGAAGTGAACAGTATGCCCAACGGGGGGTGACGTCAAACCGGCAGGCGTGTTCCCGGCGGAAGTCGTTCACGGCTCGTTGGGCGGTGCCCCCTGTGACCTCGGGTTTCTCGGGTAAGGGGGCTCAGGTCACAACTTGCTCAACGAACGGCGGCGCGGAACGTTCCCGGGGTGATCACGGCTTGGCGATGTATCCGCCGACGAAGACGATGCCTTCCGCGAGGATCCATAGAGCTGCCGCACAGGTAAGAAGGGCGTCGAGCCGGGCGGGGTGGCGCCGTACGCGCGGCAGGGCCCAGGAGGTCAGGACGATCATCGCGGCCAGCGCGGCGGGCGGAACGGAGAACAGGATCGCCGTCCGGACGGCGTCGGCGCACTCGCCGCCCAGTGCCCCAGCGTCGGCGCAGAAGGCCGCTTCGCCCCAGCCGCCGGCGGTCGAGAAGGCCCAGAGGGCGGCCAGCAGGCAGTTCGCGACCGTCGGAAGGGCCGGTGAGATCCACCAGCCGCTCATGCGCTCGGGGGTGACCTGCACGAACGGAACGTACCTCGCCGGGGTGCGCGGCGGAAAGACCCCACGCCCTCAGGTGATGTCCTTCGACTCGTGGAGGAACATGTCCATGGCGATCGCCGTGGTGACGACCAGGGTGCGGAGCGGCTCGGGCACCGGGTCGTCGATCTCCACCGTGTACTTGTCGGCCGTCGTCAGCAGGTGGGTGGCGATGCCGGCCCACTTCTTGCGGACGTGCCCGACCCGGCGGCCCTCGGTGTCCTTGACGGTGAAGTTGTTGCGGGCCAGGTCGACGGTGATGTCGCCGATCGTCTTGTCGTCGCCGTCGAGCAGGACGTAGCGGCGGCCGACGCGTTCGGTACGGAACGTGCCCACGAGCCCCCCGTCGGGGCGGGCGACCGTGGTGCGCATCCGCCCCTCCTCCTTGTCGACGACCAGGAGCGGCGTCTCGTCCTCGGGGGTCACCAGGAGGACGGCGCGGGCGTGCAGTTCCGACTTGCCGGGGAAGTAGGTGCGCAGCCGCTCGCTGCGGGCGCGCTCACCGATCTGGTCGGCCAGGGCCAGGAGCGTGCCGTCCCCGTCCATGACGCGGTACTGCGATCTGGCGAACGGGCCCCGGCGCGGCTGTTCGACCCTGAACGTGGAAGAACTGAACGGCTCGCTCATGCATTCTCCCGGCCTCGTCGTGTGCGCTGCACCATCATGCCGAGGCCCCACCGTACGCGAAAGGTCCCGGCGAATCGGGATCAACCACCGATGGGCCAGTCCTTGCTCTCGTACAGCATCAGGTCGATCGCGATCGGGGCGGCGGCCACCAGGACGCGGAGCGGGTCGTACAGCGGCTGGAAGATCTCGACCGTGTACCGGTCGGCCGTGGTCAGCATCTCGGTGGCGAGGCCCTTCCACTTCTTGTCGAGCTGCGCGACGTGGGCGCCGTGGCCGTCCAGGACCCGGAACCTCCGGGCGAGGCGGTTGCCGTCCAGCTTGCCCACCGGGCGCTCCGCCGCGTCCAGCAGGTTGAAACGGTGCTGGAAGCGGCCCACCCGCAGCGACCCGATCAGGCCGCCGTGCGGCGTGCTCACCCACGTGGCGCGCGTGCCGTCCCGCTCAAGGGCCAGCAGCGGCGCGCCCTGCGCGTTCTCGACGTAGACGGTGCGGCGCCGGCCGCCGTCGCCGAGGACCGACCTGAACGCCTGGCGGAGCTTCGGCACGTCCTGCTCGGCGACCTTAGCGAGCAGGGTGCCGCGGCCGTCGTACACCTTGTAGCGGGCACGCACGCCGGGAGGGACGCGCGGTTGCTCGACACGCAGCACCGGCGAGCTGAACAGATCGGTCATGGGCGGCATCATGCCAGCCGCCACCGACACCCGGACAGCCGAAAGGGGCGGTCCCGGAGGACCGCCCCTTGAGGCTCACGGGAGCGATGGATCAGAAGTCCATGCCGCCCATGTCGGGCGCACCGCCACCGGCGGCGGCAGCGGCCTTCTCCGGCTTCTCGGCGATGACGGCCTCGGTGGTCAGGAACAGCGCGGCGATCGACGAGGCGTTCTGCAGCGCGGACCGGGTCACCTTGGCCGGGTCGAGAATCCCGGCCTCGAACATGTTGACGTACTCGCCGGAGGCGGCGTTCAGTCCCTCACCCGGGGTCAGGTTGCGGACCTTCTCCACCACGACGCCGCCCTCGAGGCCGGCGTTGACGGCGATCTGCTTCAGCGGCTCCTCCAGAGCGCGCTTGACGATCGCGGCACCGGTGGCCTCGTCGCCGGCGAGCTCCAGCTTGTCGAACGCGGGGATGCCGGCCTGCAGCAGCGCGACGCCACCACCGGGGACGATGCCCTCCTCGACCGCGGCCTTGGCGTTGCGGACGGCGTCCTCGATGCGGTGCTTGCGCTCCTTGAGCTCCACCTCGGTGGCGGCACCGGCCTTGATCACCGCGACACCGCCGGCGAGCTTGGCCAGCCGCTCCTGCAGCTTCTCGCGGTCGTAGTCGGAGTCGGTGGCGTCGATCTCGGTACGGATCTGGTTGACCCGGCCCGCGATCTCGTTGGCGTCACCGGCGCCGTCGACGATCGTGGTCTCGTCCTTGGCCACCACGACCTTGCGGGCGCGGCCCAGCATGTCGAGGGTGGTGTTCTCCAGCTTGAGGCCCACGTCCTCGGAGATGACCTGGCCACCGGTCAGGGTGGCGATGTCACCGAGCATGGCCTTGCGGCGGTCACCGAAGCCGGGCGCCTTGACGGCGACCGACTTGAAGATCCCGCGGATCTTGTTGACGACCAGGGTCGCCAGGGCCTCGCCCTCGACGTCCTCGGCGATGATCAGCAGCGGCTTGCCGGACTGCATGACGCCCTCGAGGACGGGCAGCAGGTCCTTGTTGGCCGACGCCTTGCCCTGAACGATCAGGATGTACGGGTCCTCCAGGACCGCTTCCATCCGCTCAGGGTCGGTGACGAAGTACGGCGAAATGTAGCCCTTGTCGAAGCGCATGCCCTCGGTGAGCTCGAGCTCGAGCCCGAAGGTGTTGCTCTCCTCGACGGTGATGACGCCTTCCTTGCCGACCTTGTCCATCGCCTCGGCGATCATCTCGCCGATCTGCGGGTCGCCGGCGGAGATGGAGGCCGTGGAGGCGATCTGCTCCTTGGTCTCCACGTCCTTGGCCAGCTTGGACAGCTCCTCGCTGACCCGCTCGACGGCCGCCTCGATGCCCTTCTTCAGGGACATCGGGTTGGCGCCGGCGGCGACGTTGCGCAGGCCCTCGCGTACCAGGGCCTGGGCCAGGACGGTCGCGGTCGTCGTGCCGTCACCGGCGACGTCGTCCGTCTTCTTGGCGACCTCCTTGACGAGCTCCGCGCCGATCTTCTCCCACGCGTCCTCGAGCTCGATCTCCTTGGCGATCGACACACCGTCGTTGGTGATCGTGGGGGCGCCCCACTTCTTCTCCAACACCACGTTGCGACCCTTGGGACCAAGGGTGACCTTCACGGCGTCGGCGAGCTGGTTCATACCGCGCTCCAGGCCGCGGCGGGCCTCCTCGTCGAACGCGATCATCTTTGCAGCCATAGGCTCCAGTCCTCCCGGAACAAGGTGGCCATGAAGGATCGAGCCGACGCCCGCGACGGACGACCTCCCCGACGGCTGCCATTCCGCCGCCGGACTGAGGCCTCATCGCCCCGATCCAGACTGTGGGATTGTCACTCTCCACAGCAGAGTGCCAACCATTGGTTTAGCACTCTACCCCGTCGAGTGCAAGCGCCGAACATCCCGCTCCAGGTCAGGGTCGTCCACCTCACCGGATCCTCCTGATCAGGGAGTGAACACCGGGGAACTCCTCCGGAGATGTGCCGCCGCGATCCACCGCCTGCCGCCATCCGTCGCCAGTCGCGGCACGCAGGCCCGAGGGTGAGCACTGCCGGAGGCGCTCTGTTCCGAGTGCCCCGCGCGGGCTGCAGGATCCCCGGAGCCTGACCCGGCGCGGCACAATCACGGAACGGACGGCCCCTTCGTGCAGGGTGGGGCCGCCCGTTCGCAGGTCAGGGGATATCTGCACCCTGCCGAGTGCGAGCGCCGGACATCTCGCTCCGGGTCGGTGTCGTGCACATCGCCGGATGCATCCACCAGCGGCGCTTCAGAGGGCGATGGGGCGGTGGGCGAGGATCCGGGTGGCGATCTCGTCGGGGTCTTCGGGGGCGGACGGGCCGAAGATGAGGTCGGCGGCGTTCGGGTCGGAGACGCTCGACTCCAGGACGAGCAGGTAGTGGTCGGTCTCGTGGTCGGCGGCCTGGATCCGGCGGACGATCTCCGCGAGTTCGGCGCGGGTGATGTCGGCGACCCGTGGATGTGCCGGGCGGGCGGCCTCCTTGGCGAACTCCGTGAGAGTCCGCCGGTCGTGGTACTCCGTGAAGTCGTGCACGCCGTAGGCGTGTCCGGTCGCCTCGTTGAAGGCCGCGATCTCCGCGGCGGCCGGTTCGCCGCGTCTCAGCCGGTCCTCGATGCGTTCGATCTCGCGGGCCAGTTCCGCCAGCCGGGCGGGGGCGACGGGCGGGGGCAGGAGTTCGGGACGCAGGTCCATGTGCGCATCGTGGCATGGACGGACGTTCACCCGGCGGGACGGGCGTAGGCCAGGCCGGCGGCGGCGAAGGCCGCGGCGAGCAGGAGCCAGCCGAGGGCGTTGAGCGGCATGGCGGCGAGACCGCCGAGCAGGATGAGCGGGAACGAGGCCAGGAGCGCCGCGGCGGCCCAGCGCGGGACCTGGCGGCCGCGCCAGAGGGCGATGCCGAGGAGGAGCACGCCGAGGAACGCGAGCGGGACGAGCGCGCCGGAGCCCACCGTGGGTGCCTGGAATGTGCCGATCTCGGTGAGGATCCGTTCGCTGGTGGCGGTGTCCAGGCCCGCGTTGCGGGAGCCGACCGCGGCCGCGTCGTGGCCCGCGGCGCCGAAGCTCAGCGCGCTGAAGCCGGCGAAGGTGAGGACCAGGCCGGCCGTGCCGAGGCGGGGCGAGCCGCGGCGGGCGACCAGGCCGGTGACGATCGCGCCCGCCCCCGCGGTGAGCGCGAACAGCAGCAGCATCCACAGGGACAGTTGGAGCCGTCCCATGCTCGACGCCGCCGCGGGGATCCAGTCGGCCGGCTCGTCGGCCACGTGGTAGGGCACCGCCAGGGCCCAGCCGGCCATCGCCAGCGGGCCGATCGGGGCCAGCAGGCCCAGCGCGCGGCGGGCGGGCGCGGTCGCCGTCGCGGCGGGGGTCACCGTCGTCGTGGTCATGGGGTCTCTCCTCGTCGGGGCCCCGGTGCGGGCCGTTCCGACGACGCTAAGAGCCGCGGCTATGCGGGCACATCCGAGCCAGCACCGGTTTCGCCGCGCAGCCAGGCCAGGGCGGCGCGGACGCGCCGGTTGTGCTCGGTGTCGGGCGGCAGCCGGAGCTTGGTGAAGATCGAGCCGAGGTGGGAGTCCACGGTGCGCTCGGAGATGAACAGCCGGCCGGCGATCGCCGCGTTGCTCCACCCCTGGGCCAGCAGGCTCAGCACCTCGCGCTCGCGCGCGGTGAGCCCGCCGGGGCCGGCGCCGCCGATGTAGTGGTCGATCACCTGGGCGTCGATGGCCGTCCCGCCGGCGGCGACGCGCCGGACCGCGGCCGTGAAGTCGTCGATGTCGAGCACCCGGTCCTTGAGCAGGTAGCCGAACCTCGCCGGACGATCGGCCGCCAGCCGCAGCGCCAGCGCCGGTTCGACGATGTGCGAGAGCACGACCACGCCCAGGTCCGGGAAGCGGTCGCGCAGCAGCAGCACCGCCCGGGCGCCCTCGTCCGTGAACGTCGGCGGCATCCGCACGTCGGCCACCACCAGGTCCGGCCGTTCGGCGACGACCGCGGTCACCAGCGCCGCGCCGTCCCCGACCTCGGCGGCGACCTCGATGCCGTCCTGCGCCAGCATCCTGGCGATCCCCTGCCGCAGCAGGACGAGATCCTCGGCGATCACGACTCGCACGGCAGCACCACCTCCAGGACCGTGCCGTGCGGCCGGCGGTCGCTGACGACGAGCCGGCCGCCGGCCGCTCCGACGCGTTCGGCGAGCCCGCGCAGGCCGGTGCCCGCGCGCAGGTCGGCACCGCCGCGCCCGTCGTCGGTGACGGTCACTTCCGCGCGTCCGCCGCCGGCGGTGACGTCGACCGTGATGGCGCGGGCGCCGGCGTGCTTCAGCGCGTTGGTGACCGCCTCGCAGACCACCAGGTACGCGACGGTCTCGACCTGCGGCGGCAGCCGTTCCGCCGGCACGCTGAGCCGTACCGGGACGGGCATCGCGCCGGTCAGCTCGCCCAGTGCGGTACGGAGCCCGTGCCGGCTCAGCGTCTCGGGCGCGTTCCCCGTGGCGAGCGAGCGCAGTTCGTCCATCGCCGCGGCCAGTCTTTCCGCCGCGTCGGTCAGGACGAGCTGCGCCTGCGCGTCGGCCAGCTCGCGCTGCGCCATCCGCAGTTCCAGGGCGAGGGCGAGCAGCCTGCCCTGGACGCCGTCGTGGAGGTCGCGCTCCAGGCGCCGGCGCTCTCCCGCCGCGGCCGCCTCGGCCCGTCCGGCCTGCTCGCGCACAGCCAGTTCGAGGGCGGCCTGGCGGGCCGGCACGCGGATCTCGGCGATGCCGCCCTCGGCGTCCACGGCTTCGCCCGCGTACTGGAGGTAGCCGTCGGTGCCGATCGGTACCGCGTCCGGCGGGGGTTCGGGGGCGGCGCTTCCGTCGGCGTACGCCCAGCCGCCTTCGGGCAGCCGGAGCGCCAGGCGCGCCGCCGGGTCGTCCAGCGCGGTACGCAGGATCCGCTGTACGGTCTCCGCCGGCCACCGGAGGCCGTCGCCGGCCTCGGCCTCGCGGACCAGGCGTGCGGTGCGCGCCCTGACCGGGTCGGCGCGCAGTACGAGAGCGCGCGTCAGGCGCCGCCTGATCGGGGCGAGGAGGGCGGCGACGGCCAGCGTGGCGAGGACGACCGGGAGCACGGCGCCCGCTCCGAGCCGGTCGCCGGCGATGGCGCCCGCCGCGGCGGCGACGATCGCGAACAGCGTTCCGAGCAGGACGCTGAGCGCCGGCGCCAGCAGCCGTACCAGGGCCGCTCCACGCGGCCGCAGGACCGCCGCCAGCCCGAGCGGGCACAGGACGAACGGCAGGCAGAACGCGACCGCGAGGGCCGCCTCGCCGGCCGGCACCGACAGGACCCCGGCCGAGAACGCCATGAGCCCGGCCAGCACGCAGAGCAGGATCGTCGTGATCGGCACCATCGACACGACGGCGGTGACCAGCAGCCGGTGCCGCGCCGCGCCCCGCGCCGCCGGGACCGCCCGCCACAGGACGACGGGCCCCGCCAGCACGGTCGCCATCCAGGGAAGCGCCGCCGCGCCCGCCACCGCCGCGGCGGCGGGCGATGCCCAGAGCGGGGCGATGTGCCCGTACGGCTCGCCCGCCGGCAGGGTCAGCACTGCCAGCAGGGCGTAAGCGGCGACGTAGCCGAGCATCGCCCCTTCCCAGCGCGGGCGCCGCGGGCCGAGCCGTTCCCCGGCCGCCAGGAAGCACAGCTGCATCAGCGTGATCGGCAGGATGTACCCGGCCGCGTGCAGCGCCGTCACGATCCGGGCGGCGGCGTCGTCGTGCCGCCGCGCTCCCGCGTACTCGGCGGCGACCGCGGTCAGCAGGAGGTAGCCGAACAGTGCGGCGCCGGTGGCCGCCACCCTGCGCCCGACGCGCCGTTCGCCTCCGCGGGCGAGATCAGTGGCCGCGAAGTGGCAGGTGAGTGCCGCGGCGGCGAGCGGGACGACGAGTACCGGGCTGTTCCCGCCGTAGCGGAATCCGGCCGCGTACGTGCCGATCGCGGCCGTACCCGCCGCGACCGTCGCACCGGCCGCGGCCGCGCCGCGCAGCGCCGGCCACCCGGTCCCGCCCATGGGGTGATGATGGCAGCGCGGCCCGCGCGAGGGAATCGGTGCAGGCACCTACACCGCCCGCGCCGTCATGGGCTCAGGGTTCCTCGACGAGGCCCATCGAGAAGGCGAACGACTCGATGAACTCCCGGTACGCGGGATCGGTCTCCTCCGCCGCCTGGACGGCCAGCTCGGCGATGAGGCGCTGCCGGTCGGCCTCGCCCAGCCGGTTGAGGAGGTGGGCGGCGTACTCCGTCTGCTTCAGCGCCGTCCGGTCGTCCAGTACGGAGTCGGCGCACGTCTCGAAGAACCACGTGTACGCGATGACGGACTTGAGGAGTTGCCCGACCAGGTCTGGGGATTCGTCCACTCCGGCATATTGCCAGGTGGGCGGGTCAGAGCGTGCGTACGGAGTCGGCCTGCGGGCCGCGGTCGCTCTGGGTGATCTCGAACTCGACCCGCTGCCCCTGTTCGAGGCTGCGGTAGCCGTCCATCTGAATGGCCGAGTAGTGGACGAAAACGTCCCGGCCGCCGTCCACCGCGATGAAGCCGTAGCCCTTATCCGCGTTGAACCACTTGACTGTGCCCTGAGCCATTTACCTGAACCTGCCGCTCGTCCCGTGGCCCCGGCCACGGTTGGTGCGGGCCCCGCCCCTTCTATCGCGAGGCCCGGCGACCAGGGGCCGCGCACGCGCGCGGTCTGCGGGGACCGTGCCGGGCGCGGCGTGATCGGGGTCGACCATATAGGCGGCCTGGGAGGGACGACAGCCCTTATGACCGAAGACCGGACGGCCGGTAATGGTCACGATCGGACGCTCGCACCAGGGGAAGCACTTCTTCCTCCAGTCGCCGGGATATGCGTGACCCGTAGCGCGTCTCCAGGCGGTTCCTGGCGCGTACGAACCGTTCCGCCGCTTCTTCGAGGGAGAGCGGTAGCGCTTCGATTCCAAGGGGTTGCAGAAGGTGGTGGCTCATCTTCAGGAGTTCGCCGCGCACACGGTCGGTCATACCGTGGTGACGCTTACTGACGAGCCACAGTGTCCAGTCCCAGAAGTGCGCGTTTATCGCCGGAAGGGTGTCGGGGCCGACGCGCCAGGGCGGGTTCCAGCTGCGCGGTACGTCCGGGAAGATGAGGTCGACCTTGACCGGTCCGGGAAGGACGAGCAGATAGCTTTCGGCGTCGCCGAGCGGGTCCCATTGGGCGGCGAGGGGTTCGTACGGGGCGACCAGGCCGGGCAGGGCGGCGGCCACTTCTCCGAAGTCCTCGGCGGTGACGTGAAAGTCCCAGTCGGACAGTTCGGTGGCGGTGCCGCGCGCGCGGGACCCGATGAGTTCGACCCGTGTCACTCCCGGATGCGCCTCAACCGCCTCCGCAATATCCTCCGCTGTCCCCATGCAAAACCTCTTACCCGGGCCTAGCAGGGCAAAGCCCCCTTTTCCCGTGCTTTACCGGGAAAAGGGGGCTGGAAGCGTGCCGGGTCAGCCGCCGGCGACCGCGGGAATGATCGACACCTGCGCGCCCTCGGGCGTCGCGGTGTCGAGCCCGTCGGCGAACCGGACGTCCTCGTCGCCCACGTACACGTTCACGAAGCGCCGGATCTTGCCGTTGTCGTCCAGGACGCGGGCCGCGATCCCGGGGTGGTTGGCCTCCAGGTCGGCCACCACCGCGCGCAGCGTGGCGCCCTCGGCCTTCACCTCCGCCGCGCCGCCGGTCAGCGGCCGCAGGATCGTCGGGATCCGCACGGAAACGGTGCTCATGCTTCTCGCTCCAAGATGCTGGGTCGGTCGTACGGGCGGTTCGTTCAGGCGAGGCCGGCGGCCCGGAAGGCCTCCAGCGACGGCGCGATGTTCGCGCCCGGCGCCACGTGCGAGGAGACCGCGTCCAGGGTCTTGAGGCCGTCCCCGGAGTTGATGATCACGGTCTCGGCGGACGGGTCGAGCGCGCCGCCGTTCACCAGCTTGCGCAGGGTCGCCACGGTGACGCCGCCGGCCGTCTCGCCGAAGATGCCCTCCGTGCCGGCCAGCAGGCGGATGCCCTCGACCACTTCCTCGTCGGTGACGTCCTCCACCGCGCCGCCGGTGCGCCGGACGACGTCCAGCACGTACGGGCCGTCCGCCGGGTTCCCGATGGCCAGCGACTTGGCGATGGTGGCCGGCTTGACCGGCCGGACGACGTCGTGCCCGGCCTTGAACGCCGCCGACACCGGATCGCAGCCCGCGGCCTGCGCGCCGAACACCTTGTACGGCTTGTCCTCGACCAGGCCGAGCTTGATGAACTCCTGGAACGCCTTATCGATCTTCGTCAGCTGGGAGCCGGACGCGACCGGGATCACGATCTGGTCGGGCAGCCGCCAGCCGAGCTGCTCGGCGATCTCGTACCCGAGGGTCTTGGAGCCCTCGGCGTAGTACGGCCGGACGTTGACGTTCACGAACGCCCAGTCCTCCTGCTCGCCCGCGATCTCCGAGGCCAGCCGGTTGACGTCGTCGTAGTTGCCGTCCACGGTGACGAACGTGCCGCCGTACACCGCGGTCGTGATGATCTTCTGCTGCTCCAGGTCGGACGGCACGAACACCGCGCTGCGGATGCCCGCGCGCGCCGCGGCCGCCGCGACCGCGTTGGCGAGGTTGCCGGTGGACGGGCAGGCCAGCACCTTGAAGCCCAGCTCGCGCGCCGCGGCCAGCGCCACCGCGACCACGCGGTCCTTGAACGAGTGGGTCGGGTTGCCGCTGTCGTCCTTCACCCAGAGCCGTTCGAGGCCGAGCGACTCGGCGAGGTGGTCGGCCCGCACCAGGCGGGTCAGTCCCGGCTCGGTGTTGGGCGTGCCGGCGACCGACGCGGGCACCGGCAGGAGCCCGCGGTAGCGCCAGATGTTGCGCGGTCCCGCCTCGATGGAGGAACGGGTGACCCCCGCGAAGTCGTACGCGATCTCCAGGGGGCCGAAACACTCTTCGCAGGCGTAGAACGGGCCGAGCGGGCGGCTGTGGCCGCACTCGCGGCAGACCAGTGCGGTCGCGGGCCCGAGGTCGGGGGCGGGGTCGGGGGCGGTGCGGTGGGTGTCGTCGGCAGGCGTGATTGCCATGGAGCGAGGCCTTTCTCCCCATCTTTCCTGTGCCACCTTGGTCACAGGCCGGAGTTGGCACCATCTCCTGGCCGGCCTCGCAGGATCGCGAGCGCGTGAGCCAGGTGGTTGCCGGGGCTTCGTCGGGCCGGTCCCTCCACCCCTCTGGATGAGCGTTATTAAGTTGTCTACCGCACGAAGTATCGCGCTGTATGCGTGACTTTACATGATCTGACCGGTTGCCGGACAGCCGGGTCTCGCCGGTTGAGACGTTACCCAACCCCGCCCTTGATCATTCTTACGGGCTTGCCCCGTTCCGGGCGGGTTCCTAACGCCGCAGGTCAGGCGCCCGTACGGCACCGGAACGGGGACGGCGGAACGCGCCGCGCCGCGGGGGCCGGGGCTCCGGTCCGCTCTGCGTCGGATCCAGGAAGACGTGGCGGACGAGCGGCACGCGCTCCTGGAGGCGGCGGTCGATGTCGCCCGCGATGTCCTCGGCCTGGTCGGCGCTGATGGCGTCGGAGAAGTTGACCTTGGCGGCGACCAGGATGTCGTCGGGACCGAAGTGCATGGTGAACAGCTCCTCGACGCCGGTGACGCCGGCGGTGGCGGAGATCTCCCTACGGATCTCGCGCTGCACGTCCGGCGCCACGGACTGGCCGATCAGCAGGCTGCGGCTGTCGCGGCCGAGGGCGAACGCGACCACCACCAGAAGCAGGCCGATCATGACGGAGGCGAGGCCGTCCCAGAACGGGGACCCGGTGATCTCGCGCAGCGCCAGCCCGGCGGCGGCGAAGACGAGCCCGATCATCGCGGCGCTGTCCTCGAACAGGGCCGCCTTGAACGTGACGTCGGGCGTCTCTCGGACGTGCTCGACGAGGCCCTGGCCGTTGTCGCGGGTCTCGCGGCGGGCCTGCGTCCAGGCGCGCACCCAGGAGGTGCCCTCCAGCAGCGCGGCGATCCCGAGGACGGTGAACGCGAGCCAGACCTGCTCGCCGCCGCCGACCTCCTTGCCGGTGATCGTCAGGATCCCCTCGAAGATCGAGTAGCCGCCGCCCGCGACGAAGATCCCGAACGCGGCGAGCAGCGACCAGAAGTAGCGCTCGTTGCCGTACCCGAACGGGTGCCGGTGGTCGGGCGGGCGGGCGCTGCGCCGCAGCGAGGCGAGCAGGAAGCCCTGGTTGAGGGTGTCGGCGACCGAGTGGGCGCCCTCGGCCATCATCGCGCTCGATCCGGAGAGCACGCCCGCCACCAGCTTGGTGACCGCCAGGATCAGGTTGGCCGTCCCCGCCACGAGGACCGTCTTGGTGGTCTCGGCTCTGCTCATCCGCGCTCGGTACCCGCGGACCTCCCGGCTAACCGGGGCCGCGGATCCACGCGGTTCCACGGGGATTCACCCGGGTCACTTTGATGCGCCCCGATCCCAACTGAGACCCTGCCGGTATGAGCCAAGTGCTGCTGGCGTCCAACCGGGGTCCGGTGTCGTTCGCGCGGGCCGATGACGGCACGCTGACCATGCGGCGCGGGGCCGGCGGGCTGGTGTCCGGCCTGGCCGGGGTGACCGGCGCCGGCGGCGATCCGGGCGGCCGGGGCGTCGCGGCCGGGACCGTACCGGCCGGGGACGGGCACGCGGACGCCGCGCCCGAGGTGCTGTGGGTGTGCGCGGCCCTCGGCGACGCCGACCGGGAGGCGGCGCGGCGGGCCCCGGACGGGCGGCTGGACCTGGCCGGGCACGACATCGGCGGGTCCGCGGTGCGGATGCTCGACATCCCCGCGGCGACGTTCCACCGGGCGTACAACGCGGTGGCCAACTCGACGCTGTGGTTCGTCCACCACCTGCTGTACGACACGCCGCGGGCGCCGCACTTCGACGCGCGGGCGCGGCGGGACTGGCAGTCGTACGAGGCGTACAACGCGGCGTTCGCGGACGCGCTGGCGCGGGACGCGGCGAGCGGCGCCAAGGCCGCGATCCAGGACTACCACCTGTCGCTGGCGCCGCGGATGCTGCGCGACCGGCGCCCGGACCTCAGGATCGTCCACTTCTCGCACACGCCGTGGGCGCCGCCCGAGTACTTCCGGCTGCTGCCCGACGACATCGGCGAGCAGGTCCTGGACGGCATCCTGGGCGCCGACCACGCCGCGTTCCTCACCGAGCGGTGGGCCGGGGCGTTCCTGGACTGCTGCGCCGCGCTGCTGCCCGGCGCGAAGGTGGACCGCGCGGCCCGCACGGTCGCCCGGGGCGGGCACGTCACCACGGTCGGCGTGTACGGGCTGGGCGTCGACGGGGACGCGCTGCGCCGCCGGGCCGCCGAGCCGGACGTGGCCGAACGGGCGCGGGCGCTGCGCGAGCAGGTCGGCGACCGGAAGCTGATCGTGCGGATCGACCGCACGGAGCTGTCCAAGAACATCGTGCGCGGGCTGGCCGCGTACCGGGAGATGCTCGTCAACCATCCCGAGTGGCGCGGGCGGGTGGTGCAGCTGGCGTTCGCGTACCCGTCGCGGCACGACCTGCCGGAGTACCGCGACTACACCGAGGCGGTGCGGGAGGCGGCGGCGCGGATCACCGAGGAGTTCGGGACGCCGGACTGGGACCCGCTGATCCTCCAGGTGGCCGACGACTACCCACGCTCGCTGGCCGCGTACGGGATGGCGGACGTGCTGCTGGTCAACCCGATCCGCGACGGGATGAACCTGGTCGCCAAGGAGGGGCCGGTCCTGTCGGGGAACGGCTGCGCGCTGGTGCTGTCGCGGGAGGCCGGCGCGGCGGCGGAGCTGGGCGAGGACGCGCTGCTGATCAACCCGTACGACGTGTCGCAGACGGCGGAGGCGCTGCACCAGGCGCTGCTGATGCCGCGCGAGAAGCGCGCCGAGCGGTGCGCGCGGCTGACGGCGGCGGCGACCGCGATGCCGCCGCAGCGGTGGTTCGCCGAGCAGCTCGCCGCGCTGGGCTGAACGCCCGGGAGGCGCGGGCGTTCTACGGCGAGGCCGGGTACGGGTCGGGCTCCAGCAGGCTGTGGACGGGGTTGGGCTCGTACCGGCGCTGCCACCGGTCCTTCAGCTCGGCCTTGCGCAGCGCGGCCCGGCGGTGGGCGGCGACCTTGGCGAGCCGGGCGAGCTGCCGGGCGCCGGGGCGGGCGGCGATGTCGCTGGGCTCGTAGCCGTACTCGCCGAGCCGGTCGCCGAACGCGGCCTCGGCCAGCCCGATCTCCCACGGCTCCAGGCGCTGCGCCCAGGAGCCGATGCGGCTCCGGCTGACCGCCGACCGGGTCCGGTCGTGCCACTTCTTCTGCTTCGGCACGGTCCGTTCGGCGATGTCCTGCGGCTCCAGCATCGCCGGGTCGAAGTCCTCGCCGAGGAACGCGCAGAGCCGGATCAGCTCGTCGGCGGGGTCGGCCACCAGCCGCTCGTACTGGAGCTCGTAGTAGGTCTCGGGGCCGAGCCGGGCCGCGAGCCGGTGGCCGATGTCGATCGACTCCCGCCAGGCGCTGACGGCGTGGTAGATGTCCTGCTTGTACCAGGGCATCTCCAGCAGGGAGGCGACGCAGTCGCGGCCGTCCCGGACGAGGTGGACGAACTGCGCGTCCGGGAACATCCGCAGCAGCGTGCCCACGTGCTTGGAGTAGCTGGGCCGCTTGTCGCCCCAGCGCGGCCTGTCGAAGCGGCGGGCGTACGCGCGGAACACCAGGCCCACGGCCGAACCCACCGTCGGCGGCCCGGCGGTGATCGCGTCGGCGACCTCCGCGGCGTCCAGGCCGAGGTCGTGGAACTTCGTCGCCTTCCGGCCGGTGATCCACTCCGCGAGCGCGCGCCTGTTGTCCCTGTCCGTCAGGTCACCGAACTCGCACCTCGCCAGATAGGCCGGGACCACGAAGCGGGTCTCGGCGGGGATCGCGATCCGGTGGTGCGAATGCAGCATCAGCTGCAGCAGGGTCGTCCCCGAGCGCGGGCATCCGATCACGAACAGCGGCCGGCCGGACGCGCCGCCCGGCCCCGCTTCACTAGCTGGTGCCATGCACGGCATGCTGGCCGACACGCCAGCGGCCCGCCCGCCGGCTGGACGCACGCTTGCCAACGCATTGCCGATGCTTGAACGCCGCCGGCCTGCGGCATTCCGCTCTCTGTACCGCCGCGCCGCGCGGCGGGACGGCTCAGGTGTAGGACTCGCCCAGCGTCTGCCGGACCTGCTTGCGCGCCTCGTGGATGCGCGACTTGACCGTGCCGAGCGGCAGCTTGAGCTGCTCGGCGATCTCGGCGTACTCCAGCTGGGACACGTCGCGCAGCACCAGCGCCTGGATGAGGTCCGGCTTGCGGGCCTCCAGGTCCTCCATCGCGTCCAGGATGTCCACCCGGGAACCGGCGATCACGCTCGTCCGGCGCGGGTCGGGGCGCTGCTGGGGCAGCTCGCCGGCCTGCTCCACCGAGCGGCGCTTGAGCGACCGGTACGTCGAGCGCGCCGAGTTGGCGACCACGACGTGCAGCCACGTACTGAATCTGGACCGGCCCTCGAACCGGTGGATGTTCCGCGCGACCTGCAGCAACGCGTCCTGGCACGCCTCCTCGGCGTCCTGCCTGCAGGGCAGGAACCGGGAGCTGTGCCGCAGCACGTCGGGCTGGATCTTGCCGAGCAGCTCGTTCAGGGCGGACTGGTCGCCCTGGGCGGCCTTGACCGCCAGCTCCTCGGTTCTCTCATCGAATGCCATCGCCGTGCCCCATGCTCGCTCGCGCACACTCCCCGTTTGTTGGGCATGATACGGGAGTGTCCTTCCCTCCAAGCGTCGGCCGTTACCGAATCGATCGGGTCCTCGGATCGGGGGCGTTCGCCTCCGTCCTGCTGGGCCATGACGAGGCGCTCGACTCGCAGGTCGCCATCAAGGTCCTGTCCGGCAGCCTCCTCGACGACCTCGACGTGCGCAATCGCTTCCTGGAGGAGGCGCGGATCCTGCGGCGGGCCGACTCGGCCCGGCTGGTCCGGGTGCACGACATCGGGGAACTGCCCGACGGGCGGCCCTACTTCGTCATGTCGTACGCCGACCGCGGCACCCTGGCCGACCGGATGCGCGAACGGCCACTTCCGGCCGCCGAGGCCATTGCGCTCGCCGAGGAGATCGCGTATGGCGTCGAGGTCATCAACACGCTCGGCGTCATCCACCGCGACCTGAAGCCGTCGAACGTGCTGTTCCAGTCGGCGCCGGACGGCGGCGAGCGGCTGCTGATCGCCGACCTCGGGCTGGCGAAGGCGCTGGCGCACGCGTCGGGCGCGTTCACGCTCCCGGTCGGCACGCCCGGGTACATGTCGCCCGAGCAGGCCCGGTTCGGCGGCGGCCTGGACGTCCGGGCCGACGTGTACGGGCTGGGCGCGCTCACGTACCACATGCTGACCGGCCGCCCGCCGGGCCCGCCGCCGGTCAAGGAGCCGCCGAGCGCGCTGCGGGACGATCTGACGCCGGCGCTCGACCAGGTCGTGCTGCGCGCCCTGGAGAGCGAGCGGGAGAAGCGCTGGCCGACCGCCGAGGCGTTCGCCGAGGCCCTCGCCACCCTGCGCCCCACCATCGCCCCCGCCGAGCGGCCCGCGCCGCCCCAGGAGGCGCCGGCCTCGCCGGGGAACCCGCCGACGCCGCCGGACCCGCGCCCGGGGCCGCCGCCGCGGGAGCCGCGGGCGGTGGAGCCCGACCAGACGATCCAGGACCAGACGATCCAGGACCAGTTCTATCCGCAGGCCGCGCCCGCCCGTTCGCAGGCCGGGCCACCGCCGCCGCCGAGTCCCGTACCGCCGGGGCCGTCCCAGAGCGGGCCGCCGCCGGGCGCGGCCGCCGGTCACGGGCGCCCCGGCCCGCCACCGCCGCGCCAGGCCGATCCGGAGCCGGCGACGATGGAGGACGGGCCGGGTCCCGAGGACGCGCAGCGCACGTCGGAGATGCGCGTGCCGCCGGGCGGGCCGCCGCAGCCGCCGCAGCCGCCGCCCGGCGCCGACCAGACGATCGTGGACCAGCCGGCCGCCGGGTACGCGGCCCCGTCCTCGCCGCCTCCTCCGGTGGGGGCCGACGACCGTACGATCGCCACCCCGCCGTTCCACGGTGCGGGCCCGCCCGGCGGCCCGCCGCCTCCGGGCGATGAGGGGAGGACGACGGTCCTGCCCGCGCAGGGCGGCCCGGGCCAGGGGCCTCCGCCGACCGGTTTCCAGCCGCCGCAGGGCGGCCAGGGAGCGCAGGGCGGGGGCGGCGGCGGCCTGAAGGACCGGCTCAAGAACGTGAAGCTGCCCGGCCGTTCCGGTGCTCCCGCCCAGGGCGGCCAGGGCGGCGACGGCAAGAAGAGCATGACGCCGCTGATCATCGCCGCGGCGGTGCTGTCGATCGCGCTGATCGGCGGCCTGGCGCTCGGCACGCTGCTGTCGGGCGACGGTGAGGAGAAGCCGAAGCAGCCGGCCGTCCCCAAGGACTTCGTGCAGCTGGCCGACGCCAGCGGCAAGATCCGGGCGGCGGTGCCGAAGGTGTGGCCGAAGGGGCAGGAGCCCACCTGGACCCCGTCGACGGTCGGGCTGGCCGACTCGCAGGCGCGGCCGGTGCTGCGGGCCACGCCGAGCGTGAACGACTTCCTCGGCAACGGCCAGACCCCCGGCGTCTTCATCGGGCTGACCACCGACGCGGGCAACGGCAAGCTGCCGCCGGCCAACGCCGCGCAGCACCCGCAGTGCACGAAGGCGAACCCGGAGAACTACACCACCCCCGACAAGGCGCTGAGCGGCACGATCACGCGGTACACCAAGTGCACGGTGGGTACGCCGACGGTCGTGGAGGTCGGGCTGCGCGACAAGGGCGGCAGGTACGGGGTGTGGATCCGGATCAAGGAGAACAACAGCCGCGACGCCACCAAGGACATCCTGAACAGCCTCAAGCTCGCCGCCCCCTGACCTGGCGGCGGACGGCCCCTCCCGTCGCCTCCGTCCCCTGAGACTCCCCCGGTGCGCCGCACCGGGGGAATTTTTTGTTGCATCGCGAGTGTTCCCGATATATCGTTAAAGCATCGCAACCGATCAGAGAAGGAGAAAGCGATGAGGTACGGATGGAACACCCCCTCCGACGAGCGCCCGCGGCGCGGCGGCCCGTTCGGCGGCCCCTGGGGCGGCGGGCCCGGTCCATGGGGCCCCGGTCACCGCGGCGGCCCGCGCGGGCGCGGCGGTCCCGGCCGGCGCACCCGGCGCGGCAACGTCCGCGCGGCCCTGCTGGCGCTGCTGAACGAGCGGCCGATGCACGGCTACGAGATGATCCAGGAACTCGACGAGCGCACCGGCGGCGTCTGGCGCCCGAGCCCCGGCTCGGTCTACCCGACGCTGCAGATGCTGGAGGACGAGGACCTCGTCACGAGCCGGGAGGACGCCGGCAAGCGGCTGTTCGAGCTGACCGCCGGCGGCCGCGAGGAGGTCGCCAGGCAGACCACCGCCCCCTGGGAGGAGGTCACCGCGGGCGCGGACGAGAACGCGCTGCGCGGGCGCGAGGCCATCGCGCAGCTCATGGGCGCGGTGCACCAGATCGCGACCGTGGGCAGCGAGAAGCAGAAGGAGCGCGGGCTGGAGGTCATCAACGACGCCCGGCGCCGCCTCTACAACATCCTGGCCGACGACCCCGAAGCCGAGTGAGCGGCACTCCGGTTTCAGGTCGCGGTCCATTTCGGCGGGCGCTTCTCGACGAAGGCGCGGGCGCCTTCCTTGGCGTCCGCTGATTCCCGTACGGGATTGACGT
>NZ_JBEZWH010000103.1:0-18717 GCF_040703975.1 Spirillospora sp. NPDC029432
CGAGCCCGGCCTGGGCGGCCAGGGCGGGCAGCGCGGCGAGGCCGAGCAGGATGATCACCCGGCCGGGGCGGCGCGCCAGCCTCCGCCAGTCCAGCCAGGCGATGGCCGCCGCACCGCTCCCCGTGCGGCCCAGTGCCACGGGCCACGGGCGGGAGCGTACGGTCCGGCCCCGCCAGTGGGAGTCCTCGGCGATCCAGGTCAGGGCGCCGGGCTCCAGGACGACCGACGCGGCGACGACGTGGCCGGTACGGGTGGAGGCGTCCAGGAGGGCGCGGGCGGGGACGCGGTCGAGCGCTCCCCACGCGAGCCGCAGCAGCAGCGCCGCGACGGCCGCGCACGCCGCGGCCAGAGCCGCGCCCAGGGCCACCGGCGCGTCCGCGGCGGAGGCGAGCAGGGAACGGCCGGGGCCGTTGCCGAGCACGACCGCGAGCACGGCCACGGACACCGCCCCGGCGATCGCGGCCTGCGCCCACGCGTCCCACGCCGGGGACGCCTGGGCCAGCACGGCCGCCGCCATCCCGCCGGCCGTCGCGGCGGCGCCCAGCGCCACCGCGACGATCAGGCGCGCGGTGGTGTGGTCCGGCGCGCCGAAGGCGGCCAGCAGGGCGATGCCGAGGGCGACACCGCCGGCCAGCGCGAGCGCGAGCAGGATCGCCGCGGTGCGGGCGAGCACGCCGCGGCGCGGAAGGGGCGAGAGCACCAGCCAGGCCGCGTCGGCGGCGGGGAGCGCCACGGGCCCGAACGCGCGGGCGAGGGCGAGGAACCCCGCGTACGCCAGCGCCACCAGGGCGAGCCCCGCGCAGGCCCGCGACGGTTCCGCCTCGCGCGCGATCGACGCGAGGATGCCGCCGGCGAGCGGCCCGAGCAGCAGCACCAGGATCGCCGCGCCGGCGAGCAGGGCGTACCGGTCCGTCCAGCTCGCGGGCCTCCGGCCGCGGGCCCGGATGTACGCGCGGACCTCTGGGACGCCGGTCACGCGGCGGCTCCCAGCGTCACCCGGCGGGCACCGGCGGCCAGGTCGAGGTCGTGCGTCGCCATCACCACGGTGCCGCCCGCCGCCGCGTACCCGGCGAGGATCTCCGCCAGCCGGCCGCGGAACGCCGGGTCGAGGCCGCGCTCCGGCTCGTCCAGCAGCAGCACCCGGCTCGGCCGGACCAGGCCCATCGCCAGCGACAGCCGCTGCCGCTGCCCGGTGGACATCGACAGCGGCGTCATGTCGCCGCATCCCGCCAGGTCGAACAGCTCCAGGATCTCGCCGGTCCCCATGCGGGACGAGCGGTGCACGGCCCGCATCAGCTCCAGGTGCTCGCGCACCGACAGCCCCGGGTACCAGGCCGGCTCGTCCGCGATGAGGACGACGTCGCGCCAGAACGCGGGCCCGTCCGCCGGGGGCGCGCCGAGGACGTCCAGCTCCCCCGCCGCCGGCCGCTGCAGGCCCGCCAGGCAGCGCAGCAGGGTCGACTTCCCGGCGCCGTTCACGCCGGTGACGGCGATGACGTCGCCGGGGGCCGCCGCGAGCTCGACGCCGCCCAGCACCCGGACGCCGCCCAGCTCCACCCCCAACCCCCGGACCGCGATGATCGTTTCGCTCACGCGCCGACCCTACGCAAGGGGGACGTCCCCCACGAATCCGCGGCCGCCCGGGCAGGACGGTTCAGGACGGTTCAGGACGCGCGGTCCCCGCCGGCGAGGACGGAGGCGATGAAGCACTCGACGCCGAAGTCGAACTGGGCGTCCGCGGGCAGGTCGACCAGGTGGTCGGCGATGGCGATCACGCTCGGGAACTTCTCGGCCGGCAGGGAGGCGTAGAAGTGCTTGCGTTGCCGGCGCAGTTCCACGCTCTCGGGGCGGTCGGTGTGGCCCCAGGGGCGCGGGTGCTGGTAGCCGGCGAAGCCCAGGGCGTAGGTGATGAGGAACGAGTAGCAGCGGACGGCCGTCTCCGGGGACAGGCCGGCCTCCAGGAAGCGGGAGAGGACGCCCTCCAGGCCGCCCTCCATCGAGTGCATGCTCATGGTGACCCGGCTGGTCATGAGCTGCACCATGCTGGGGTGCTCCCGCATCATGGCGAGGAAGCCGCTCGCGGCCGCGCGCAGGACGGCGGCGGGGTCGGCCGGGTCCGCCTCGGGGATCCGGATGCCGCCGAGGACGTGGTCGGCCATCGCGTCGAGGATCTCCTCCTTGCTGCGCACGTACCCGTAGAGGGTCATGGCGCCCACGCCCAGCTCGGAGGCGATGCGGCGGATGGTGAGGTCGTCGAGCCCCTCACTGTCGGCGATCTTGAGGGATGCCTGGACGATGGCTTCGAGGCTGACCGTGCGCCCGCCGCGCTGTGAACCCGTACGGCCCATGCCCGCCGGCTCCTTCATGTCTCGGTTACGTACGTCCGGTACACAATACGGTACTCAGTATCAGCACTCGGTATCGCCGGACGGACGGCCGAAGAGGTCGCGCCGCAGGCCCCGCGCCCGGGGCTCCTCGTCCAGCGCCAGGCAGCGGGAGATCCGGTCCTCCGCGCCGCCGGCCTGCCGCCGGAACTTGGCGACCACCGCCTCCTCGCCTGCCGGGCGCGCCTCCTCGCATACTTCCTCATGGGCCGGGCCGCCGTCCGCCGGACGGACGGTGACGCGGGCGCCCCAGCGGCCGGGCAGGTTACGGTCCAGGCCAGGGTCGGGCAGTAGCACGACCTCCGGGACGCCGGGCGGCAGCGCGCCGCGGTAGAAGGACGCGTCGCCCGCCGCGTCCGAGAGCAGCGCGCCCACCGCGAACGCCGCGCTCGCGGCGGCCTCCGCCGGGCCCGGCGGGTTCCGGTCCGCGGTGACGAACCGGAGCAGCGGCCCGGGCAGGCCGATCTCGATCCGCCGCGCCGCCGCCACCGGGACGCCCCGCCGCACGAGCGCGGTGAGGGCGTCGAGCGCGGCGTGCAGGGGGCGGGCGCAGGGATAGGCCTTGAACGAGCAGCCGCGCAGGTGGCCGCCGGCCGTGGCGGGGCCCGGCGCCGCGCCGAGGGCCGCCGCGGCCGGCCCGTCGAGCAGGGTGCGGCTCGCGTCCGCTCCCCCGCGCGCCAGGTAGGCGGCCTCCACGCCGTCCGCGGCGGCGCGGCCGGCCAGCAGGTAGTGGCCGGTGCCGAGGGCGTCCGCGCTCAGCAGGCCGCCGAGCCCGGCCGCCGCGATGCCGAGCGCGGCGGCGGTCCGGTCCTCGTCCAGCGCCAGCAGCGACGCGGTGGCCGCCGCGGCGCCGAGCGCCCCGAACAGCGCGGTCGGCCACCAGGACCGCTCGTAGAGGCGCGGGCCGCCGAAGCGGATCCCGGCCTCGGCGGCCGCCTCGTACCCGGCGATCACCGCGTCCGCCACGGCCCGGCCGGAGAGGTCCTCGCGGTCGGCCACCGCCAGCGCGGCGGGGACGGTCACCGCGGCCGGCACCACCGCGGCCGCCGGATGCAGCGCGTCGTACTCGTCCACGTGCGCCAGGGCCGACTCCACCAGGACGGCGGTGCGGAGCGGGTGGCCGCCGGGGAGCCCGATCACCGCCAGGGCGCCGGACCCTCCGGTCGCGGCGAGCGCGGGCAGCGCGGCCGCCAGCGGATGCGACGAGCCCGCGATCACGCAGCCGGCGGTGTCCAGGACGTGCAGGGCCGCCAGCGCGCGGGTGCCGGCGCCGGCCTCCAGCGGCGCGCGCGCCGAACGGGCGGCCAGCTCCTCCAGGACGGTCACGCCCCCTCCCGCAGGAGGGGCAGCACGCTCCCGCCGACCGCCTCGATCAGGTCGTCCGGCAGGTCGTACGAGCCGACGTGCTGGAGGTAGACGCCGGCGACCCCGGCCCGGCCGAGTCCGCGGAGCCGCGCGGCGATCTCCTCGGCCGTCCCGAAGAGGCAGAACGCGCGGGCGAACGCGGCGGCGGCCTCGTCGCTGACCCACCGGGAGCAGATCTCGACGGCCGCGTCCCAGTCCTCGGCGTGGACGAGGTCGGGGTACGGGCCCTCGACGCGGTCCGGGACGTCCAGGTGGATCCCCGACAGGGCGAGGGCCTTGGCGCCGCCGGTCTGCGCGATGCCGGCGCAGATGGGCTTGAGCCGCCGGGCCGCGCGCTCCACGTCGCCGGTCACCGCGCAGAACGCCGACGCGACCAGCGGCACCTCCGCGCGTCCCGCCGCCCGGGCGCCCTCCCGCACCCGCGCGGACGCGTCGGCGAGCGTCTCCGCCGAGACGCCGCTGAGCAGGACGGCCCCGTCCGCGATCTCCCCGGCCAGCCGCAGGTTGCGCGGCCCGCTGGCGGCCATGTACAGCGGTACCCGGGCGGGGTCGCGGAGCCGGGAGCGCGCGCCGCCGCCGAAGTCCCATTCGGCGCCGTCCAGCAGGGACCGCAGCATCGCGAAGCCGTCCCGCATCTCCGTCCCGGTGGAGGGGCGCATCCCGACCGGCCCGACCGAGCTGTTGCCGACGCCCAGGCCGAGGGTGAACCGTCCCGGGGCCAGCTCGGCGACGCTGCGCGCGGCGGACGCGACCACGGCCGGGTGCCGGGTGGCGAGGTTGGTGACGGCGGTGCCCAGCCCGATCCGCTCCGTGCCGAGGGCGGCGGCGGTCAGGGTGGTGAAGACGTCTCGCCAGAGCAGCTGGGAGTCGGGGAACCACGCCTGGTCGAACCCCAGCTCCTCGGCCCGCCGCACGGCCCCGACCACCCGGTCGGCGCGGTCGCAGGGCGGGACGCGGACGCCGATCAGCGGGACGGGGGACGTCATGCGCGGCCCTCCGCCAGGAACGCCAGGTTCAGGGCGTTGAACCGGTCCGCGTGCTCGTGCTGCGGCCAGTGGCCGCACTCCGCGAAGATCTCCAGGCGGGAGCCGGGGATGGACGCGTTCATGCGGTGCGCCTCGGGGACGTCGCCGAACGGGTTCTGCGCGCCCCACACGATCAGGGTCGGGGCGGTGATGCGGCCCATCTGCTCGGGGGTGAGCAGATCCTCCCGCCGGTTCTCCATTTCCTGGAGGCAGAGCAGGTTGTCGATGGCCTCGACGAACTCGGGCCGGTGGTAGATCGCGTGCCGGACCTCCACCAGCTCCTCGGAGACGTTCGCGGCCGGGTCGTGCATGAGCAGGTGCAGCCGCTTCCGGGTGAGGCCGATGTCGTCGGTCGTCACGGCGGCCCGGGTGCTGGTCTTGATCCGTTCCATCACGGCCGGGTTGGCGACGGTGCCGCCGGGCGCGACGAGGGTGAGCCGCCCGACGCGCCCGGGATGGTCGGCGGCCAGCCGCGCGGCGACCCAGCCGCCGAGCGACTCGCCGACGAAGTGGGCCCGCTCGATGCCGCAGGCGTCCAGGTAGCCGAGGACGTGCTCGACGTAGCGGGGGATCCGGTACGGCTCGGCGGGCCCGTCCGTGTAGCCATGGCCGATCATGTCGATGGCGTGGCAGGCGTACTCGACGGCGTGCGCCGGGAAGTTGCGGACGAACGCCTCCAGGTGGCCGCTGGTGCCGTGCAGGAAGATCAGCGGCTCGCCGCTGCCGGCCTGGAGGGAGCGGGTGCGCAGGCCGCCCGCGTCGACGTGGCGTACGGCGAAGTCGATGCCGGTCAGGTCGGTCCAGATGGTCATGGTCGGTCCTCCTTGGGGGTGGCGGGCTCGGCGGGCTCGGGGTGCAGGGCGGCGACGCCCATGCCGGTGAGCCAGGCGTCGATCGGGGCGTAGGCGAGGGTGCGGCCCGCGGCGGGGCCGACGGCGGCGGCCATCGCGAGCCAGGACCGGATCTCCTGGGCGCCGTTGCCGGCGGCGGCGGCCAGCTCGTCGCTGGTCATGCCGAGCAGGGAGTCGAGGCCGCCGCGTTCGAGCAGGTCCAGGAAGCGCTCGTCGAAGCCGGGGTTGATGTCGGGTTCGGCGGCCCGGATGATCTGGCGGCGGCGGACCTCGTACTCGCTCCACGAGTCGCGGCCGTTCAGCCAGGCCTGGACGAGGAAGCGGTCGTCCTCGCTGAGCGCGTCGTACCACTTGGGCCATGGCAGCCGGTGCGAGAGCCCGCCGGAGGCGATCACCACGACGCGCTTGCCCGCGCCGTCGGAGCGGACGGCGGCGCCGATCGCCGTGCCGAGGTCGTGGCAGCGGCGCAGCGAGGGCAGCGGCGGCGCGAACATGTTGACGACGACCGGCACCACCGGGACGTCCAGCTCGGGCACGAGGTACTGGAGGCCGTGGGTGATGCCGTGGTCGACGGTCAGCCGCAGCGAGAACGCGGGGTCGAAGCCGGCGCCGACCAGCGAGTCCACCAGGTGCCGGGCGAGGCCGGTGTCGACCGGGAGCGGGCCGCCGGGGGTGCCGGCCTCGCCCGCGCCGTTCACCTCGCCGACGCCGACGGTGAACGCCGGCATCATGTCGAGGAAGAAGCCGCGGAAGTGGTTGGACCCGATGACGACGACGGCGTCCGGGCGGGCCTCCTCCACGAGCCGGCGGGCCTCGGCCAGGCCGTCCCGGAAGCGGTGCGCGCCGGGGAGGTGGTCGACCTCGTCCCAGTGCGTGTTCATCAGGGTGCTGTGCGAGGCGCCGACCCCGAGGACGATCGAGCTCACGCGGTCTCCTCCCGGGTGCGGGTGCAGGTGTCGACGATGGTGTGGACGAGGGCGCGGACGAGCTTGCGGGCCTCCCGGACGTCCACGACGTTCATCCCGGCCGGGAAGTCCAGTTCCATCGGCGCGCCGGGGCCGATGCGGTCCATGCCGGTCCGGGCGGTGGGGATGCCGCGGTTGCGGAGGATGTTGGCGTCGGTGGCGCCGCTGTTGTTCAGGATCGGCTCGTGCGGCCGTCCCTCCAGTTCCTCCCATGCGGCCTTGGTGGCGGCGACGATCCAGTCGGACTCGGGGGTCGCGGTGCCGGGGATGGCGAGGGTCATCTCCCAGTCCAGGTCGATCTCCGGGTGCCTGGCGCGGATCCGCTCGATGGCCTCGGCGAACTCGCGCTTGGCCTCCATCGGCGTCGTCCGCGGGCTGATGCGCAGGTCGACGTGGAAGCGGCAGGTCGCCGGGGACAGCGACGCGGTACGGCGCCAGCCGCCCTCGATGCCGCCGATGTTGGCCTGCGGGGCGACCAGGCCGCCGGTGTGCCGGGCGCTGTACTCGGGGAACCACTCCTCCAGGCCCGCGATGACCGTGCCGGCGTCCACGATCGGGTTGCGGTAGGCCATCCGGTGGCGGCTGCCGACGTAGCTGTACGTCCCGCGCACCCGGACCTCGAACCAGCAGAGGCCGACCTCCTCCCACGCCGCCGTCCAGCCCGGCTTGGCGATGACGGCGTGATCCGCCCAGAGGCCCTGTTCGAGCATGAACGAGCAGCCGCTGCCCTGCCCGGCGTTGTACCGGCGAATCTCCGGCACGTCCCGCTTGTTGGTCGGCATGCCGCCGGCGCCGAGTCCGACCAGCAGGTCGCCGCGCAGCGGGACGCCCGCCGCCGCGACCGCCTCGGCGGCGGCGATCAGCGCGGCGCCGTGCCCCTTGGGGTTGCTGGCGCCCAGGCCGATGACGAAGTCGCCGTCCACCACCGCGGCGGGCCGCATGTCTGGCCGCAGCTCCTCGCCGACCTGCGGGACGTCCTCGTCCTCGGTGCCGGTGGTGAGGGTGTCGATCGGCGCGTACAGGAGCAGGTCGGGGCCGGTGCCGTCGCCGCGCAGCCGGCCGACCGCGTTGCCCTGGTCGTCGTCGATCGGCTGGTAGCGGCCCTCCAGCCCGGCCTCGCCGAGCCGGCCGGCGAGCCAGCGCGCCAGCGGGCCCTCGCCGCCGGTCGGGCTGGGGATGTCCACCATCCCGGCGATCAGGGCGGTGAGCCGCCGGTCGTCGATCCGGGCCCAGGCCGCCTCGGCCCAGGCGCGCCGCTGCGGATCAAGCCGTGCGGGCATCTCAGCGCCCTTCCGCGGCCGGCTCCGCGGCCTGGCGCGCGGCGGGCCGCTCGTCGCGGACGACGGTGCCGGTGGCGTACAGGAACGCCTGGCTCGCGCCCCGGCGCAGCGGCCTGGCGGCGAGCAGGCCGATCCCGGCGGCGGCGGTGGCGAGGAGCAGGGTCTTCTTGCTTGGCATGGATGAACCTCCGGTGGATCGGGTGGTCACGGCAGGTGCCCGTCCAGGTGGGCGGCGGCCAGCGCGGCGTACGCGGCGGGCCGCTCCTCGGCGGGATGGTGGGCGGTGCGGCCCAGGACGGCGACGTCCGCGCGGGGGATCCTGGCGGCCAGCGAATGCGCGTAGGCGGGCCCGGCGAACGGGTCGTGCTCGCCCCACAGCAGCAGCACCGGGGAGCGCACGGCGGGCAGGTCCCCGGTGAGGTCCTCCGGGACGCCGCGCCGGCCGGGGCAGGCGGCGAGTTCGAGGGCCGCCGGGGTCACGCTGGCCTCGTACCGCAGCCGGACGGTCTCCTCCGGCAGGCCGGCCGGGTCGTGCCATTCCAGCTCCGCGATGAGGGCCCGCATCTTCTCCGGGGTGGGGCCCTCGCCCCCGTAGTACGCGGCGCGGGCGCGGGCGCCGACCGCGGTGTCGGAGCGCACGCCGCAGGGCGCGGGGACGGGCTGGGCGCCGGTCACCACCAGCCGCCCGGCCCGTTCCGGATGCCGGGCGGCCAGCGCGAGCGCGACCGCGCCGCCGAGCGACTGGCACACGAAGTCCGCCCGCTCGACGCCGAGCGCGTCCAGCAGGCCGAGCACGCGGGCGGCGTGGAACGAGGCGGCCGGTCCGGCGATCTCCGGGGCCTCGGACGCGCCGTACTGGGGCAGGTCGACGAGGATCAGCCGCCGGCCCGCGGCGAGCCGGGCGGCCACCGGGGCGAAGTCGGTCCAGGCCGTGCAGCCGGGCCCGCCGCCGTGCAGCAGGACGGCGGGCCGGCCGGAACCGAGCCCGGCGACGCGCAGCCGCGTTCCGGCGGCGTCGACGTCCCGGCCGGCCGGCGGGCGCTCAGCGCTCAAGGGGGCCCCTGCCGCGCTGCACCTTGAGCTTCTTCGCCTCGATGTGCCGCCGCCAGGCGGTGAGGGAGAGGTCGGGCCGGTAGAGCTTCTCCGGCGGGGCGTCCATGACGTCGACCATCCAGGCGTCCTGGCCGGTGAACTGGCCGTGGAAGAGCCAGCGGATCCAGGAGACGTACTTGGCCTTGAAGAGCGCCGCCTTCGGCCCGTCCTCGAACCGCACCATGATCTGCACGTAGCGGACGTGGTCGGCGTCCACCGGCACGTACCACTCGTAGTGGATGAAGTGCGGGTAGGCGACGCGCAGCAGCCCGGGCAGCCGGATCGACACGAAGCCGGGGATGTCCATCTTCTTGATGACCGGGTTGATGTCGGCGGACTTGCCGGGGTGGTCGGGCAGCGGCATCCGCTTCCACCACCGCTTGTTGGTCCAGGTGCCGAGGCCGGGGAAGTCGGCCTCCCAGTGGATCTCGTCCTGGACGCGGATGAGCCAGCCGCCGGAATCGGACTCCACGATGCGGGTCTTGTTCCAGGCGGGCATCACCTTGAACAGCCGCCACAGCGCCGTGTTGTGCAGGTACTTGGCGTGGCCCTCGTCGAAGCCGTTCTCCGCGGCGAACCGCCAGTTGCCCTTGCGGACGTCGGTGCGGCCGCCCATCACGAACGCGTTCTCGGTGAGCTCGGCGGGGATGTCGCGCTCCACCGGGGGCGGGTCGCCGTCGCCGACGTAGACCCAGACCAGCCCGAGGCGCTCCTCGACGGGGTAGGTGCGCACCGACAGCTTCCCGCAGATCGGCGACTCGGGCCCGTCGGTGAGGACCGCGCAGAGCTTGCCGTCCTCAAGGTCGAACGTCCACCCGTGGTACGGGCAGCTGATCGTCCCGTCGAACTCGCGGCGGCCCAGCGACAGCGGGACGCCCCGGTGCGGGCAGCGGTCGTGCAGGGCGCGGACCCGGTCGCCGTCCCGGACCAGGACGATCTTCTCGCCGAGCAGGGTGATCGGCATCGGCTTGGAGCCGATCCGGCGCGCCCACTGCACCGGGTACCAGAAGTCGCGGAAGCCGAGGGTGGCGTCGTTGTAGGTGGGCCAGGCGGACCAGTCCTGCCCCGCCGGGGACGGGGCCTTCGCGCCGGGCGCGGACGCGGGTGCCTGCGCGGCGGTGCGGCGCGGGCGGCGGCGGGCGGCGGGGGCGCCGGCGGGAGCGGTCTCGGACTCAGCCACGGCTGACCTCCAGGATCGTGTGAGTGGGAACGGGGACGGGGACGGCGGCGGGGAAGCCCGGGGCGTTCACAGGTCGAGCACCAGCCGGTCCGTGCGGGACCGGGAGACGCAGACCATGAGGGTCTGGCCCGCCTCCTGCTCGGCCTTGGACAGCAGCGAGTCGCGGTGCTCGGCGGTGCCGTCGAGGATCTTGACCTCGCAGCTGCCGCAGATGCCCTCGCGGCAGGCGGTCGGCACCGGGATCCCGGCGTCGTCCAGGCAGTCGGCGATGGGCCGGTCGGCGGGCACCCGGACGGTGGTCTCCGAGCGGGCGCAGACCACCTCGAAGGCCCGCTCCGCCGCCGGGTCGATGTCGAACGTCTTGGCCTGGAAGCGCTCCAGGTGCAGGGCGCCCTCGGGCCAGCCGGCGGCGCAGCGCTCCTCGACGGCGTCCAGCAGGCCGCCCGGCCCGCAGCAGTAGACGGCGGTGCCGTCCTGCGGGTCGCCGAGCAGGGCGGCGAGGTCGAGCGGGCCGCTCTCGGCCTCGACGGTGATCTCGGCCCTGCCGCCGTACGGGGCGAGCTCGTCCAGGAACGCCATCGTCTCCCGGCGCCGGCCGCCGTAGGCGAGCCGCCAGTCGGCCCCGGCCGCCTCGACCGCGCGGATCATCGGCAGGATCGGGGTGATGCCGATGCCGCCCGCGATGAACAGGTAGCGCTCGGCGGGGACCAGGGCGAAGTGGTTGCGAGGGCCGCCCACCTCCACCAGGTCGCCGGGCCGCAGCTCGTCGTGGACGTACGCGGAGCCGCCGGCGGAGGCGTCCTCCCGCAGGACGGCGACCGTGTAGGTGAACCGGTCGGCGGGGTCGCCGCACAGCGAGTACTGGCGGACCAGGCCCGGGAGCTCCAGGTCGATGTGCGCGCCGGGCGCCCATTCGGGGAGCAGCCCGCCCTCGGGGTCGCGCAGCGTCACCGACAGCACGCCGCCGGCCTCCCTGCGCAGCTGCTCGACCCGCAGTTCGAGCACCCCCTCGTCGGGGCCGTCCAGCGGTGCGTTCACGTTGACCTCCGTCGATCGGCGGGCGGAAAGGTTGTTCGTACTATGTACGGTTTAAAGTACGGAGTCAAGCGCACCCCCTCCGGCCTGCGAGGACATGCTCGATCAGGCTTCGTCGAAGAGCGCCTGCACGGCCCCGGGACCGTCCCCCCGGGCGAGGGCGAGGGCGAGCAGGACGCGCGCCTTCCACGGGCTCAGATCGCCGCACGCGACGAACCCGCCGGTGCGGATCGGCCCGTGCGGCACCACGCGGCCCGAGCCCGTCCGCGACGCCTGGCACACCAGGACCCCGGCGTCCGCGGCGCGCTTCAGCGCGGCCCACTCGGCCGGCGTGGGATGGCCCGCGCCCAGCCCCGCGTGGACGATCCCGCGCGCGCCGGCGGCCACCGCGGCGTCCACCAGCGTCCCGTCCGCGCCCAGGTAGGACGCGACCACGTCGACGCGCGGGAACGCGGCGGGCAGCGCGTCCGGATCGAACCGCGCGCCGGGCGGGGCGGGCACCGGGCGGCGGCGGAGGACCACGGCGCCGTCCGCGTCGGTGCGGCCCAGCGGGCCGAACTCCGGCGACCGGAACGCGCCACGGTGGTAGGTCGCCGCCTTGGTCGCGTCCCGGGCCGGGAGGATCGCGTCGTCGAGCACCACCAGCACGCCGCAGCCGCGCGCGTCCGGGTGCGCCGCCACGCGGACCGCGGCGAGCAGGTTCGCCGGCCCGTCGGGGCCGAGCGCGGACGCGGGCCGCATCGCCCCCGTGACGACCACCGGGACGGCGCCGTCCAGGACGCGGTCGAGGAAGTACGCGGTCTCCTCCAGGCCGTTGGTGCCGCAGGTGACCACCACGCCGGCGGAGTCCGCCGCGGCCTCCCGGACCAGCCGCGCCAGCGCCGCCAGGTCGGCGAGCGTCCAGGCGTGGCTCGGCGGGAGCTGCGCGCGGCCGGGATCGGCCCAGGGCAGCGTCCGGACCTCGGCGATCCCGGCCAGCTCGGGCAGCTCCGCCAGGATCTCGGCCGGGGTGACCCGGCGGCCGCTCTCGCCGTACGAGACCAGGTCGAGCCGGTCCCGGCCGGCGGCCTCGATGGTGCCGCCGGCCGGGATCCAGGTGACGACACTGCCCATCACGCCACCTCGTCCAGGAAGCGCAGCACGGCCGCGGCGAACAGGTCGGGACGGTGGTCGGCGGCGGGGACGCCGGTGCCCGGCAGCAGCTCGGTGCGCGCGTCCGCCAGGCGTCCGGCCAGGGCCGCCATGTCGGGGCGGGAGAACCCGTCCAGTTCCCCGCACAGGACGAGCGCGGGCGCGCGCACCAGGCCGATGCGCCGCTCCATCTCGTAGGCGTTGACCGCCCGGTGCCCCTCCTCGACCCGGTCCAGGACGTTCAGCGCGTCGCGGACCAGGCGGTCGAGGAGGTCGGGCCGGTCGTCCGGGTAGTAGGGCCGGCGGTTGTTCCACAGGCCCGCCAGGTGCGAGCCGTCCGGCCGCGGGGTCACCTCGTCGATGGGCGGCCGGGCCGCCACCTCCGCCCGCCGCGCGGCGTCCACGTACGGGACGCCGGACAGCACCAGGGCGCTCACCCGCTCGGGCGCGCGGGCGGCCACCTCGACGGCGACCACCCCGCCGGTGTGGTGCCCGGCGAGCGCCACCCGGTCCAGCTCCAGCGCGTCGCAGAGCGCGAGGACCCCGGCCGCGAACGCCTCGACGCTCCACGGCCCGGCCGGCGGGTCGGACGCGCCGAATCCGGGCGTGTCCATCGCGATCGCCCGGTACCGGGCTCCGATCAGCGGGAGCACGTCGCGGTACTCGTCCCACGAGCGCGGCGTCTGGTGCAGAAGGAGCACCGGGGCGCCCTCCCCCCGCTCGGCGTAGTGGATCAGCCCGTGCGGGGCCGCCGCGTAAGCCCGGCGGGGCGGGGCCTCAGCGCGCGGCATGCGGCGCGCTCCCGCCTTCGCGGGCGGTCCGTCGCGGTCGCGGTCGTCGTCCCATGGTCTTCGGTCCTCTCGTCCGGGCGGCCAATGTCAGTACTATGTACGGTTTGGCGTACGGATTTCAACCGGACCCCCGGCGCATACCCTTCGACTCCCGGACCTCGGCAAACGCCGGCCCGTTCCCTACCGGAGGGCGACCCTTGACAAACGTTCTTTGAACCGTACATAGTACGGCGAACTTGTGGTGAACGCCGTCACACCAGGCCGTGCCCCTGCCCGCGGCGCTGGACGCGCGTTCACATTCATCTCTCGGAGGGCGCCCATGACCGCCACCACCAGCACCGCGCGGCAACGTAGGAGAGCCACGCTCGCGAGCTGGATCGGCACCACGGTCGAGTACTACGACTACGCCTGTTACGGCCTGGCGGCGTCACTCGTCTTCGCCGACATCTTCTTCCCGGCCACCGACCCGTTCGTGGCGACACTGCTGTCCCTGGGGACCTTCGCCGCCGGATACGTCGCGCGGCCGCTCGGCGCCCTGGTGTTCGGCCACTTCGGCGACCGGGTGGGCCGCAAGACGATCCTGGTCGCGACGCTCGTCCTCATGGGCGCCGCCACGTTCACGATCGGCGTGCTGCCCGACTACGGGACGATCGGCATCGCCGCGCCGGTCCTGCTCGTGATCGCCCGCCTCCTGCAGGGCGTCTCGGCCGGCGGCGAGTACGGGGGCGCGGTGCTGATGACCACCGAGCACTCCGACCGCGGGCGGCGCGGCTTCCTCGGCTCCCTGGTCAACACCGGCACCACCGCGGGCCTCCTGCTCGCCAACCTGGCGTTCCTGCCGGTGATGGCGATGGACGAGGGCGCCATGCGGTCCTGGGGCTGGCGGATCCCGTTCCTGGTCAGCGCCGTCCTGGTGGTGATCGGGCTGCTGGTCCGGCTCGGGGTCGAGGAGAGCCCCGAGTTCGACGAGGTCAAGGAGCGCAGCGAGGTGCGCCGGCTGCCGGTCGCCGACCTGTTCCGCACCGCGTGGCGGACGGTCGCCCTCGTCGCGCTCGGCATCGTGGCCGCGGGCACCGCGTTCACCATGGCCACGGTGTACTCCCTCAGCTACGGCAAGGCCGGGCTCGGGCTCAGCGGCGACACGATGCTCTCGGTCCTCCTGCCCGCCACCGTGGTCGTGCTGGTCTGCGTGCCGCTGTTCGGCCGCCTCGGCGACCGGATCGGGGTCCGGCCCGTCTTCCTGGGCGGGGCGGCGGCCCTCGTGGTGGCGCCGTTCGCCTGGTTCGCCCTGCTGGAGACCCGGCAGTGGGGCTGGATGCTGCTCGGGTTCGCCCTCCTGCTCGTGAGCTACGCCGCCAACTACGCCGTCGTCCCGGCGTACTTCTCCGCCGTGTTCCCGTCGGAGATCCGCTTCAGCGGCATGTCCATCGCGTTCACGACCGGCCTCATCGGCAGCAACGCGATCGCGCCCGCGCTCTCCACGGCGCTGCTGGAAGGGACCGGCGGCTGGTTCGCGATCGCGGTCTACATGGCGGTCGCGGCCCTGGTGTCGCTCGTCGCCGGGCTGTTCCTGCGGATACCGGACGAGGCCCCCGCGGCACGGCCCGAACCGGCCGCCGCCAGCGCGGCGGCCCCCTGACCGTTCACGGCCGTTCACCGGGATCCTGGTGCCGGGCCCGGGCGGTGCGCGTACGCGCGACCGCCCGGGCCCGGGGCCGTTTCACCGGCGGGTGCCCCTCACTTCGCGGTCTGCGCCTTCAGCCAGTCGGCGAACCGGATCCTGCCGATGCCGGCGCCCTCGCCGGGGAGCAGCGACTTCTCCTCCAGCCGCGCGCCGAAGTAGCGCGCCTCCGGGTCGGAGACCACCTCGCGCTCGTCGGCGCGGGCCTCGAAGAACCGCTCGATCAGCTCCGCGAAGGTGAACGACTCGGGCCCGGCCACCTCGGTGACGCCCCGGGTCGGCTCGCCCAGGGCGGCCCGCGTCACCGCGTCGGCGACCTCGTCGGCCGCGATCGGCTGGATCAGCGCGTCCGGCACCCGTACCGTGCCGCCCTCGGTCGCCGAGTCCGCGATGGCGCCGGCGAACTCGAAGAACTGGGTGGCGTGCACGAGCGAGTACGGGACCGGCGAGGCCGCGATCAGCTCCTCCTGCGCGACCTTCGCCCGGAAGTAGCCGCTGTCGGGCAGCCGCGAGGTGCCCACGACCGACAGCGCGACATGGTGGCCGACGCCCGCCTCCGCCTCGGCCGCCAGCACGTTGCGGCTGGACGTGGTGAAGAACTCCATCACCGCCGCGGCCTCGAACGACGGCGAGTTCGACACGTCGACCACCACATCGGCGCCCTTCAGCACCTCCGCGAGCCCCTCCCCCGTGAGCGTGTTGACCCCGGTCTGGGGGGCGGCCACCACGGCCTCGTGCCCTTGGTCGCCGAGCCTCGCGACGACCTTGCTGCCGATGAGCCCGCTGCCGCCGATGACCACGATCTTCATTGCGCGCACCTCCGTGCTGCCTACACCGGCCCCGTCCGCGCGACGGGGCGTACAGCAGCTAGGACAAGACGGCCCCCGGGTCTGTGACAGGCCGGCCCCGGCGCGGGGGTGTCACAGATCGGGGCGCCGCTCTGTCGTCCTGGGAGGCGGAACCCACAAGGACGGGAGCGAGGCCGTGGCGGCACAGACCACCGGAAGCGGGATCCGGGCGCGGATGCGCGCGCGTCCGATCGACGAGCCGCACCGCGGCGCGAGCCCCCTGGAGCTGCTGTTCGACCTGACCTTCGTGGTCGCGGTCGCGGCCGTCACCGCCCGCTTCGCCCACGACATCGCCGGCGCCCACGCCATGGCCGGGCTGGTCGCGTTCCTCCAGGTCTTCTACGCGATCTGGTGGGCGTGGATGAACTTCACCTGGTTCGCGTCGTCGTACGACAACGACGACGTCCCCTACCGGCTGCTGACCATGGTGCAGATGGCCGGCGTCCTGGTGCTGGCCGCCGGCGTGCCCGCCGCGGCCGAGGACGGCGACTACCGCGGCGTCACGTTCGGCTACCTCCTCATGCGGGTCGGGCTGGTCTCCCAGTGGATCCGCGCCGGCGTCGAGGATCCGGCGCGCCGCCGCACCGCGTTCCGCTACGCCGCCGGCTTCACCGTCCTGCAGGCGGGCTGGCTGCTCCGGCTCCTGCTGGCCGGGACCGGCACCCTGCCCGCGGCGGCCGAGGTGCCCGTCTTCGTCCTCCTCGCCGTCCTGGAACTGGCGGTGCCGCCGTGGGCGGAGCGGACCGCGCGCACCACCTGGCACCCGCACCACATCGCCGAGCGGTACGGGCTGTTCACGATCATCCTGCTCGGCGAGAGCGTCCTCGCCGCGTCCCGTGGCGTCGCGGGCGCGCTCGAGACGGCCTCCGTCGACGGCGCGTTCGTGCTCGTCGCCGGCTCCGGCCTCGTCCTGCTGTTCGCGCTGTGGTGGCTCTATTTCCTGGCGCCGGCCGGGCAGGGCCTCAGCGACCGCCGCCACCGCTCGTACCTGTGGGGGTACGGCCACTACGGCATCTTCGCCGCCCTCGCCGCCGTCGGCGCCGGCCTGGAGGTCGCGGTCGAGCGGACCGGGCACGGCCTCGCCGCGACGCCCCTCGCGGTCTGCTACGCCGTGGCGGTCCCGGCCGCCGCGTTCCTCGTCCTGCTCTGGCTGGTGCACGCCCCCATCGCGGCGCAGCCCGCCGCGCACCCCGCCGCCGTGCCGGGCTGCGTCACCGCCGTCCTGCTGCTGCCGCTCGCGGAACCGCTGATCGGGATCGCCGGCGTGGTCGCGGCGCTCGCCGCCGTCTGCGTCCTGCTCATCACCCTCGTCATCGCCCCGGCACGGGAGGTTTAGGATCATTCCGGGGGGTGCCCGTGGAGGAGTGGGAGCTGTTCGAGCAGGTCGGCGAGGTCGTCCGGGGCTCCGCGCCGGCCGCTCTGGGGCCGCTGCACGTGCGGGTGCGGCGGAACGGGGTGAAGGCGTGGTTCGGCGATCCCGAACCGCAGCGCGAGCACTACGAGGCCCAGGTCATCGGCGCGGACATCGTCGCCGCCGCCCGCACCCGGGCGCTGGAGATCGGCTTCCACGCCGAGCACCGCGCCGAGCGCGACAACGACGCGGTGCTCGCGCGGCTGGGCGCGGCGGAGGAGAGCTGGCGCCCGCGGCTGGGCGCGGACGCGGTCGCCGGCGCGTTCATCGGGCCGGCGTCCTGGCGGCGGATCTCCGAGGTGTGGCTCGATCCCGATCTGGACGGCGGCGACGTCGCGTTCGAGATCGGCGTGCGCATGGTCGAGTACATGAGCGCCCTCGAACCGCACCGCGCGCCCGGCGGCTCCTGACGCGCCGTCAGGGCCGGTGGCCGGCGGGCTCGCGGTCCAGGTGCGCGAGCGTCCTGGCGGCGAACGTCCGGACGTAGTGGTCGGCGTCCTCCAGGGCGTTTTCGAGGCCGGGGCGGAGCGCGGCGCGCTCGTCCGGCACCGGCGCCCGCTTCTCCACCAGCAGCAGAAAGCCGAGCGCGGCGCCCTGGCGCACACGGGCGTCGGGGTCGTCCAGCAGCCGCAGCCGTCCCGCGAAGTCGATCTCCCCGAACCGTTCGGCGAGATGGAGCGCGGTGGACCGCACCCGCCCGTCGGGGCTTTCCAGCAGTTCCGGCAGCAGCGGGCGCACCTCCGGTACGTGCCACAGCGCGTCGTGGTAGGCGTCCGCGTGCTCCGGGTCGGCGGCGAGCATGCGCGTCAGGTGATCGGCGGTGCGGCGCGCCGCCTCGCGTACGCCGGGATCGTCCGAGGTCGGCGGGACCGGCAGGCCGGGGACGCGGCCGGCCCGCCACCGCTCCAGCCGCTCGATCCGGCCGCCGTCGAACCGCCGGAAGAAGGCGCCCAGCCCCGCCACCGCGCCCAGCCGTACCGGCTCGGCCGGATCGTCGAGCATCCGGAGCAGCAGATCGGCCTCCGCGAGACCGCCCGCGGCGCCCATCTCGCGGACGGCCGCGGCGCGCTCCCGGGCGTCCGCCGGCCCCGTGGCGAACCGCCGCAGCAGTTCGACGGCCTCGGGCGTGCCGGCCCCGGCCAGTGCCGCCGCCGCGGCGGGCCCGCAGCGCGAGTCGGCCAGCCAGGCGGCCGCCGGCGCCACCGCCGCGGTCGCGCGGTGCGCGGCCAGCGCGCGGAACAGGACGCTCCGCGCGTCCGGGTCGCGCTCGGCCCCGGCGGCGGCCAAAAGGGCGTCCACCACGCCCGGCGCGGGCTCCCACAGCCGGCGCCAGGCCGCCTCGTACGCTGCATCCGCGTCCGGGACGCCCATTCCCGGGACGCCGGCCTGCGGGCGGGCCAGCAGGTTCAGCGCCCGCCGCCGTACCTCTCCCCCGGCGGTGCGGACCAGGTCGGCCAGGACGGCGTCGGCATCGGGCAGCAGCCGCAGCAGGGATCCGGCCGGCGACCAGATCATCGGGTCGGGGTCGGCGAGCAGCGGCACCAGCACCCCGGCCGGGAGCGCCGCCTCCAGCCGCAGCAGCCGGCCGAGCACGGCCGGCCGGTTCCGGAGGGCGGTGTCCCCGGCCAGCCGGACGAGGCCCGCGGTCACCGCGGGCCCGGTGGCGCCGAGCCGGACC
>NZ_JBEZWH010000104.1:0-18528 GCF_040703975.1 Spirillospora sp. NPDC029432
GCGCACCAGCAGCGGGTGCTCGTCGCGTCCGATGGTGCGGGTGGCGTCCACGCCCTGGCGGGTGACGGCTACGACTCGGGTGCCGGTACGGATGTGGCCGGCCAGTTCGGGCAGTGCGGCGAGCGGGGCGAGGTAGTCGCGGATGAGTTCGGCGCCGGTGGGCAGCGCGTCGGCGGGCGGGGGCGTCCAGCCGGTGGCCTCCAGCAGGCGGCGGGCGGCGGCGTCGATGTTGTAGCGCCAGGGCGAGAACAGGCGCACGTGGCCCCATTCGGCGACGGCGGCACCGGCACGTTCACCGGCTTCCAGGACCAGGAACGGCAGGCGGCGTTCGGCCAGGTGTGCGGCGGCGGCCAGCCCGATCGGCCCGGCGCCGATCACCACGACCGGTGACTCCTGATCGGTGCCGCTGGTGTCGAGGGTGGTAGCGGGCTGCTCGACGTCGGGGACGGGGGCGGCGGCGCTGCCGCAGCAGCCCGTGGCCTGGTCGCCGGGCCGAGGGGTGTGCTCGCTCATCGATGCTCCTGTGTCCGGAAGGATCGGCGTTGGTCGAAGAAGGCGGTCAGGCGCGGACGCGCGGGGCGGCGATGGTGGCCCGGTCGCGGTGCGCGGCGGCGCGGCAGGCGGCGCCGCAGACCTGACCGCTGCGCTCGTGGAACTGCACGGCGCGCCCGCCGGATCGATGGTGGTGGACGATCCGTTGAACGAGGGCCTTCACTGCACGCTCCCTGGTTAGAGATTCTTCGAATCAGACCCCAGCTTGCAACGTTGCCTAGATGGATGTCAAATTAGAGCTATGTCGAACTTGCTGGAGCTTTCGGACGTTTCCACTCCTTGCTGCGCGCCGCTGAGCGACTCGGCGCTGTCCGAGGCGGAGGCGGCGGACCTGGCCAAGGTGTTCAAGGCGCTGTCCGACCCCGTACGGCTCCGGCTGCTGAACATGATCGCCTCGGCCGAGGGCGGTGAGGCGTGCGTGTGCGACCTGACCGGACCGTTCGAGCTGACCGCTCCGACGATCTCCCACCATCTCAAGGTGCTGCGGCAGGCAGGGGTGATCGAGGGGGAGCGGCGCGGCACCTGGGTGTACTACCGGACGATCCCCGAAGCGCTCACCCGCCTGTCGGGACTGTTCGCCCTGCCGTCCGCGGTCCCGGCCTGACCCGGTCACCGGCGGGCTCGCTCGGCGGCCGCACGTACATGTCCACTCTGCTCGCGCAGTCGGCCTAGGACGTGGCGGGCGTCGGCGCCGACGCCGCGCAGTGTGGCCGATGCGAACGAACGCTGCCATTCCAGCCCGACGAAGCCCAGGCCGGGGCACGCCGGGGAGACGCCGCCGTGGTGGCGGGGCCGGCCTTCGGCGTCCAGGGCGCCGTCGAGGCCGGTCAGGTATTCCACGCCGGGCCGGTAGCCGGTGGCCAGCAGCAGCACCTCCACGCGCTCGCGCGTGCCATCGGACCACTCCACGTGATCGCCGTCCAGGCGCGTGAGCATCGGGCGCCGGTCCGGATTGCCGGTGGCGATGGTGGCCCGGTAGGTGCCGGTGTCCATCACCGGGGTGCCCTTGCCGCCGGTCAGCAGCGGCCTGGCCCAGCCGGCGGTGTCCAGGCCGGTGCGCTGCAGCCAGATGTGGGTGTCGCGCCCCAGGACGCGTTGCGGCATGAAGCGCAGCGGATGCCTGGTGGCCAGGGTGACCCGGGAACCGGCGGCGGCGAGTTCGATGGCGATCTGCACCGCCGAGTTGCCGCCGCCCACGATCACCACCCGCCGGCCGGTGAACGGCTCGGGGCGCCGGTAGTCCGCCGAGTGCAGCACCGTGCCGGTGAACGATTCCAGTCCCGGAAGGTCGGGCCGGTACGGGGAACTGAACGCGCCCGTCGCGGCCACCACCATCGGGGCGTGCAGGGCGGCCGTGCCGTCCGCGGTGGTGACCTCATAGCCTCCCGAGCCGGTCGCGGCCACCCGATCGACCCGGTGACCGGTGCGGATGTCGGCGTCCAGGGCGGCCGCGTAGCCGGTCAGGTAGGCCACGACCTCGTCCCGTACCGGGTAGCCGTCGGGATCGCCGGGGAACGGGCGGCCGGGCAGGGAGCTGCGGCGGGCCGGGGAGAAGAGGGTCAGGCTGTCGTAGTAGTGCGGCCACGATCCGGCGGCGCTGCCGGCGGCCTCCAGGACCACCGCCGTCAAGCCCATCGTGCGGGCGGCATGCGCGGTGGCCAGCCCCGACTGGCCACCGCCGATGATCACGACATCGCTTCGGTCCGTCATGCGGACAACATAACGTAAATTCGTGAAATGACAATATGACGGCACGTGGCAGGATGGAGGGCAGCTGGAAGCATGGCGCCAGGGCCGTGCAGGAGGGGAGTGGCGGCGTGGCTGACGCGGGGACGGACGCCATCGGCGCCGGTACGGGCGGTTGCGCGGGCGTCGTCCAGCCGAGCGAGAAGCTGCGCGACTTCCTCAAGGGCCTGGCCAGCGAGCAGCGCCAGCAGATGCTAGAGCTGTTCGCCGGGGGGATCGAGTTGACCGTCGGCGAGGTCGCCGAGCGGGCGGGCATCGCGCACTCCACCGCCTCGCAGCAGCTCGCGCTACTGCGCCGCGGGGGCCTGCTGGCCTCCCGCAAGGAAGGCAAGCAGGTCCATTACCGCATCGACACCCCGGTGATGGAGTCCTTGCTGACCGAGCTGCAGGCCTACTTGCGCGCGTGCTGCCCGCCGCCCGACGCTCCGGCCGCCGGCTGACCGCCGTCCGAGAGCTTCCCGGCTGAGGTGGAGTCAGTTCTGCGATGCGGTCGCCCGCATGCGGCGGCGTAGCCACAGGGAGACGTACACCAGCGCGACCAGGACGGGGACCTCGATGAGGGGTCCGACGACTCCGGCGAGTGCCTGCCCGGAGGTGACGCCGAAGGTGGCGATGGCGACGGCGATGGCCAGCTCGAAGTTGTTGCCGGCCGCTGTGAAGGCCAGGGTGGCGGTGCGGTCGTAGGGGAGGCCGACGGCGCGTCCCAGGGCGAACGAGCCCGCCCACATGATGGCGAAGTAGGCCAGCAGCGGCAGCGCGATGCGGGCGACGTCGGCGGGCTGCGAGGTGATCTTGTCGCCCTGCAGCGCGAACAGCAGCACGATGGTGAACAGGAGCCCGTAGAGCGCGACCGGCCCGATCCTGGGCAGGAAGCGGGTCTCGTACCAGTCGCGGCCGCGGGTCCGCTCGCCGGTGCGGCGCGTCAGGTAGCCGGCCAGCAGCGGGACGCCGAGGAACACCAGCACATTGATGACGATCTTGCCGATGGAGAAGTCGGCGTCGTCGGTGTCCAGGCCCAGCCAGCCCGGCAGGACCTGCAGGTAGAACCAGCCGAGCAGGCCGAAGGCGATCACCTGGAAGACGGAGTTGAGGGCGACCAGGACGGCGGCGGCCTCGCGGTCGCCGCAGGCCAGGTCGTTCCAGATGATGACCATGGCGATGCAGCGGGCCAGCCCGACGATGATCAGGCCGGTGCGGTACTCGGGCAGGTCCGGCAGCAGCAGCCAGGCCAGCGCGAACATCACCGCGGGGCCGATCAGCCAGTTGAGCACCAGGGAGGAGACCAGCAGCCGGCGGTCGCCGGTCACGGTGTGCAGCCGGTCGTAGCGGACCTTGGCCAGCACGGGGTACATCATGACCAGCAGGCCGAGCGCGATCGGGACCGAGATCCCGCCCGCCTCGATGCTGCTCAGCGCCTCGTCCAGGCCGGGGACCGCGCGGCCCAGCAGCAGCCCCAGGGCCATCGCGGCGATGATCCACACCGGCAGGAACCGGTCGAGCGTGGACAGCCTGCCGACGAGCCCCTGCTCGGGACCGCCGCCCGGCCGGGACGCGGTGTCGGCATCGGGCACGGAGCGGGACGTCGTCACGGGCAGGGCCTCTTTCGCGAGTCGTCGGCAGTGGTACGGGCGGCGCGGGCCAGGCCGTGCAGCCGTCCGGCGAGCGCCTCCAGAGGCTCGGCGCGCAGCCGGTAGTAGGTGTAGCGGCCGCACGGCTCGGTCTCCACCAGCCCTGCCTCGCGCAGCACTCGCAGATGGTTGCTGATGTTGGTCTGCTTGGCGCCGGTCTCCTCCACCAGGTGGCAGGTGCACAGCGCCTCTTCGGCCAGCAGGGACACGATGCGCGCCCGGAGCGGATCGGCCAGCAGCCTCAGCAACGCATCAGGCTCGACTGATGTCATCATGTGCTGATACGTTACCAGGGAAGTAAGCGCAGGCCAAAGCCCTGCCTCGCGGAGGGTGATCGGATGGGCCGCGGTGACGCGCGCCCCGTCCACCCGGCCGCCGCAGCCAAGGAGACCTCATGTCCGCCAAGCCCAGCGTCCTGTTCGTCTGCGTGCACAACGCGGGCCGTTCCCAGATGGCCGCCGCCTACCTCGCCCACCTGGCGGGCGACGCCGTCGAGGTCCGCTCGGCGGGCTCGGCGCCCGCGGACTCCGTCAACCCCGCCGTCGTCGAGGCCATGCGGGAAGAGGGCATCGACATCACCGACCAGAAGCCCAAGATCCTCACCGCCGACGCCGTCCAGGCCAGCGACGTCTGCATCACCATGGGCTGCGGCGACGTCTGCCCCGTCTTTCCAGGCAAGCGCTACCTGGACTGGCAGCTCGACGACCCCGCGGGGCAGGGCGTCGAGGCGGTCCGCCCGATCCGCGACGAGATCAGGCGCCGCATCGAGAGGCTCATCACCGAACTGCCCATCACCCCGTGAAGCGCCAGGTGACGGTGGTCCGGCGGCGTGCGGGCGGTCGCCACGATGGCGGCGACCGGGCACACCGCCGGCCGGTTCGCCGGGCCTACGAGTCCTGGTAGACCTCCAGTTCGACGATGCGGGAGTAGTCGGCGCTGTTGGACGCCAGCGCCACGATGCGCACGGACTCGGTGGAGACCGCCGGATCGACCGGGAACTCCAGCCGGCCCGTGGTGTTGCCGCGGACGTTCGACACGGTCGTCCACTCGCCGCCGCCGAGCACCTGCACGTCGAAGTCCTGCAGGCCGTTGCGGGCGGCGGGGTAGCGCGCGGAGTCCAGCGTGTACAGGACGATCCGGTCGATGGCCTGCGGGCCGCCGAACTCGACCGTGTAGGTGTCCGGGAAGACCCCGCGCGTGCCGTCGTTCCAGCCGGTCCGGGTGGACCAGTCCGCGGAGTCGGCGTTGCCGTCCACGCCGCCGCAGGCGGAGAAGTTGCCGTGCGTGGACGAGGCGCTGACGGGACCGCCGAGGGCGAGGTTGGCGCCGGGCCCGGACGGCTTCGGCGTGACCGTGACGGCCGCCTGCTGCTGGGCCCCGCGCGCACCCAGCCGCAGCGACACGCTGTGCGTTCCGCCGGCGGAGCCGAGCGGCGCGGAGACCTGCACCCGGAGAGCGACGTCGCCGTTCGGCGGCACGTAGGTCGAGATGACGTCGTGCGAGGTGACGAGCGGCCGCTCCGGCGTGATGAACACGTCGACGTACGCGCCCTCGGCGCCGGAGTTGGCGAGGTCGACCACCAGCGGCCTGCCGCCGCACGGGGCGGCGAGCACGTCCAGCGTCCCGGACTGCACCGTCATCGTGACGGCGCCGCGCCCCTGCCGGGCGGCGGAGGCCGTACCGGTGTACGTGGCGACACCGGCGACCGCCGCGAGCGCCACGGCCACCAGCGCGATGATCTTGCGAACGCTCACTTCCGGTACCCCTTCAGCGGCTCCGGAGGCTCGACCTCGGAGGCGGACAGGTAGCTCTTGCCGCGTGCCGCGCTCTTGGAGTCGGCCTGGAGGCCGGGCTTGCCGTCCTCGACGGCGAAGCTCGCGCGGGTGAACACGGGGGCGCCGCGTTCCCGGACGTACGGCACGACACGGTAGGACGCGTTCAAGGCGCCGGGCGTGACGCTGTACGTCATGTAGCCGCGCTGCCCGTTGTAGAAGCGGATGTGGTCGTTGGCCGCGAGGAACTGCGAGCCGAACTCGTCCATGTCCGCCCCGTCCATGCCCGACGAGATGGACGAGCCGAGGAACTCCGTCGCGATCGTGGGGGAGGCGGGGTCGTCGAAGTCCCGCTTGACGTTCGCGGCCATGCTGCGGTGGAAGTCGCCGGACAGGACGATCGGGTTGCGCACCTTCCGCTCGACGATCCCGTTCAGCAGCCGGTCGCGGGAGGGCTTGTACCCGTCCCACAGGTCCATCCCGAACGCCTGCCCGGGCTCGGTGTTGAAGTCGACCTGCGACAGCATCATCTGCTGCGCCACGACGTTCCACTTCGCCTGCGAGCGTCCGAGACCGTCCAGCAGCCACGCCTCCTGGGCGTCGCCGAGCAGCGTCCGGGACGGGTCCAGCCGCTGCTCGCAGCCGGTCTTCAGGCCGTCGCCGCACGCCTGGTCGCTGCGGTACTGGCGGGTGTCCAGGACGCTGAACTCCAGCAGCCGGCCGAAGGTGAACCGGCGGTACAGCGACATGTTCTGGCCGGCCGGCTCCAGCGCCCGCAGCGGCATGTGCTCCCAGTACGCCCGGTACGCGTTGGCGCGGCGGACGAGGAAGTCCTCCGGCGGCGCCGACGGGTGGGCGAGGTCGGCGTAGTTGTCGACGACCTCGTGGTCGTCCCAGGTGACGATCCACGGCGCCGCCGCGTGCGCCGCCTGCAACTCGGGGTCGAGCTTGTAGAGGGCGTACCGGTCGCGGTAGTCCGACAGGTGGACGGTGGGGGTGTGGAACTTGCCCGGCACCGGCGTGTCCGGCCTGCCGCCATTGGTCTGCACGCCGTACTCGTACAGGTAGTCGCCGAGATGGAGGACCAGGTCGAGGTCCTCCTTGGCCAGGTGACCGTACGCCGTGTAGTAACCGTCGAACCACGCCTGGCACGACACCATTCCGAAGGTGAACGCCTTCGCCGTCTCCCCGGGCGCGGGGGCGGTCTTGGTCCGTCCGGCCGGTGAGATCTCGTTGCCCGCCTTGAACCGGTAGAAGTACTCCCGCCCGGGTCGCAGGCCGCGCACGTCGACGTGCACCGAGTGCGCGTACTCCGGCCTGGCGGTCGCCGTCCCCTGCCGGACGACCCGGCGGAACCGCGCGTCCTCGGCGACCTGCCACCGGACGGGGACGCGGTGCGGCTCCATGCCGCCGAGCGAGGCCAGCGGTTCCGGTGCCAGCCGCGTCCACAGGACGACCGAGTCGGGCAGCGGGTCGCCGGACGCGATGCCGAGGCTGAACGGGTCGTTCTTGAACCGGGACGCCTCACGGGTCACGGTCGACGGCTCCGCCCGCAACGGCCCGAACGCGAGCGCCAGCGCCCCGATCCCGGAGTACCCCAGGAAGCGTCGCCGGCCCGGATCGCTCAGAGCAGGCCCGAGGTCTGCGTTTCTGCCCACCTACGCGGTTCCCTTCACATCAGCCATCCTCATTCAGGACTGAGTAAATATCAGGATCGCTTGCTATGTAGACGCAAAGATAACGCCCGTCTTGAGAAATGTCTCCCCTGAGTTAACACTTCGAGATTCCGGAGCGGCGGGGCCGAGCGTTCGCCGCCCCGGAGCCGCGCTGGAGCCCGCCGTCCGGGGGAGACTGGTACGGGGAGGCAGGTACGGAGAGGCAGGTACGGGGAGGCCGGTACTACGAAGGGCGCCTGGCGTGCTCGCCGGCGTGCCCGTCCCGGCGGCCCGGGACGTCGCGGGACGCCGGCCGCAGGACGCCGGCCGCGCAGGCGGCCGCCGCGCAGAGGGCCACCGGGAGGAAGAAGGTGAGATTGAGCGGCATGACCTGGGTCATCGGGCCGATGACGGCGGGGCCGGCGAGGATGCCGATGTAGCCGAGGCCGGCGACCCGGGAGACGTTGGCGCCCGCGGCGTCCGGGTCGTGGTGGCCGGCGGCGCTGAAGAGCTGCGGAACGCAGCCGGACAGGCCCGCCCCGAACACCGCCCAGCCGAGCAGCGCCGCCGGGACCGTCGGGGCCAGGGCCGCCGCCGCCAGGCCGAGGGCGGCCGTGGCGGCGCCGTAGCGCAGCACGGCGACCGGGCCGAAGCGCGCCGCCACGCGGTCGCCCAGCAGGCGGCCGGCGGTCATCGCGGTGGCGAACGCGCCGTAGGCGAGGGCGGCGGTGGCGGCGGGCGCGTCCAGGGTGTCGCGCAGGTGGAGCGTGCTCCAGTCGTTGGCGACGCCTTCGCACAGCAGGACCATCAGGGAGAGCACGGCCAGCACCCGGATGCGGCGGGGCGTCGCGCGGCGTTCCTTCGCCGGGGCGCGGCGGCCGTCGGGCCTGAGCAGCGCCGGCGCGGTCGCGGCGGCCACGGCGATGCCGAGCGCGGCGGCCGCGGTGAGGGTCGCGGCCGGGCTCCATCCCCAGCCGAGCGTGCGGGCGCCGGCGAGCGAGGCCAGGACGCCGCCGATGGAGAACGTGGCGTGGAAGGCGGACATGACGGGCCGCCCGTAGCCGCGCTCGACCTGGACGGCGTGGGCGTTCATGGACACGTTCAGGCATCCGGTGCCGGCGCCGAGGACCAGCAGTGCGGCCCCGAGCGTCCAGGCGTTCCAGGCCAGGCCGGGCAGGACCAGTGCGGCGCTGCACAGGGCCGCGCCCACCGGTACGACGGTGCGGGGGCCGGCCCGGTCGGTGAGGGCGCCGGTGATCCGCATTCCGGCGAAGGCGCCCGCCCCCAGCAGCAGGAGGAGCCAGCCCAGGACGGTGTGGTCGATCCCGGTGCGGTGCTCGACGCCGGGGATGTGGACGATCCACATCCCCAGCAGGAAGCCGTTGAGGCCGAAGTACACGAAGGTCGCCCAGCGCCCGGCCCGGAGCCGCCGGGTGGGCCGCTGGGTGGGCCGCTGGGTGGGCCGCTGGGTTGGCGCGGTCTCGGGAGTGCGGGTCATACGAGGCGGACCTCGACGCCGGCGTCGCGGAGCCGGGCCACGGCGGCGCCCGGAGCGGACCGGTCGGTGATCACCATGTCGAGGGCGGTGACGGGGCAGACGAGCCCGAGCCCGGTCCGGCCGAACTTGCCGCCGTCGCAGACCGCGACGGTGCGGCGGGCTGCGGCGATGGCGGCGCGCTTGACCGGGACCTCCTCCAGCTCGTGCGCGGTGAGCCCGTGCTCGGCCGACAGGCCGCAGACGCCGATGACGGCGGTGTCGACCCGCAGCGAGGCCAGCGACGCCTCGGTCAGCGGGCCGGTGAACGCCAGCGCGCCCGGCGTGGTGCGCCCGCCGGGGACCAGGAGCCGTATCCCGGGGGCGCCGCTGAGCGCGTTCGCGCCGTGCAGGTCGAGCGGGACGACGGTGAGCCGGCGCCCGGCGATGGCGCGGGCGACGGTGAGCGTGGTGGTGCCGCAGTCCAGGACGACGGCCTCGCCGTCGGTGAGGGCGTCGCCCATCGCGGCGGCGATCCGCTCCTTGGCCTCGGCGGCCTCGTGCTCGCGGACGGCGAACGGCAGCGCCTCGCCCCGCAGCAGCAGGCTCACGGCGCCGCCCCGGACCCGGCGCAGCACGCCCCGCTCGGCGAGCTGGTCGAGATCGCGCCGGATGGTCATCTCGGACGCTCCGGTCTCGCCCGCCAGATCGGTCACGGTGACGTGCTCGGTCGTACGCAACCTCTCGATGAGCGCGGCCATGCGTTCCGAACTCTCCATGTGAAAGATCGAACAAGATCCATGTTGGAAAGTCAAGGGCGTTCCAGCCCCGGCCCGCGGCCCGCCGAGCCCGACCCGCAGGACTCGGAGGCCCCGGAGGCCCCAGAGATCTTCGGCCGGCCGACGCCGTTGCTCCGCGGCCGCGAGTCGTGCACGATCGGTCCGATGTGCTCCATACCGACCCACAGTCATCGGTGCCGCACACCGAAGCCCTCAGGTCCGGCGCCGCGGCCGCGTCGCCGCCCGTTCGCCGAAGAGGGCGCGGCCGGTGCCCCGGCGCGCGTCCCGTTCGCCGGCCCCGCACGGGCGGCGGTCCGGCGATGAGTCTTCTGGAGAACAGGGTCGCGGTCGTCACCGGCTCCTCGCGCGGCATCGGCCTGGAGGTCGCGCGCGCCCTCGCGCAGGCCGGCGCCTCCGTCGTCGTCAACGGACGCGATCCGGGAGCGGTCGAGGACGCCGTCCATGCCCTCAAAGACCCGGCGCGGGTACGCGGCGTTCCCGGCTCCGCCGCGGATCCCGACGTGGCGGAGGCGCTCGTCGGTGCCGCCCGCGAGCTCGGCACGCCCGACATCCTCGTCAACTGCGCCGGCACGGCCGAGCCGCCCATGTCGTCCATCCTGAACATCACCACGCGGCAGTGGCACGACCTGATCGACGCGCACCTCAACGCGACCTTCCAGACCTGCCGCGCGTTCGCGCCGCTGATGGCGGAATCCGGCCGCGGCGCGATCGTCAACACCGGCTCGCACGCGTTCACCGGCGTCTTCGGCGGAACCGGATACCCGGCCGGCAAGGGCGGGGTCACCAGCCTGACCTACGCCCTGGCGGCCGAGCTGCGCGAACACGGCGTCCGGGTCAACGCCGTCTGCCCCGGCGCGGAGACCAGGCTCTCCGCCGGTGACGACTACCTCGCCCACATCGACCGGCTGCACGCCCGGGGACTCCTCGACGACCTGATGCACGCCGGGGCGCTCGCGCCACCACCGGCCTCCTACGTCGCGCAGCTGTACGTCTACCTCGCCAGCGACCTCGCCGCCGACGTCACCGGGAGGGTGTTCGCCGGCGCCGGCGGATACATCGGCGAGTTCCCGCGGCCCGCCGAACGGATGATCACCTGGCGCGACCACCGGAGCGCGCCCCCGTGGACCCCCGCCGAGATCGCCGAGCATGTCGCGGGCTTCGACGGGACGTGAGCCCACCCGTACGCTCCCGTCATGAGCGGGGACCCGGGTGCGGTGACCGTTACCGCGACATCGCGGGGGGGGGGGGAGGCGGCCGGGGAGGTCTGTGAGGCGTTCGATGCGGAGAACCGTCTCGTCCGCCGCCGGGGACGGCCCGCCGGTGACGAAGTCGACGCCGCGGTCCAGCCAGATGCCGGTGAGCCCGGCGCGGGCGGCCGCGTGCACATCGCTGTCCAGCATGTCGCCCACGTTGACCGCCCGCGCGGGGTCCGCCCCCATCCACCGGCAGGCGGCGGCGTACGCGGCGGGCTTGGCCGCACCGAGTTCGGCCGGGGTCAGGACGGCCTCGAAGTACTCCAGGAGGCCGAAGCGGGCGAGCTTGGCGCGCTGCTGCTCGGGGTCCCCGTTGGTGAGAACGGCCAGGCGCGGTCCTCCCGGGAGCCGCTTCAGGGTCTCCAGGCAGGGCCGGACGTCGGGATAGCACCGCCAGGACTCCTGGAACGCGGTGAGGTAGCGGTCGCTGATCCAGGCGTCCAGAACGTCTGGATCCTCCGGAACGGGCTCGCCGAGCTTCGGCAGGAAGGAACGGAGCCTGCGGCGGTGGTGCTCGGCGAAGGAGCACCGGCCGGCGAGGTACTCCCGCATGTGGCGGCCCTCCAGCGTCCACCACAGCGCCACCAGCTCCTCTGCCGGAGCCGTCGCGTTCGGCGCCGCCCGTACGATCCGGGCGATCGTCTCCCATACCGCGCGCCGGTGATCGACCAGGGTGCCGTCCAGATCGAAGAAGACCACATCCGCCATCGGGCGATCATTTCGTGTTGTTCCGAGCCTGACCATGCCAGGGGGGTTCGAGACGGCTCTGGGGGAAGTGTGCCGTTTGGGCCGCGGCGCCACCGGCGATGATCCGTACGGGACCCTTGGAGGTGAGCGGCGAGTGGACACCGCGCGTTCATCGGGCCGTCCGGCGGGCTCGCGCGCGCCGCGGGCCCGTACCCGCACGGCATGAGGCCGCCGGGCCGGAGCACCGGCGCGCTGGCGGGCCTGTGCCTGGTGGAGTTCCTCAGCTGGGGCGTCCTGTACTACACGCTGCCGATCGCGGCCACGAGGATCACCGGCGCGGCGTCGTGGCCGGCGCCGGTGGTGCCGGCCGTCTACACCGTGTCCCTGCTGTGCTCGGCGGCGTGCGGGCCGTGGGCCGGGCGGCTGACCGACCGGTACGGGCCGCGCGCGGTCATCGCCGGCGGGGCCGCCGCCGGCGCGGCGGCGATGGGGCTGTCGGCCGCGACGCCGTACCTGCCCCTGTTCGTCCTCGCCTGGACGCTGGCGGGCGCGGCTCAGGCCTGCACCCTCTACCCGGTCGCGTTCGCGGCGGCCACCCAGTGGTTCGGCACCTCCCGCGCGTGGCCGCTGACCGTCATCACGCTCGCGGGAGGGGTGTCGTCCACCGTCTTCGCCCCGTTGACCGCCGCCCTGGTCGACTCCCTCGGGCGGCGGCAGGCGGTCGCCGTGCTGGCGGCCGGGTACGGGCTGGTGGCCACCGGCACGGCCTTGGCGCTGCTCACCCCGCGGTGGGAACGGCCGCGGCGTACCGGCACCGAGCACGAGGAGTACGTGAACGGCATCGCCCGCAGCCGAGAGTTCCGCTACACGCGGCTGGCACTGGCCCTCGCGGCCGCCGGGCTGTACGCGGTCACGCTCAACATGATGCCGCTGCTGGAGGAGCTCGGCTTCGGGTACGCGCAGGCCGCCTTCGTCTTCGGGCTCGTCGGCGCCGGGCAGCTCCTCGGCCGGCTGGTCTTCCTGCCGCTCAGCGGGCGCGGCACCCCGCGTTCGCGCACGGTCGCGCAGGTCGCGGCGACGGCGCTGGCACTGGGCCTGGTGACCGCCGTGTCCGCGCCCGCCGCGCTGGTCGCGGCGGCGGCCGTGCTGGCCGGCGCGGTGCGGGGCTCGCACACGCTGTCGATCGCCACGGCGGTCTCCGACCGGTGGGGACGCGAGGCGTACGCGACCGTCTTCGGGCGCTTCAACCTGCTGATCGCCCTCGCGGCGGCGCTGGGCCCGGCCCTGGGCGCGCTGGCCGCGGAGGGGCTGGGGTCGTACCGCGCCATGGCGCTCGTCTTCGCCGCCGCCGCACTCGGCGCCGTGGCCGTCGCCCGGCGCGCCTAGGCGCGTCCGGCGCTGGCGATCGGCCGACAGGAACAATCGGGCCGGCCCCGGGCGTTGGTCTCGATCATGAAGCTCGGTGTCAACATCCTCAACTTCGGTGCGCACGCGACCCCGGAGGCGCTGGCCGGCTGGGCCCGGTTCGCCGAGGAGGCGGGGTTCGACTTCGCGATGATCTCCGACCATGTCGCGGTCACGCCGGACGTCGCCGAGCAGTACCCGGCGCCGTTCTACGACCCGTTCACCGTGCTGGCGTGGCTGGCCGGGACGACGGAGCGGATCGCGCTGGGCACGACGGTCGCCGTCCTGCCGTACCGGCATCCGCTCCAGCTCGCGCGGGTCACCGCGAACCTGGACCGGCTCAGCGGCGGGCGGCTGATCCTCGGAGTCGGGGTCGGCTGGGCGAGGCGCGAGTACGCGGCGCTGGACGTGCCGTACGAGCGGCGCGGCGCGCTCGCCGACGAGTACCTGGAGGTGATCCTGCGGTCCTGGACGCAGGACTCGGTCTCCTACGGCGGTGAGACCGTCGATCCGCGCCCGCACCCCGCCCAGAAGCCGCACCCGCCGGTCTGGGTCGGCGGGCAGGCGCCCGGGGCGCTGCGCCGGGTCGCGCGGTTCGGCGACGCGTGGCATCCCATCAACGTCACCCCGGAGACGCTCCGTGCGGAGGGGCTGCCGGCCCTGCGCGGGGCCGCCGAGGAGGCCGGCCGCCCGGTACCGGCGCTGGCCCCCCGCATCCGGCTGGACGATGTGGACGAGGCGCTGAGGCAGGCCGAGGGGTTCGCCGAACTGGGGGCCACGCACCTGCTGCTGGACACCTACCCGGGCACCGCCGCGGAGGCCCGCACGCCCGAGGAGGACCAGCGCATGCTCGCGGCCTTCCGCGACGCCTTCTGACGGAGACGCCCGAGCACGCTGTTCCCCGCGCGGCCGCGGTCGTGCCGCGCCGGCGCGTCAGAACCGGAACCGGACGATGGCGGTGGACCGTTTGAAGCCCGGCACCAGGTTCATGAGGCGGTACGCGCGGCGCACGTTCGCGGGCGCCTTGGCCATCAGCACGGGTGAGTCGTACATCGGCGCCTCGTCGACATATTCGAGCCGCGGATGCCAGCCGGCCAGGGCGGCCGGGTCGTCGAAGCCGCAGCGGAACCGGGCGCCGTACCGGCGCAGCGTGGGGTCCCATTTCGAGACGCGCCACGCCCACACCGGCACGGTGTCGAACTGGATCTGGCCGCCGGGGAACGCGTCGACGACGCCGGTCAGCAGCCGCCGGACGTCGGCCGCGGTCAGGTACGGCACCAGTCCCTCCGCGATCATCAGCACCGGCCGGCCGCGGGGGACGCGGTCGAGCCAGGCCAGGTCGGTGACGCTGGAGCCGATCAGGGCGCAGTGGTCGCGCGGCGGCAGGAACCGTTCCCGCAGCGCGATGACGGAGGGGTAGTCCAGGTCGTACCAGTCGACGGTGGCGGGCGGGGCGATCCGGTGCGCGCGGGCGTCGAGGCCGCAGCCCAGATGCAGCACCACCGCATCGGGATGGCCGGCGAGGAAGCTCCGGGCCCAGTCGTCATGGGCCTTGGCGCGTACGACGGCGGCGAGGCCCATCTGGCTGGTGCCGAATCTGCCCTTGTCGTAGCCGGGGTCGAGGCGGCGCATCGCCTCCTCGGCGTACCCGTCGGCGAGGATCGGGTCCGGCAACCGGTTGTCCAGCGCCTTGGCCTTGAGCACGGGGCCGAGGGTCTTCTGCGCTCCGGCGAGTTCGGTGTCGTCCACGACGGCAACACTACTCATACTTCATGAATTTCGTGAAGTTTAAGAACAGGGTTGGATAGGCTGTCCGGACCATGACGAGGGGGGAGCTTCGGTGACGCGAGCGGACGAGGACGCCATCGCCGACTACCGGGAACGGTTCGCGCAGATCATGGTCGAATCCGGCATGCCCCGGATGGCCGCGCGCGTGTACGCCGCGCTGCTGGTCACCGACTCGGGCAGGCTGTCGGCCGCCGAACTCGCCGAGCGGCTGAGCGTCGGCGCGCCGGCGATCTCGGGGGCGGTGAAGTACCTGGTGCAGGTGCGGCTGGTCGAGCGCGGCCGCGAACCCGGGACCCGGCACTACTTCTGCCGCATCCACGAGCACACCTGGAGCCACTACATCAGCCAGTCCGACCCGGTGCTGGTCCGGGTGCAGACCGGCGCCGGCGAGGGCGTCGCGCTCCTGGACCCCGACTCTCCCGCCGGGCGGCGGCTCGACGAGACCCGCCGGTTCTTCGCGTTCATGCGCGAGGAGGTCAAGGAGTCGATGGCGAAGTGGCGGCGGCTCCAGGAGTCCGGACGTGAGGACGGCCGGGCGGCCGGAAGCCCGCCGCCATGACGCCCCGCCGACCGGACGGCCGCGGGGGCCGAGCGGGTCAGCGGGTGGTGGTCAAGCCGCCGGTGACGGCGAGGATCTCGCCCACGGTGTAGCTGGAGTCCGCGTCCGAGGCCAGGTACACGTACGCCGGAGCCAGCTCCTCCGGCTGCGCCACGCGCCCCATCGGCCCCTCGCTTCCGAGCTGGGCGAGGCCGTCCTGGGGCATGTTCTGGTCGGCGATGTTGAGCACGGTCCAGGTGGGGCCGGGGGCCACCACGTTCGCGCGGATGCCGTCCTTGGCCAGGTGCGAGGCGATCGACTTGGTGAAGTTGACCAGGGCGGCCTTGCTGGCCGCGTAGTCGATCATCGTGTCGCTGCCCTTGAGCGCCTCCTCCGAGGCGGTCGCGATGATGGCGTCGCCCGCCTTCAGGTGCGGGCGCGCGGCCTGCACGAGATGGAAGTACGCGTACGCGTTCACCTTGAAGGACCGGTCCCAGTCCTCGTAGGAGAGCTGGGACAGGTCCAGCTGGCTGTTCAGGTGGGCAGCGTTGTTCACCAGGATGTTGAGGCCGCCCAGCTCCCGCACCGTCCGTTCGACGGCGGAGCGGCAGAACGACGCCTCGGCCAGGTCGCCGGACAGCGGCAGGCACCTGCGCCCTTCGGCCTCCACCGCGCGGCGGGTCTCCTCCGCGTCCGGCTGCTCCTCGGGCAGGTACGTGATGGCGACGTCGGCGCCCTCGCGGGCGTAGAGCACCGCCACCGCGCGGCCGATGCCCGAGTCGCCCCCGGTGATCAGGGCGACCTTGTCGCGGAGCTTGCCCGCCGCGCGGTAGCGCCCCGCCTGGTAGCGCGGCCGCGGTTCCACCTCCTGCTCGATGCCAGGGGGCCGCTGCCGCTGCTTGGGGTAGGGAGGTGCCGGCTCCGAGAGCACCTGCGGGTCCGTGCCGCGGGAACGTCCGCTGTCCTGCATGTACGAGAACCTCCTAACGCCTGCGGTGGTAAGACCGGGGCTCATCACCGCCTGTAGCCGGGTACCCGTGACGTTGTTCGCCAAACGGGACGCGAATCGGCGGAAGGGACGGCCGAGGACGTCCGCCGACCTCGGCGGACGCCCGGCGCGGCCCCTGCCAGGGGTCCGCCGACGCCGTGCTCAGTGGCCGATGTCGTGGTCGCCGGCCCTGACGAGCCCGCTCTCGTACGCGAAGATCACGATCTGGGTGCGGTCGCGCAGGCCGAGCTTGGTGAGGATGCCCGACACGTGCGACTTGACGGTCGCGGGACCGATGAACAGCTCCTTCGCGATCTCCGAGTTGCTGGCTCCCCGGGCGATCGCGGTCATCACCTGGTGCTCGCGTTCGGTGAGGCGCTCCAGGCGACCCGAGACGGCGTCGTTGACGGCGGGGCGCTCGGTGAAGCGGCCGATGAGCCGCCGGGTGATCGACGGTGCCAGCAGCGCTCCGCCGTCGGCCACGGTGCGGACGGCGTCGGCGAGCTGGCCGGTGGGGATGTCCTTGAGGACGAAGCCGCTGGCACCGGCGCGCAGGGCCCGGAAGACGTACTCGTCGGGGTCGAACGTGGTCAGGATGAGCACCCGGACGTCCCAGTCGGCCTCGGCCAGGATCCGGGACGTGGCCTCCAGGCCGTCCATGCCGGGCATCCGGATGTCCATGAGGATGACGTCGGGGCGGTGCTCGCGGGCCGCCCGGATCGCCTCCACCCCGGTCCCGGCCTCGGCGACGACCTCGATGTCCCGCTGGACCCCCAGGATCATGGCGAAGCCGCCGCGTACCAGGGCCTGGTCGTCGACGACGGCGACACGGACGCTCACGCGGCACCGCCTCCGGTGGGCAGGCGGGCGGCGACCCGGAACCCGCCGTCCGGGCGCGGCCCCGCGTCGAGGGTGCCGCCCAGCAGCAGCGCGCGCTCCCGCATCCCGACGATGCCGTGGCCCCGCGTGCCGTCCTGGCCGCCGCCGGGCCCGGGCAGGACGGTGACGCCGCCGCGGCCGTCGTCGAGCACCTCGATCGCCAGCCCGTTCCCGCCGCCGCCGAGCCGTACCTCGGTGCGGGCGCCGGGACCGGCGTGCTTGAGCACGTTGGTCAGCGCCTCCTGGACGATGCGGTACGCGAACAGGTCCACCCGGGCGGGGAGCCCGTCCGGCACCGCGTCCGCCGACACCGACACCTCCACGCCGGCGTCGCGGATCTGCTCGGCGAGCCGGGGCAGGTCCGACAGGCCGGGCTGCGGGCCCAGCCCGTCCAGCTCGCTCTCCGGGCGCAGCACCCCGAGCAGGTGGCGCAGCTCGCCGAGCGCCTGCCGGCCCGCGTCCTCCACCGCCGCCATCGCCCGCAGGGCGGCGTCGAGGTCCTCGGTGGCCACGGCCCTGGCCGCGCCCGCCTGGACGGTCATGAGGCTGACCCGGTGCGCGACGACGTCGTGCAGCTCGCGCGCGATGCGGGTCCGTTCCTCGGCCACGATCCGGCCGGCCTCGGCGGCCCGGTCCCGCAGCCGCCGGACGGCGTGCTCCTCGCGCAGCCGGAGGCGCCGCCCGACGTACCAGGCACCGGTCATGGCGACGCCGGCGTAGACGACGGCGTCCTGCCACGGGGCCGGATCGATGAGGCCCTCGATGTTGACGACCAGGATGGTCGCGGCGATCCCGGCCGCGGCCCGCCGGACGTCGGCGGAGTGCCGGCCCGCGCTGTAGAGGGCGATGAGCGTCGCCACGCCGGTGAGGCTCTTGTCGGGGACGGCGACCAGCGACACGGCCCAGGCGGTGATCGTCACGGCCAGCACGGCCAGCGGCGCGCGCCGCCGCATGTAGAGCGCCGCGGACGCCACCACCAGCACCGGGACGGCGGCGGGCGGGAGGTCGCCGGGCGGCCGGACGGCCAGCGTGTCGCCGGGCCCGTCCCTGAGGAACACCGTCGCGAGGAGGATCGCGAACGCCAGAACGGCGTCCGCGGCGCGCGGCCAGCGGGCGAAGGGGCCCCGTGACCGCTTCGAGGCGTACCCGGGATGCGTTCGGAAGTGCGGTGCCGTGCGGTCCACCATCGCTCCACGGAGACTCGTGCGGTCGTGAATACCGGCGCCCGCCGGCTGCTACGGCCTCACCGTAAGCCAGGCCGGACGCGCGGTCATCCGCCTCGGGACGGAGGCGGATCTCCGCCGCTCGGGGGGAGCGCGCGTCCGGCGCGCCGCGTCCGGCCCGCCGCGCAGGGGAGAGGACGT
>NZ_JBEZWH010000105.1:0-18356 GCF_040703975.1 Spirillospora sp. NPDC029432
CGGCGCGGGCGCCCTCCGGCAGCCCCGGTGTCTCGGCCACGAACTGGAAACCGGCGGTGGCCGCCGCGCCGCTTCCACCACACCCCCCACCGCCCACGAAACGCAACCACGGGCGAAACACCCGGCCCCCACCACAGGGAGCCCCATGGCTCCACCCCCGCGCCCCCGATAGGCTCGACGATATGAGTGTTCGGCGGGTGATGGGCATCGAGACCGAGTACGGCATCTCCGTACCGGGACAGCCAGGGGCCAACGCGATGGTGACCTCCTCACAGGTCGTCAACGCCTACCTCGCGGCATCGGCCGCACGGGCCAGAAGAGCCCGCTGGGACTTCGAGGAGGAGAACCCCCTCCGCGACGCCCGCGGCTTCGACCTCGCCCGCGAGGTCGCCGACCCCAGCCAGCTCACCGACGAAGACCTCGGCCTAGCCAACGTCATCCTCACCAACGGCGCCCGCCTCTACGTCGACCACGCCCACCCCGAATACTCCGCACCCGAATGCACCAACCCCCGAGACGCCGTCATCTGGGACAAGGCAGGCGAACGCGTCATGGCCGACGCCATCCGCCGCGCCGCCATGGTCCCCGGCACCCACCCCATCCAGCTCTACAAGAACAACACCGACAACAAGGGCGCCTCCTACGGCTGCCATGAGAACTACCTCATGAAGCGCGAAACGCCCTTCGCCGACATCGTCCGGCACCTCACCCCCTTCTTCGTCTCCCGCCAGGTCGTCACCGGCGCCGGCCGCGTCGGCATCGGCGTCGACGGCCGCGGCGACGGCTTCCAGATCAGCCAGCGCGCCGACTTCTTCGAAGTCGAGGTCGGCCTCGAGACCACCCTCAAACGCCCCATCATCAACACCCGCGACGAACCCCACGCCGACCCCGAGAAATACCGCCGCCTCCACGTCATCATCGGCGACGCCAACATGAGCGAGGTCTCCACCTACCTCAAACTCGGCACCACCTCCCTCGTCCTCGCCATGATCGAAGACGGCTTCCTCACCACCGACCTCTCCGTCGACATGCCCGTCGCCGCCCTCCGCGCCGTCTCCCACAACCCCGCCTGCAAACACCTCCTCACCCTCCGCGACGGCCGCAAGATGACCGCCGTCCAACTCCAGATGGAGTACCTCGAACAGTCCCGCAAATACGTCGAAGACCGCTTCGGCGCCGACGTCGACGAGATGACCAAGGACGTCCTCGACCGCTGGGAGTCCGTCCTCCACCGCCTCGGCGACGACCCCATGCAGCTCTCCCGCGAACTCGACTGGGTCGCCAAACTCTCCCTCCTCGAGAGCTACCGCGAACGCGACGGCCTCGACTGGTCCCACCCCCGCCTCCAGCTCGTCGACCTCCAATACACCGACATCCGCCCCGAGAAGGGCCTCTACAACCGCCTGATCACGCGCGACCGCATCGACCGCATCGCCACCGAGGACGAGGTCCAGGCGGCCATCGAAGAGCCCCCCGAGGACACCCGCGCCTACTTCCGCGGCCGCTGCCTGCGCCAGTACGCCGAATCGGTGGCCGCCGCCTCCTGGGACTCCGTCATCTTCGACGTCCCCGGCCGCGAGTCCCTCCAGCGCGTCCCCACCCTCGAACCCCTGCGCGGCACCAAGCAGCACGTCGGAAGCCTTCTGGACCGCTGCCGCACCGCGGCCGAACTCGTCCAGACCCTCACCGGACAAGGCTGACCCGCCGCACGTTCGTGACCACTTTGCCCGTTTCACCGCTTCCCGGAACGGCGATAATCCCAGCAGGCCCCCGCGCCGTCGAGGCAGCCAAATCCACTCGGCGTCGGTGATCGGAGATAGGCTTGGGGGACCGGCGAAGTGGGAGGTAAGCATGGCCACGAAGGACAACTCGGGCGGTCAGAAGCAGGCCCCGCGGCGTACCGAAGAGGTCGAGGAGACCCAGACCGCACCCGACGAGGACGTCCAGGAGCGCCAGGAAAAGCTCTCGGACGACGTCGACGCAATTCTCGACGAAATTGACGAAGTTCTCGAGGAAAATGCAGAGGAATTCGTAAGGTCGTTCGTCCAGAAAGGCGGAGAGTGATCCTGGTTTGTCCGATTTGATCGGGCAGACGGTTCGCTCCTCTTCGACTTAGTCGAAAGAGTGTGCGAAGGGTGGGTGGGGGGCGCTAGCGTTCGGGGCATGTCCGAAAAGGAGTGCCGCGACTGCGGCTTGGTCAAGCCGGTCGCCGAGTTCTGGAAGCGCAAGGCCTCGCATGATGGCTTGGCGCTGTACTGCAAAGAGTGCTTCGGCCTCCGGAACGCGGCGGCCACGCGTAGGCGTCTGGCAAAGCAGGGGAAATCGGCCAGACCCTATCAAAAGCGGCGCGTTCTCCCGGAGGGCATGAAGTATTGCCCGCGCTGCCAGGAGATCAAAGCGACCGCCGACTTCCCTCGCAATCGTTCGAGCAAGTCTGGCGTCGGTGGTTACTGCAAGCCCTGCTACGCGCAGGTCGTGGTGGAGAACAGGGAACGCAACCACGGAAGTACCCGCAACTACTTCTACAAGTTGCGGTACGGAGTCACTGAGGAGCAGGTTGACGCGCATCGGCGAGCGCAAGGCGGGATATGTCCGATCTGCCTACGTGTTCCAGCGGCTCATGTGGATCACGACCACGAGACAGGCCTCTTCCGCGGGCTGTTGTGCTTCCGCTGCAACGGCGCGCTCGGGCAATTCGAGGACGACCCTTGGCGAATGCGGGAGTGTGCCGACTACCTGGAAGGGCGAAGCTCCCATTCCCGGACGATGATGCTTGAGTTCGGAGTTCTGGTGATCGACGGTCACGCGCACCGGCTCGCGTGCGCTCTTCCCCGGCGTGGGACCACACGAGATGATCACTTGCGGGAGCGCTACGGGATCGGCGAGGCCGAAATCGAACGGCTGGTGAGGGCGCAGGCAGGTAGCTGCCCTATCTGCTGTGATCGGTCGGCGGAGCATGTCGATCATGATCATGCGACGGGTGCGGTCCGGGGTGTCCTGTGCGGCAGTTGCAACACGGGCATGGGGCAATTGGACGATGATCCGGTGTCGCTGCGTCGGGCGGCGGACTACGTGCAGGGCAGGCTGATCATGCGCCTGCCCGCGGCGGACGGCGGTGTGCGGTTCTCGTTCACGTGGCCGGACGTGGACCCCGCGACCGTGGCCGTGGACGGCTGGGAGCCGTACAGGGCGGCCGATGGTGCGCATCGGCGGCTCCTCCAGGAGTGGGAGGGCCGCATGGAGGGGCAGGCGGCGATGAGGTTCGCTGTGAGCCTCTCGTCCTCTTGCCGGCGGGAGGTGCTGATGCCTGGTGCGCAGCCGGTGTTCCCGCGGCTGGTGGCGGCGGCGGTGGCGCGCTGAGAGAGGCCGCCGTGGTGGCGGCCGTTCACGTGTCGTTGAGGGCGTCCAGGTGGGCGGCGAGGGCGTTGGCGACGGGGAGGCCGGCGGGTGGGACGGGGATGCCGCCCGCCAGGCGGCACCAGGCGAAGCCGAGGCCGGCGGAGGCGCCGAGGATCTTGAGGGTGGTGTCGGGGTCGTCGCTGGTGGGGGTGGGCCAGAGTTCGCGCAGGTGGTGGTTCTCGTCGTCGAGGATCTCGGTGAGCAGGGCGCGGAGTTCGGGGTCGAGCCAGCGGCCGACGGGGGTGGCGAGGTCGGGGCGGTAGGCGGCCATGTCGGCGGCGAGGAGGGCGGTGGCGGCGTGGCGGGGTTCGGTGAAGGTGGTCTCGTCTTCGGGGTCGCCGCAGGCGGGGGTGAGGGCGGTGGCGAGGTCGTAGAAGGCGAGTTGGAGGGCTTCGCCGGGGGCGGAGTCGGTGAAGAGGCTGGCGAAGAGGGGGGCGGGGCAGCGGCGGCGCCATTCGCGTTCGAGGACCTGGTCGCCGTAGGGGAGGGCGCGGTGGTCGAGGGCGGGGTTGCTCTGGAGGGGTTCGATCATCGAGAGCAGGGCGGAGGCGCGGACGCGGAAGCGGGTGTCGTCGCGGAGGGCCTGGGCGGTCATGACCATGCAGCGGATGAGTTGGGCGGCGGCGTCGGCGCGTCCGGCGCGGAGGCGTTCGGCGTAGAGGCCGATGAGGGTGTGGAGGGGTGGGGGTGGGAGCCAGCGGAGTCTGCCGTGGTCGCCGGGGGTGGCGGCGGGTGGGGCGAGGTGGGGTTCCCAGAGGTCGAGGAGGCCGAGTTCGGGGTCGAAGAGGGGGACGGAGGCGCACCAGAGGAGGGTGCTCCAGGTGGCGGCGATGGTGCTGGGGGTGCCGTGGAGGAAGTGGCTGAGGCCGAGGGGGTAGTCGGCGGGTGGTGCGTGGGCGGCTTCGGAGAGGACGGAGCGGAGGCGGTAGGTGAGGGCGCCGGAGGGGGGTTTGCCGACCATGGCGAGGGGTGGGCCGTAGTCGGTGAGGTAGTCGGCGCCGGTGGGGAGGATTTCGGCGGGGATGGGGGGTGGGGTGGGGCCGGGGGCGGCGTTCTGGCGGAGGTGGGCGGCTTGTGGTGGCGGGGAGGGGAACCAGCGGCCGTCGGCGGGGTGCCAGCGGTACCAGCGGCGCCAGGCGGCGTAGAGCCACCAGCTGTGGTCGGGGAGGGTGAGGAGGCGGGGTTGGAGGGCTTGGTTGCGTTGGAGGGGGGTGGCGGCGGGCCACCAGGGGGCGGTGACGGCGGCGTGGGTCTCGTGTTCGGCGGTGGTGAAGGGGTCGGCGCCGTCGGGGAGGGGGATGTCCTCTTCGGTGACGGGTGCGCGGTACGGGGGGCGGCGCGGTGGCCAGCCGGGTTGGCCGGGCGCGCTCGGCCAGGTCGGTTGCCCGAGGGGGCTCGGCCAGCCCGGCTGGCCAGGGGGTCCCAACACCACGGGGTCATCGTAGTGGGCGGTGGGGGGTTCGCCGTGGGCGGAGGGCGTGCGGATCACGTGGCATGCGGTGGGCGCTTGTTGAACAGTAGGGTCTGAGTGGTCAGCGCCGGTGGTCCTGTGTGGGGCGGCCGGTGCCATGGTGGAGGGAAGGAGTCGCGTGGCGTCCCACGATCGACACACCGGGCGGCTGCCGGGGCTGTTCGCCAGTCCTGACACGTCGTCGTTCACGGAGTTCCTTGGGGCTTACAGTCCGCAGTCGCTGCCGGGTCGGCGGTCGTTGCCGGCGGGGCCGGTGGGGTCCTCGGAGTACGCCGTCCCGCATGCCACGACGATCGTGGCGGTGACGTTCCCGGGCGGTGTGGTGATGGCGGGTGACCGGCGGGCGACGGCGGGGAACGTGATCGCTTCGCGGGACATCGAGAAGGTGTTCCGGGCGGACGAGTTCTCGGCTATCGCGATGGCGGGTACGGCCGGGATCGGGATGGAGCTGATCCGGCTGTTCCAGGTGGAGCTGGAGCATTACGAGAAGCGGGAGGGCCGGACGCTCTCGGTGGAGGGCAAGGCGAATCGGCTGGCGACGCTGGTGCGCGGGAATCTGGGCATGGCGATGCAGGGGCTGGCGGTGGTGCCGCTGTTCGCGGGCTTCGATGAGGAGCGCGGTGAGGGGCGGATCTTCTCGTACGATCCGGCGGGCGGCCGGTACGAGGAGCGGGAGTTCCATTCGATCGGTTCGGGTTCGGTGTTCGCGCGGGGTGCGCTGAAGAAGCTGTTCCGTGCGGAACTGTCGGCGGAGGATGCGGCGCTGGTGTGTGTGCAGGCGCTGTACGACGCGGCCGATGATGATTCGGCGACGGGCGGGCCGGATCTGGCGCGCCGGATCTTCCCGGTGGTGGCGGCGGTGGACGCCGATGGTTACCGGAGGCTCGGCGAGGACGAGGTGGGTGCGCTGGCCCAGGCCGTGGTCGACGGACGTTACGACTCGCCGGGCGGTCCGACCGCCCCGCTGCGATAGAAGGGATCGAGACCGGTGTCCATGCCGTTCTATGTGTCGCCCGAACAGCAGATGAAGGACAAGGCGGATTATGCGCGTAAGGGGATCGCGCGTGGCCGCAGTGTCGTGGTGCTGCAGTACGACGACGGCATCCTGTTCGTGGCGGACAATCCGTCGCGGGCGCTGCACAAGATCAGTGAGATCTATGACCGGATCGCGTTCGCGGCGGTGGGGAAGTACAACGAGTTCGAGAATCTGCGGCTGGGCGGTGTGCGGTACGCGGATGTGAACGGGTACCAGTACGACCGTCGTGATGTGACGGCGCGGGGGCTGGCGAACGTGTACGCGCAGTCGCTGGGGACGATCTTCACGGAGACGAACAAGCCGTACGAGGTGGAGCTGGTCGTCGCGGAGGTGGGTGACGACGCGGAGACGGATCAGATCTATCGGCTGACGTTCGATGGTTCGGTGGCCGATGAGCATGGCTATGTGGCCATGGGTGGTCAGGCGGACGCGGTGGCGCAGGTGCTGAAGGACCGGTATCGGGAGGGGATGCCGCTGGCGGAGGCGCTGCGGGTGGCGGTGCGTGCGCTGGAGGCGCAGGACGCGGATCGGCATCTGGAGGCGAAGTCGCTGGAGGTGGCGGTGCTGGACCGGAATCGGGAGCATCGGCTGTTCAAGGCGTTGACGGCGCAGCGGATCGGTCAGCTGCTGAATGAGGCGGAGGACGCGGGTTCGGGGTCGTCGGGCGCGGCGGGGTCCGCGGGTGCGTCGGATGCTTCGGAGGGCCCGGCCGGGGAGAAGTGAGTTCCGGGCGGCGGGGCCGGGTGGCCGGCGTCGTGTGAGTCCGCGGGATGTGTGTGAAGGGGTCTGCCGTGATGGCGGACCCCTTCCGCTTGTGATCTACAACGTAAAGATGGGGCCCGGTGTGGTGTCCGGTGTGCTCGTACACGTTCCGCGGCGCCGGATGTCCGTCTCTCGCGTTCCACGGAAACCAGGGGCATCAGAGACTGCCAAGACGGTGCCCGGGCGCATAGGCTCGCGGTGTGGACAGGCGCATTTTCGGGCTTGAGAACGAGTACGGCGTCACCTGTACCTTCCGCGGGCAGCGGCGGTTGTCACCCGACGAGGTGGCCCGCTACCTGTTCCGCCGGGTGGTGTCGTGGGGCCGGAGCAGCAACGTCTTCCTGAGGAACGGCGCGCGGCTGTACCTGGACGTGGGCAGCCATCCGGAGTACGCCACGCCGGAGTGCGACAGCGTGGTGGACCTGGTGACGCACGACAAGGCCGGGGAGCGGATCCTCGAGGGGCTGCTGGTGGACGCCGAGCGGCGGCTGCGCGAGGAGGGCATCGCCGGGGACATCTACCTGTTCAAGAACAACACTGATTCGGCCGGGAACTCCTACGGCTGCCACGAGAACTATCTGGTGGGGCGGCACGGGGAGTTCGGGCGGCTGGCGGACGTGCTGATCCCGTACCTGGTGACGCGGCAGATCATCTGCGGTGCGGGGAAGGTGCTGCAGACGCCGCGCGGCGCGGTGTACTGCGTGTCGCAGCGGGCGGAGCACATCTGGGAGGGGGTGTCGTCGGCGACGACCCGGTCCCGGCCGATCATCAATACGCGGGACGAGCCGCACGCGGACGCGGAGCGGTTCCGGCGGCTGCACGTGATCGTGGGCGACTCGAACATGAGCGAGACCACGATGCTGCTGAAGGTCGGGGCGACCGACCTGGTGCTGCGGATGATCGAGGCGGGCGTGGTGATGCGCGACCTGACGCTGGAGAACCCGATCCGGGCGATCCGGGAGGTCAGCCATGACATGACCGGGCGGCGGAAGGTGCGGCTGGCGAACGGTCGGGAGGCCAGTTCGCTGGAGATCCAGAAGGAGTACTTCGGGAAGGCGAAGGACTTCGTGGACCGGCGCGGCGGTGACGAGGTCACGATGCGGGTGCTGGATCTGTGGGAGCGGACGCTGCGCGCGGTGGAGACCGGTGATCTGGATCTGGTGTCGCGTGAGATCGACTGGGTGACGAAGTACAAGCTGATCGAGCGGTACCGGCGGAAGTACGATCTGCCGCTGTCGTCGCCGCGGGTGGCGCAGCTGGATCTGGCGTACCACGATGTGCATCGCAGCCGCGGGCTGTACTACCTGCTGGAGAAGCGGGGGTCGGTGGAGCGGGTGGCGAAGGATCTGGCGATCTTCGAGGCGAAGTCGGTGCCGCCGCAGACGACGCGGGCGCGGCTGCGGGGGGAGTTCATCCGGCGGGCGCAGGAGAAGCGGCGTGACTTCACGGTCGACTGGGTGCATCTGAAGTTGAACGACCAGGCGCAGCGGACGGTGCTGTGCAAGGACCCGTTCCGTTCGGTGGACGAGCGCGTGGACAAGCTGATCTCCGGTATGTGAGGCCGGGGAGCCGGCGGCGGCCCCGGGGCGGTGACGCTCCGGGGCCGCGGCGTGACCGGTTTCGTGGTGTGCCCGGTGAGTCGGGGGCTACCGGCCGGTAGTTCCGGATAGGGTGTGCGCTCGGACGTTCACTCCCCGAAGGACGCGCACCCCCGAAGGACGCGAATGAGCCTGAGCCGTCGACTCTCCGTGCTGCCCGCGGCCGCCGTGCTGGCCGTTCCGCTGCTGCTGGCGGGAGGGTGTTCGCTGTGGTCGGACGATGTCGGGGTGGCGGTGAAGGGGGATGTCGGGTCCCGTCCGGACGTGTCGTTCCCCAAGGAGGCGCCGGGGGAGGGCCTGGCGGTGGAGACGCTGCACGAGGGGAAGGGCGCGGCGGCGGCCAAGGGTGATCTGGTGGTGGCCGACTATGTGGGCTACCGGTGGAGCAAGGACGGCAGCAAGCTGCTGGCGAGCAGCTACAACTCCGGCAAGCCGGGCGCGTTCCCGACCGGGCGGCTGGTGCCGGGGCTGGACAGGGCGCTGCAGGGGGCGAAGGCGGGCGGCCGGGTGGTGGCGAAGATCCCGCCGAAGGACGGGTACGGCGACAAGGGCGCGACGCAGCACCAGGTGGGCGCCGGTGACACGCTGGTGTACGTGCTGGACGTGCGCGCGGTGTATCCGAAGAACGCGGCGGCGCAGGGCAGGAGCCAGCCGCTGAACGATCCGCGGCTGCCGAAGGTCGGCGCGGCCGAGCCGGGGACGGCGCCGGCGATCACGGTGCCGAGGACGGCGGCGCCGCGGCGGCTGGAGGTGCGGGCGCTGGTCCAGGGCGGCGGCGCGGAGATCCGCAAGGGGCAGCTGCTGGCGCTGCAGTACGTGGGCGTGTTCTGGCGGGACGGGAAGGCGTTCGACTCGTCGTACAAGTCGGGCCGGCCGTACGCGGCGACGATCGGTACCGGGCAGGTCATGAAGGGCTGGGACCAGGCGCTGGTGGGGCAGCGGGTCGGGAGCCGGCTGCTGCTGGTGGTGCCGCCGGCGCTCGGGTACGGGGAGAAGGGCCTGGCGCAGGCGGGGATCAAGGGGACGGACACGCTGGTGTTCGTCGTGGACGTCCTCGGCGCGCACTGAGCGCGGCCGGGGAGCCTCCGTGCGGCCCGGCCTTTCTATAGCGCAGCCTGGTTGTTCTTAGAATGGCCGGGTGGAGGACATCGAGGCGATCGCCGTTCTGCAGGATCCGCTGCGGCGGCGGCTGTACGCGTACGTGGGGGCCCAGGACCACGAGGTGAGCCGGAACGAGGCCGCCGAGGCCGCGGGCGTGCAGCGCACGCTGGCGGCGTTCCATCTCGACAGGCTCGTCGAGGCGGGGCTGCTGGAGACGGTGAGCCGGCGGCTGACGGGCCGGTCGGGGCCGGGGGCGGGCCGGCCGGCGAAGCTGTACCGCCGCGCGCCGGGGGAGCGGGGGGTGTCGCTGCCGCCGCGCGACTACCGCACGGCCGCGGAGCTGCTGGCCGAGACGGCGGAGGCGGCCGGTCTGGACGAGGAGCTGCGGGCCGCGGCCCGGCGCCAGGGGCGGGCGCTGCGGGGCGGGGCGCCGCCGTGCGGGGGCCTGGACGACGTCGCGCGGCTGCTGGAGCGGCGCGGGTACGAGCCGCACCGGGACGGCGAGGTGCTGCGCATGCGCAACTGCCCCTTCGACGCCCTTTCCGAGCGCTTCCCGCCGCTGGTGTGCGGGATGAACCTGGCGCTGCTGGAGGGGCTGCTGGAGGGGGCCGAGGGGGTCCGGGTGCGGATCGACGCGCGGCCGGGGTGGTGCTGCACGGTGGCCGAACCTTCTAAAAACAATGAGGATTGACATAGAAGCGGCCGCGTGGTGAGGTGGGCACCATGCCCGACACGCCCGACGCGCAGCCGCCCGCCCACCACGCCCACCACCACGCTCACCACCTCGCCCAGTTCAACGTGGGCACGATGAAGCACCCCCTCGACGACCCCCGGATGGCGGAGTTCGGCGCCCTCCTGGACCCGATGAACGCGCTGGCCGACGCCGCGCCCGGCTTCGTGTGGCGGCTGGTGGAGGAGGGGAGGCCGACGCGACCGGCCTGCGCCCGGCCGGCCCCGACGTGATCGTCAACTTCTCGGTGTGGGAGAGCCGGGAGGCGCTGTGGGACTACGTGTACCGCAGCGCCCACCTGGAGGTGCTGCGCCGCCGCCGCGAGTGGTTCCGGCGGCACGTCGAGTCGCACCTGGTGATGTGGTGGATCCCGGCCGGGCACGTCCCGACCGTGGCGGAGGGCATGGAGCGGCTCGCGCTGCTGCGCGCCGAGGGCCCCTCGCCGCGCGCGTTCACCTTCCGCGAGACCTACAGCCCCGACGGCGCGCTCGTCGCGCCCTAGCCGCGCCCGCCCCGGGACGGGCGCGGCAGGGGCCGGACGCGGGGCTACAGCAGGGTGGCGGTGTCGCGGCCGGCGGCGGCCGCGGTGAGGAAGTAGGGGAGGTCCTCGTCCAGGCGGCGGCCCATCGTCGACAGCCGCACGCCCCAGTCCTTCTCCGCCGCCGCCAGCTCCTCGCGCAGCCCGTGCACGGCGACCGGGACGAGCTCGTGCCGCTCGCCGAGCACGGCGGCCTCGCCCGCCACCCGGGTGCCGAACTCGCCGCCCAGCTCGGGCACCGGGATCCGCGCGCGGGCCAGCGCGACCCGCCCGTACGCGGTGAGGCTGTGGTGGGAGACGCCGATGTGGCGCTCCCGCCGGTCGCCCTCGCTGACCCGCAGGGACCCGACCGGCCGGCCGGACAGGACGGCCGCCGCGTTGACCGCCTCACCGGCCGACACGCCCGAGAAGCCCCACTTCGTTCCGGTGCCGAGGTTCCCCGGGCCCTGCGCGAGGACGATCACCTCGGCGTCCAGCACCAGCCGCGCCGCCAGCAGCCCCGTGTGCACGGTCACCGCCTCCAGGTCGCCGCCGAACGCCTGCCCCACCGTGACCGTGGCCGCCAGCGCCCCCGCGTCCCTCAGCCGCGCGATCGACATCGAGAACCAGGCCGGCAGCGCCCCGCCGTCCGGCATGACGTACACCACCCGCGTGCCCGGCCGCGCGGCCAGCAGGCCCGCCAGGATCGGCGGCAGCGCCGAGTGCAGGTCGGCGACGACCACCGGCGTCCCCTCCAGGGAGTCGGCGTCGCGCAGCAGCGCGTGGTGCGGGGAGTCCTGCTCGTCGGCGCCCAGCACCGTCGCCTGCAGCGGCGTGTAGCGGGCCTTCACCAGGTGCCCCGGGCCGGACGGGTCGGGCGGCAGCCGGTCGGGGATCGCGACGACCATCGCGTAGCCGCCCGTCCCCAGTCCCATCGCCAAGGCCGTAGTGTTGAGCAGGACGGTGTCGCCCGGCTCGGGACGCCCCACGAGAGCGGGGTAGGCCATGGCCCGGTGCGAGCCGTCGCCCCCGATCACGACGTCCAGTTCGACCGCCCCCGGCCACTCCCGGCGGACGCTTTCCACGGTGCCTTTACGCCATCGGATCACCCGGAAACGGTAGCGTCCAGGCGCCGGGCGAGGTGGGATGGACGGCGTTCGGTGGCGCGGGTCGCCTGCCAGCGAGGGTTCACCGACGGAGAGGTGGTGGCGAAGTGTCGCGGCGCAAGACCGAGCGCCTGCTCAACCTGGTGGTGTGCCTGCTGGCCACGCGGCGCTACCTGACGGCCGAGCAGATCAGGCGGGCGGTGCCGGGCTACCCCGACTCCGACGAGGCCTTCAAGCGGATGTTCGAGCGCGACAAGGAGGAGCTGCGCGAGCTGGGCGTCCCGCTGGAGGTGGGCAGCGACCAGCAGGGCGGCGGCGGCGAGGAGATCGGCTACCGGATCCCGCCGCAGGCCTACGAGCTGCCCGACCTGCACCTCACCCCGGACGAGGCCGCCGTGCTGGGCCTGGCCGCCCGGGTGTGGCAGCGCGCCAGCATGGCCGACGCCGCCTCCGGGGCGCTGCTGAAGCTGCGCGCCGCCGGGGTGGAGACCGACGCCACCACCGCGGCGGGCATCGAGCCGCGCGTGGGCGCCGAGGACCCGGCGTTCCCCGCCCTGTGGGAGGCGGTCCGCGACGGCCGCCCCGTCACCTTCGGGTACCAGGGCGTCGGCCGCACCTCCGCGGCCCGCCGGCACCTGGAGCCGTGGGGCGTGGTCAGCCGCCGCGGCCGCTGGTACGTCGTCGGCCACGACCGCGACCGCGGCCAGACCCGGGTGTTCCGGCTCAGCCGCATCACCGGCGAGGTGCGGCCCGACGGCCCGCCCGGCACCGTCACCGTGCCCGCGGGCGTGGACGTGCGCCGCCTCGCGTTCGACATGGGCGACCCCGTCACCGAGCCGCGCCCGGCCGCGGTGCGGCTGCGGGCCGGCGCCGCGCAGGGCCTGCGGCGGTGGGCCCGCGACGTCCGCCCGTCCGGCGCGGGCGGCTGGGACGGCTGGGACGAGGCGACGCTGACGTTCCGCGACGTCGACCGGTTCGCGCCCTACCTGGCCCGCTTCGCCGACGACGTGGTGGTCCTCGACCCGCCCGACCTGCGGGAGGCGGTCATCCAGCAGCTCAAGGCGATCCTGGCCGCGGCCCCCGACGACGGCCGCGCCGGCGACATGGACAAGGCGGCGACATGAACACCACGGCGGCCGGCAAGGGCAAGGGCGCCTCCACCACCTCCACCGACCGGCTCGGCCGGCTGCTGGCCCTGGTGCCGTACGTGATCAGCCGCGACTCGGTGGCGCTGGAGGAGGCCGCCGCCGCGTTCGGGGTCACCGAGAAGCAGCTGATCGACGACCTGAACCTGCTGTGGTGCGTGGAGCTGCGGGCGCCCGACCCGTACTGCCCGATCGACCTGTCCTACGAGGGCGGCGAGATCATCGTGACCGAGGCCGAGTCGATCGCCCGGCCGCTGCGGCTGAAGGTCGACGAGGCCAGCGCGCTGCTGGTGGCGCTGCGGATGCTCGCCGGGATCCCCGACCTGCAGGACCGCGACGCGCTCAGCCGGGTGATCGCCAAGCTGGAGGCCGCCGCCGGCGCCGCCGCCGCGGTCAGCAGCCAGGTCGCCGTGGAGGTCGACGCGCGCGGCGAGACGCTCGGGCTGCTGCGCGGTGCGATCGGCGCCGGCCGCCGCGTCCACCTGTCGTACTACGTCCCCGCCCGCGACGAGAACACCGAGCGCGACGTGGACCCGATGCGGCTGCTGGTCGTGGAGGGCAACACCTACCTGGAGGGCTGGTGCCGCCGCGCCGAGGCGGTCCGGCTGTTCCGGCTCGACCGCGTCAGCGGCCTCACCGTCCTCGACACGCCCGCCGAGGTGCCCGCCGGCGCCGAGCCCCGCGACGTCGACGCCGGGCTGTTCCGGCCCTCGCCCGGCGACGTCCGGGTGACGCTGGAGCTGACCCCGCAGGGCCGCTGGGTCGCCGACTACTACCCGTGCGACAGCGTCGAGGAGCTGGGGGAGGGGCGGCTGCGGATCGTGCTGCGCACCCCCGACACCCGCTGGGTGCGCGGGCTGGCGATGCGGCTCGGCGACCAGGGCCGCATCACCGCTCCCGCCGACCTGGCCGGCGCCGTCCGCGCCGACGCCGCCCGCGCCCTCGCGCAGTACGACACGGTTTGAGGATTTCGGCTACCGTGACGGGCGTGGCATGGGCTGGGGTATCGGTGGTGCTGGGCTTCGTCGGCCTGGCCGTCCTCGCGGTGTGCGCGTTCCGGGTCCACCTCGGCGTACGGCGCCTGGGGCGTGAACTGGAACGGGCCAGGCGGCGACTCGGCCCCCAACATTCCGCGCTGCGCGATGAACTCCGAAACCTGCAGGAAGCCCGTGAGGCGCAGGAGCCGGACGACGGCGTACGATCGTCGTAAGTACCACGCTGCTGAAGAGGACTCTCCATGCCGAACATCGGGACCCCCGAGCTGCTCATCATCCTTGTGGCCGTGCTGCTGATCTTCGGGTCGGCCAAGCTCCCGCAGCTGGCCCGCTCGCTGGGCAAGTCGGCCCGGATCCTGAAGGCCGAGACCAAGGGCCTGCGCGAGGACGACAAGGACGACAAGGACGCCCCCGACACCGCCTCCGCCCAGGCGCAGGCCCCCGCGGGCGACGCCCGCGAGCGCGCCGCCCGCCTGCGCGAGGAGGCCGCCCGCCTGGAGAACGAGGCCACCGCCCAGGAGCCGCGCCGCCAGGGCGCCCTGCCGTCCGGTGAGGCCATCGAGGGCGTGCCGGTCTCGGACTACCGCACCCGCAAGACCTCCTGACCCTCCCCGCCCCCGCCAGAACGGACCGGCCCCCAGACCCCAGAGTGCCCATGATGAAGCTCACGACGCGGCAGGCCGCCGATCCCGAGGGCCGCATGCCCCTCATGGACCATCTGCGCGAGCTGCGCAACCGGCTGGTCAAGGTGCTCCTGGCACTGCTGGCCGGCACCGTCATCGGCTGGATCTTCTTCTCGCCGGTGTGGGACTTCCTCAAGGAGCCCTACTGCGCCCTGCCGGCGTCCAAGGACCTCAACGGGCAGTGCTCGCTGGTGGTCAACGGGATCTTCTCGTCGTTCTTCCTGCGGCTGAAGATCGCGTTCATCCTGGGGCTGGTGATCTCCTCCCCGGTGTGGCTGTTCCAGCTGTGGGCGTTCGTCGCGCCCGGCCTGTACCGCAAGGAGCGCCGCTGGACGTACGTCTTCATGGGCGTGGCGCTCCCGCTGTTCTTCGTCGGGACCGCGCTGGCCTACGTCACCGTCGACAAGGGCCTGTCGATCTTCCTGGGGTTCGTCCCGGACGACGTGGCCGCGCTGATCACCGTCGACCACTACCTCGGCTACGTGCTGGCGATGCTGCTGGTGTTCGGGCTGACGTTCGAGCTGCCGCTGTTCGTGGTCGTCCTGAACATGGCCGGGGTGCTCAGCTCCGCCCGCATCCGCAAGGCCCAGCGGATGATCATCTTCGGGATCTTCGTCTTCGCGGCCGTCGCCACCCCCAGCGCCGACCCGTTCACCATGCTCGCCCTGGCGCTGCCGACCGTGCTGCTGTTCGAGGTCGCCGCGTTCCTGGCGTTCCTGAACGACCGCCGCCGCGCCCGCCGCCCCGACCCGTACGCCGGCCTGTCCGACGACGAGGCGTCCCCGCTCGACCTGGAGAGCATCGACGCCGAACTGGAGAAGGGCCTGCGGGACGACGCGGAGGACGGCCGGCTCGAGAAGCAGTAGCCCTCGAAGAGAAGCCCCGGAGAAAGCCCCGGAGAAGCAGTAGGCCCCGAATTGGGAATCGGGCCGGTCGAAACCGTAGGCTCGATGTATGACCACCCCCGACACGCAGTCGGCCGCCGGGCCGTCCCCGGCGCAGCGGTACGCGTCCTACCGGAAGCGCACCGAAGGAAGCGGCCCCGCCCTGCTGGACTTCCAGACCCTCTACGACTTCGCCCTGGACCCGTTCCAGATCGAGGCGTGCCGGGCCCTGGAGGGCGGCAGCGGCGTCCTGGTCGCCGCGCCCACCGGCTCCGGCAAGACCGTGGTGGGGGAGTTCGCCGTCCACCTGGCCCTCACCGGCGGGTCGAAATGCTTCTACACCACGCCGATCAAGGCGCTGTCCAACCAGAAGTACGCCGACCTCGTCAGCCGCTACGGCGCCGAGAAGGTCGGCCTGCTCACCGGTGACAACAGCGTCAACGGCGAGGCCCCGATCGTCGTCATGACGACCGAGGTGCTGCGGAACATGCTGTACGCGGGGTCGCAGACCCTCGCCGGGCTGGCGTTCGTGGTGATGGACGAGGTCCACTACCTCGCCGACCGGTTCCGCGGCGCCGTCTGGGAAGAGGTGATCATCCACGTTCCGGACTCGGTCCGGATCGTGGCGCTGTCGGCGACCGTCAGCAACGCCGAGGAGTTCGGCGAGTGGCTGCAGGCCGTCCGCGGCGACACCGCCGTGATCGTCGACGAGCACCGCCCGGTGCCGCTGTTCCAGCACATGCTGGTCGGCACCCGCCTGTACGACCTGTTCGTCGACACCGGCCGCAAGGGCGACCGCCAGGCGAAGATCAACCCGCAGCTGTCGCGGATGGCGGTGGAGGAGGTCCGCCGCGCCAAGGTCAACCAGGGCCGCCGCACCGGCCGCCGCCGCGCCCCGCGCCCCCAGCGGTTCCGGCCGCCCGCCCGCCCCGACGTGATCGAACGGCTCGAGCGGGCCGGGCTGCTGCCCGCGATCACGTTCGTGTTCAGCCGCGCCGGCTGCGACGCCGCCGTCCTGCAGTGCCTGAACGCCAACCTGCGGCTCACCTCCAAGGAGGAGGCCGAGGAGATCGTCGCGCACGTGGAGCTGCGCACCGCGGACATGGCCCGCGACGACCTGCGCGTCCTCGGCTACGACGACTTCCTGGCCGGGCTGGAGCGCGGCATCGCCGCCCACCACGCCGGGATGCTCCCCACGTTCAAGGAGATCGTCGAGGAGCTGTTCACCCGCGGGCTGATCAAGGCCGTGTTCGCCACCGAGACGCTCGCGCTGGGCATCAACATGCCCGCCCGCACCGTCCTGATCGAGAAGCTCGACAAGTGGAACGGCGAGGCCCACGTCGACCTCACCCCCGGCGAGTACACCCAGCTGACCGGGCGGGCCGGGCGGCGCGGCATCGACGTCGAGGGCCACGCGGTCGTCATCTGGAGCCCCAGCGTCGACCCCAACTCCGTCGCCGGGCTCGCCGGCACCCGCACCTACCCCCTCAACTCCAGCTTCCGGCCCTCGTACAACATGGCCGTCAACCTCGTCGGCGCCGTCGGCGTCGAACGGGCCCGCAACCTGCTGGAGGAGTCGTTCGCCCAGTTCCAGGCCGACCGCGCCGTGGTCGGCCTGGCGCGGCAGGTCCGCAAGAACGAGGAGGCCCTGGCCGGGTACGCCAAGGCCGCCGAATGCCACCTGGGCGACTTCATGGAGTACGCCGGGCTCCGCCGCCGCCTGTCCGACCGCGAGGCCGAGCTGGCGCGCGAGCGGTCCACCGAGCGCCGCGCCGAGGCCGCCCGCTCCCTGGAGCACCTGCGGCCCGGCGACGTGATCCTGGTCCCGTCCGGGCGCCGCTCCGGGCTCGCGGTCGTGCTCGACCCCGGGCTGGGCCGCCGCTCCGACGGCCCCGCGCCGCTCGTCCTGACGATCAACCGGTCGGTGCAGCGGCTGTCGATCCAGGACTTCCCGCGCCCGGTCGAGCCGGTCGACCGGATCCGCATCCCCAAGTCGTTCAGCCCCCGCAACCCGCAGGCCCGCCGCGACCTCGCCAGCACCCTGCGCGCCAAGGTCCCCGACGACGTCCGGGAACGGCGCCGGCACCGCGACACGCCCGCCGCCGACGACGCCGAGATCACCCGGCTGCGCGCCGAGCTGCGCTCCCACCCCGTGCACGGCTGCGACAAGCGCGAGGACCACGCCCGCTGGGCCGAGCGCTACTTCCGGCTCGAGCGCGAGACCGAGCAGCTCCGCCGCCGCGTCGAGGGCCGCTCGCAGGTCATCGCCCGCACCTTCGACCGCGTCTGCGGCGTGCTGCAGCAGCTCGGCTACCTGGCCGGCGACACCGTCACCGACGAGGGCCGCCGGCTCGGCCGCATCTACAACGAGCTGGACCTGCTGACCGCCGAGAGCCTGCGCGAGGGCGTCTGGGAGCGGCTCGACCACGCCGAGCTCGCCGCGTGCGTGTCGGCGCTGGTGTTCGAGTCCCGCCAGCCCGACGACGCCGCCCCGCCCAAGACCCCGACCGGCCCCACCCGCGACGCCCTCGCCGCCATGGTCCGGCTCTGGGGCGAGCTGGACGCCGTCGAGAAGGACAACCGGGTCTCGTTCCTGCGCGAGCCCGACCTGGGCTTCGCGTGGACGGCGTACCAGTGGGCCAAGGGCCAGGACCTCGACGAGGTGCTGCTGGAGACCGGCATGACCGCCGGCGACTTCGTCCGCGCCGTCAAGCAGCTGCTCGACCTGCTCGGCCAGGTCGCCGACGCCGCCCCGCCCAACAGCCACATCCGCAAGACCGCCCGCCGCGCCATGGACGCCATGCGCCGCGGCGTCGTCGCCTACTCGTCCGTCGCCTGACCCGTCACCCGACCCGTCGCCCGGCCGGTCACCCGAGGCCGCCCTCGGGCCGGCCGGCGGCGCGCCGGTCCGCGCCCGCCGGCCCGCCGG
>NZ_JBEZWH010000106.1:0-18112 GCF_040703975.1 Spirillospora sp. NPDC029432
CCGTCGGCCTTCTCCAGGCCGCCGATGCGGTGCTCCAGCCCCGGCGTGCCCGGGACCGCCCAGGGGCGGGCGAGGGTGTCGGGGTCGCGCTTGAATGTCCACCCTCAAGGGGCCCTCCCCCGTCGCCGAGCCGGAGATCTCCTACCGGCACTACCTGCTCTCGCAGGTGTGGTGGGACTGGTGGACGATCACGCGCACGGTCGTCCCGCGCGTCTGGACGGTCGCGTCCGGCGTCGTCGTCACGCTGACCCGCACGCTGCTCGGCGGGCTGTGGGGTTTCTTCGCCTTCCCGGTCTGGCTCGCGCTGTGCGCGGGCATCGCCGCGGCGGCGCTCCCCGCCGCCGTGATCGGGGCGGCCCTGACGATCCTGTACGGCGCCGTCGCCGCGGTCGGGCTCGCGGCGTGGCTGGCGTGCGTGCTCGTCCTGGCCGCCGTCGAGCGGCTCTTCATGGCGTACGGGCGGATCCTGCAGACCTGCCCGCATCCGTTCTGCTACGAGAAGATCGCCCTGCCGGTGTACGAGTGCCCCGGCTGCGGCGCCCGCCATCCACGCCTCACGCCCGGCCCGGCCGGGGCGTTCCGCCATGTCTGCCGGTGCGGGGCGCGGCTGCCGACGACGGTGTTCCTCGGCCGCTTCCGGCTCGCCGCGTACTGCCCGCACTGCACCGGCCGCCTTCCGGACCGGATCGGGCGGGTGCGGGTGGAACCGCTCCCGTTCGTGGGCGGTCCGGCGGCCGGGAAGACGACGTTCATGGTGCTCGGCATCCGCGCCCTGCACGCGCGCGCCCAGGCGCTCAAGGGGCGGCTGGCGTTCGTCGAGCAGCGGCACGCGCTGGCGTACGCGCGAGCGATCGGCGAGTTCCGGCGCGGCGGCCGGGCGACCAAGACGGGCCCGGAGCTGCCGCTGGCCACCATGGTGGACGTGGACCTGCCGGGGCGCGCGCGCCGCATCCTCTACATGTTCGACCCGGCGGGCGAGCACTACACGGGCGCGACCGAGGTGGAGTCCCTGCGCTACCTGGACCACGGCGAGGCGCTGCTGTTCGTCGTGGACCCGTTCGCGCTGCCGCAGGTCCACCGCGCGCTGACCGGGGAGGAGCGGCGGCACGTGGACCAGGCGGCGGCGCCGTCCGGCGAGGACCCGGCCGACACGCTGCAGCGCGTCCTGAACGGCCTGCGCTCGCGGCCGGACCGCGGCCGGCGGAAGCGGGTGGCGGTCGTGGTCACCAAGGTCGACCTGCTGGGCGGCACCGAGATCGGCCGTACCGCGGGCCGGGGCGACAAGGCGCTGCGCGGCTGGCTCGACGACGTGGGGCTCGGCAACACCGTCCGGGCGCTCGACCAGGCCGCCGGGCAGGTCCGCTACTTCGGCTCCGGGCTGGAGACTCCGCCCGACGACGTGGCCGACCTGCTCGGCTGGGTCTCGGGGCTGCCCGCCGACCGGCGGCAGGCGGCCACCCCGCCCGGCCACGATCTTCCCGGCACGGCGCCGCTCCGCGCCCCCTGGCCGGTCCGGGGACGCGGGGACGCCCGAGTTCCGGCGGGCTACCAGGCGGGCCGGTGGGCCGTGCTGGCGGGGCTGTCGGTGCTCACCGCCGCCACCGTGACGGCGGTGGCCGCCGCCGTGGCCGCGCGCTACCCGTTCCAGTTCCAGTACTGGAACCTGCCGTTCTGATGCCGTTCCGGCGGGGATCTCGAACTCTCACCCGCCGGCGGGCGTCCCAACGCGCAAGAGGGGGATACCGCAGGAGCGGACGGAACCCCGCCTGATGATCGGGGGCATCCGATGCCCGAGCACGAGGTACGACCCGGCACGCCCGAGACGCCCGACCCGGGCGAGACCGCGGCGGCGGAGGCGGCGGAGCGGGAGGGCTCCGGCTACGCCGAGATCTCCGTCCGCACCATGCTGCTGCTCGGCGGCGTCAGCACGGTCGTGGCCGTGGCCATCCTCGGCCTGACGCTGCTCGTGGGACCGGGCGGGAACGGCGGCGGCACCGCCGGGTCCCCGCCGCCGGACGCCTCCGTGCCGCGGGCGCCGGTGTCGGGTGCCGCGCAGGGCCCGCCGGTCGCCGTCCCGGCCGTCGCCGGGCTGGACGTCGCGGCGGCCGTCAACCGGCTCGCGGTGCGGCGGATCCCGCTGGGCGGCGTGATCCGCGTGCCGTCGTCGCGGAACGCGGGCCTGGTGGTGCGCAGCTACCCGCGCGGCGGGACGGTCGTCCAGGGCGGGGCGCCGGTCACGCTGTACGTGTCGGCGGGCATGGGCGGCTCGGTGGCCGGCGGCGAGGTCACCGTCCCGTACCTCGTGGGGCTGGACGAGCAGCGCGCCCGCGGCACCGCCGCGGCGCTGGGGCTGCGGGTCGCGGTCGAGGGATCGGGGGCGGCCGTCGCGGCGCAGCGGCCCGCGCCCGGCTCGGTCCTCCCCCGCGACGGGACGGTCACGCTCACCCTGCGCTGAGCCCCGCCACCCGGCCGGAATCCAGGCCGGGTGTGACGCACCCCACTCCCTGACACGGCAGATAACGTACCGTCATCGCGTTGCAGCGGTTGAAGCCCGACCCTTGGGCCTCAACCGCGACAGAAAGGTGACGAGATGGCCACGCCCGCGACCGAGAACGCCGGGATCCTGGACGAGGCGGCGCGGGACCTGCTGTTCCGCGAGGCCCGCACGGCGAACGCCTTCTCCGGCGAACCGGTCACGGACGAGCAGCTCAGAGCCGTCTACGATCTCGTCAAGTGGGGCCCGACCGCGATGAACGCGCAGCCGCTGCGGCTGCTCGCGGTGCGCTCCGGCGAGGCCCGGCGGCGGCTCCTGCCGCACATGGCCGAGGGCAACCGGGCCAAGACCGCCGCCGCCCCGCTGACCCTGATCGTCACCGCCGACGCCGACTTCCACGAGCACCTGCCGACCACGTTCCCGCACAAGCCGGGCGCGCGCGAGGCGCTGGCCGCCAGCCCCGGCCGCGAGCGGATGGCGCGGTTCAACGCCACGATCCAGCTCGGCTACCTCATCCTCGGCATCCGCGCGGCCGGGCTGGCCGCCGGGCCGATGACCGGGTTCGACGCCGAGGGCGTCAAGAAGGAGTTCCTCGGCGACACGAACCAGGAGGTCATCGCCGTCGTCAACGCCGGCCGCCCCGGCCCGGACGCCTTCTTCCCTCGCAACCCGCGCCTGGAGTACGACCAGGTCGTCACCACCCTCTGAACCTTCCTCTGAGACTTCCCCGCCCCCCGTCCCCCTCAGGCGCACCGCCGCGCGCTCGCCCGCGCGCGACGGTGCGCCCGGCCCGTTCACGGAGACCCCCACATGAGCCAGCCGGACACCGGCACCCGATCGGCACCCCCTGACACCTCCGCCGGGACCGAGTCCCTCCCCCGCAGGCTGTGGCTGATCGTCCTGCTCGGCGCGCTCGCCGCGATCGCGCCGATGACGACCGACATGTACCTGCCGGCGCTGCCCGAGATGCCGGCCGACCTGTCGACCGGCACGATGCAGATCCAGCTCACGCTGACCGCCAACGTGGTGGGGCTGGCCGCCGGCCAGGCGATCGCCGGGCCGCTGAGCGACACCTTCGGCCGCCGCCGCCCGCTGCTGATCGGGATGGCCGCGTTCGCGGTGGTGTCCCTGCTGTGCGTGTTCGCGCCGACGGTGGAGGCGCTGATCGCGCTGCGGCTGGTGCAGGGCGCCACCGGCGCGGCCGGGATCGTGATCGGCCGGGCCATCGTCCGGGACCGCTACGACGGCGTGGCCGCGGCCAAGTTCTTCGCGGCGCTGATGCTGGTGAACGGGCTGGCGCCGATCCTGGCGCCGGTCGTCGGCGGGCAGCTGCTCCGGGTCGTCCCGTGGCCCGGGGTGTTCGCCGTGCTCTCGGCGTTCGGCGCGCTGCTGCTCCTCGGCGTGCTGTTCGGGCTGCGCGAGACGCTGCCGCGGGACGCGCGCGCGACCGGCGGCGTCCGGGCGACGCTCGGCACGTTCCGCGGGCTGCTGGCCGACCGGGTCTTCCTCGGGTACGCGCTGACACTGGGGCTGTCGTTCGCCGCGATGTTCACCTACATCTCCGGCTCGTCGTTCGTACTCCAGGACATCTACGACATGTCCGCCCAGACCTACAGCCTGGTGTTCGGCGCGAACGCGGTCGGGATCGTGGTCGCCGGGCAGGTCAGCGGGCGGCTGGCGGGCCGGGTCCCGCTGGAGCGGATCCTGTACGCCGGGCTCGGGATCGCGACCGCGGGCGGCGCCGCGCTGGTCGCCGGCGCGCTGGCGGGCGGCGGGCTCGCAATCGTGCTGCCCGCGCTCTTCCTGGTGGTGGCCGCGCAGGGGCTGATCCTGCCCAACGCCACCGCGCTCGGCCTGTCCGGGCGGCCGCCCGGGGTGGCGGGCAGCGCGTCCGCCCTCCTCGGCGTCGCCCAGTTCGGGCTCGGCGGCGCCGCCGCCCCGCTCGCCGGGCTCGGCGGCTCGGGCACGGCGGTGCCGATGGCGGTCTCGATCGGCGCGCTGATGGTCGCCGCGGTCCTCGCGGCGGCGGTCATCGCCCGTCCGAGAAGGGTTGCTTCACAGGACTGACACGCCGTACGGTCGAAAGGTGATCGTCAGAATCGGCTTCATGCCCCCCGCCGCGCCGCCCGACCGGGACGACCTCACCGCCCTCGTCCTGGGCCTGGAACGCGAGGGGTTCGACTCGCTCTGGGTCTCCGAGCGCCCCACCGGGCCGACGGGCGACCCCGTCGTCACGCTGACGTACGCGGCGGCGCTGACCACCCGGATCAAGCTCGGCCCGGCGGTCATGGCGCTGCCCGGCCGGCCGCCCGCGCTGGTCGCGCAGGAGCTGGCCTCGCTCGACCGGCTGTCCGGCGGGCGGCTGCTGCCCGCGTTCGGGCTCGGCGTCCGGCACGCCGGCGACCAGCAGGCGTACGGGATCCGGCGGGAGGACCGCGCCCCCATGCTGGACGAGGCGCTGCCGCTGCTGCGCCGGTTCTGGGCCGGGGAGGAGGTCGTCCACCACGGCCGGTTCTACGGCTACGACGGCGTCCGGATCGACCCGCAGCCGGTCAAGGGCGGCTTCGACGTGTGGCTGGGCGGGGCGTCCGACGCCGAGCTGCGCCGTACCGGGCGGCTCTCGGACGGCTGGCTGGCCTCGTTCACCACGCCCGCCGAGGGCGAGCGCGGCCGGCTCGCGGTCCAGCGCGCCGCGGCCGAGGCCGGGCGGGAGGTCGAGGAGGAGCACTTCGGCGCGGTCGTCCCGTACCGGACCGGGCCCCTCACCCCCGAGCTGGAGAAGCGGATCATGGGCGCCGCCCGCCGGGTGCACGGCCCCGCCGCGCCCGACGACGTGGCCCCCGCGCTGGACGCCCTGGAGCCCCACCTCAAGCGGCTCGTCGAGGCCGGACTGTCGAAGTTCGTGCTGGTCCCGCTGGGCGGGCGGCCGGCGGACTGGGACGCCGAACTGGCGGCGGTGCGCGACGCCGTCCTGCACCTCCAGACCCGCCGCTAGGCGGGCCGGAGCGCGGCCAGCACGAACGCGGCGACCTCGGAGGCCAGCTCGGCGGCGGTCTTCGGGCCGTCCGCGCGGTACCAGTACGGCATCTGGTTCACCATGCCCAGGGCCACGATCGTGACCGTGTCGGCCGACGCGTCCGCCGCGAACGCCCCGTCCCGCTGGCCCTGCTCGATCAGCGACCGGAAGCGCACGTGGTAGCGGCGCCGGTCGGCCCGCACGGCGTGCATCCGGTCGTGGTCGAGCCGGTACATCTCCCGGGTGAAGACCTTGGCCTCGTCGATGTGGACGGCGGTGCTCTCGATCAGGCTGGTGATGACCGCCCGCACCGTCGCGGCGGGCGGCTCCCCGGCGGCCAGGATGCGGTCCAGGTCGGCGAGCTGGCGGCCGATCAGCGAGTGGTAGATCTCGTAGAGGAGATCGTCCTTGGAGTCGAAGTAGTGGTAGAGCGCGCCCTTGGTGACCTCGGCGGCCTCCACGACCTCCTGCACCGAGGTCCCCGCGAAGCCGCGCTCGGCGAACAGCCGCACGGCCGCGTCCAGGATCCGCCGCTCCACCGGGCTGCGCCGCACCTCGGCGGACCGCCCGCCAACCGCCATGCCGACCGCTCCTCCCTGACCGCCTGACCGCCGGGCCGGTCTCCCGCCGTACCCGGGCCATTGACGCGGGCCCGGCCCGGTCATAGCTTGCCAGAAAACCGACCGGTCGGTATGCCCCCAGGAGGCCCCATGCCCTCAGTCCAGACCGTCCGCGGCCCGGTCGACACCGCAGCCCTCGGCACCACCCTCATGCACGAGCACGTCTTCGTCCTGTCCACCGAGCACGTCGAGAACTACGGCGAGGGCGCCTGGTGGGACGAGGAGGAGCGGGTCGCGGACGCGGTCGGCAAGCTCCGCCAGCTGGTCGAGCGCGGAATCACCACGATCGCCGACCCCACCGTGTGGGGCCTCGGCCGCTACATCCCGCGCATCCAGCGGATCGCCGAGCAGGTGCCCGAGCTCAACATCATCGTCGCCACCGGGATCTACACCTACAACGACGTCCCGTTCCAGTTCCACTACCGCGGCCCCGGAACGCTCCTCGGCGGGCCCGAGCCGATGGTCGCCGACTTCACCCGCGACCTCACCGAGGGCATCGCCGGGACCGGCGTGCGCGCCGCGTTCCTCAAGTGCGCGGTGGACCACGGCGGCCTCACCCCCGGCGTCGACCGCGTCCTGCGGGCCGTCGCCGCCACCCACCGGGAGACCGGCGCGCCCATCACCGTCCACACCGAGAGTTCGGTGCACGCCGGGCGCGCCGTGGTCGAGGTGCTGGGCAAGGAGGGCGTCGACCTCACCAAGGTCGTGATCGGCCACGCCGGCGACAGCAACGACCGCGACTACCTCAAGGAGCTGGCCGACACCGGCGCGATCCTGGGCATGGACCGGTTCGGCCTGGACGTGATCAACTCGACCGCCGACCGCGTCAGCACCGTCGCCGCCCTGTGCGAGCAGGGCTACGCCGACCGGATGGTCCTCAGCCACGACGCCAGCTGCTACATGGACTGGTTCGGCCCCGACCCCGACACGCTGCGCGGCATGGCGCCCAACTGGAACTACCGCCACATCAGCGACGACGTCCTGCCCGCCCTGCGCGCGCTGGGCGTCACCGACGCGCAGCTCGACCAGATGCTCGTGGAGAATCCGCGGCGCTACTTCTCGGGCTGAAACGGCGGGTAGTTCCGAAACGGATGAACGGGGAAGATCGTTCATAGTGCGCGACCGTTGCGTCCCGGTACGGGAGCGGCCGGAGGAGGGCACAGGTGAACGAAGACCCCGAAGGGCGCGGATGCGGCGGCTGCCTGCTCGTCCTCGCCGTGCTCACCGCGCTGGTCGCCGTCCTGGCCGGCCGTTCCCTGCTGGACGGCCGGTCCGGCGAGGTCCGGTCGGCGCCGGAGAGCGCGTTACCGGCCCCGGCGCGGACGGTGCCGGCCGAGCCCAGCGGCCGCCGGCCCGGGGTGGTCAACATCGACACCGAGCAGGGGCTGCGCAGCACCCGCGCCGCCGGGACCGGGATCCTGCTGGACGCCTCGGGCCTGGTGCTGACCAACAACCACGTCATCCAGGGCGCGACCACGATCCGGGGGACGGTCACCGACAACGGGCGCCGCTTCCCCGCCGACGTCCTCGGGTACGACAAGTCCGGCGACATCGCGGTGATCAGGCTGCGCGGCGCCGCGCGGCTCAAGCCCGCCGTGTTCGGCGACTCCGGGCTCGTCCAGCTGGGCGACCCGGTCACCGCGGTCGGGAACGAGGGCGGCAAGGGCGGGCAGCCCAAGGTCGTCACCGGCCGGATCACCGCGCTGGACCAGCAGGTCACCGCCACCGACCAGAGCGACGGCAGCTCCGAGCGGCTCACCTCCATGATCGAGACGGACGCGCCGATCCGGCCCGGCGACTCCGGCGGCCCCCTCCTCAACACGTCCGGGCAGGTGATCGGCGTGAACACCGCCGCGTCCGCCGGGTTCACGATGGACCAGGGCGCCCACCGCGGGTACGCGATCCCGTCCAACCGGGCGCTGGCCGTCGCCCGCCAGATCCAGCAGGGCCGCGCCTCCGACACCGTCCACATCGGCCGCACGGCCATGCTCGGCGTCCAGGTCCGCTCGGTCGCCCGCACCCCCGGGCAGGGGACCCCGCCGCCCGCCGCGAGCGGGGCGCTGATCGCCGGGGTCCTGCCCGGCACCCCCGCCGAGGCCGCCGGCCTGCCCGAGGGCGCGGTGATCGTCGCGCTGGACGACCGGCCGGTGGACTCCCCCGGTACCCTCACCGGCCTCCTTTTGCGCCACCATCCCGGCGACACCGTGCGGCTCGGCTGGGTCGACACCGGCGGCCGCCGGTTCACCACGCCCGTCCGCCTGGCGGAAGGACCGCCCCAGTAGGCGTGCGACAGTGGAGGGGCACGACGAGCACGAGGATGTGAACGATGAGCCGCAGAGCCCCCCGGGACGACCACGACGACACCGGCCTCCGGGTCTCCGAGCCGAAGGAGTGGGCCGCCGGCGTGCCCGGGGTCGCGGCGGCGCTGAAGCAGTCGTACGACCAGATGGGCGTGAAGCGCACCGCGCTGACGCTGTTGCGCGTCAACCAGAAGCAGGGGTTCGACTGCCCCGGCTGCGCGTGGCCTGAGGGCGACAAGCGGCATGTGGCCGAGTTCTGCGAGAACGGCGCCAAGGCCGTCGCCGAGGAGGCCACCACCCGGCGGATCACCCGGGAGTTCTTCGCCCGGCACACGGTCGACGAGCTGAACGGGCTGAGCGACCACTGGCTGGGGCAGCAGGGCCGGCTGACCGAGCCGATGATCAAGCGTTCCGGTTCCGACCGCTACGAGCCGGTGTCCTGGGACGAGGCGTTCGCGCTGCTGGCGCAGGAGCTGGCCGGGCTGGACTCGCCGGACGAGGCCGTCTTCTACACCTCGGGCCGGACGAGCAACGAGGCCGCGTTCGCGTACCAGCTGTTCGTGCGGGCGTTCGGCACCAACAACCTGCCCGACTGCAGCAACATGTGCCACGAGTCGTCGGGGTCGGCGCTGACCGAGACGATCGGCGTCGGCAAGGGCTCGGTGCGCCTGGAGGACCTCCACCGCGCCGACCTGATCTTCGTGGTCGGGCAGAACCCGGGCACCAACCACCCGCGCATGCTGTCCGCGCTGGAGGAGGCCAAGAAGGCCGGCGCGCGGATCGTCGCGGTCAACCCGCTGCCCGAGGCCGGGCTGATGCGGTTCAAGAACCCGCAGCGTCCGGGCGGCGTCGCGGGGCGCGGCACGGCGCTGGCCGACCGGTTCCTCCAGATCCGGCTGAACGGCGACCTCGCGCTGTTCCAGGCGCTCAACCGGCTGCTGATCGACAAGGACGCGGTCGACCACGAGTTCCTGGACGGGCACACGGCGGGCTACGCGGCGTTCGAGGAGCACCTGCGGGGCCTGGACTGGGACGACGTGCTGGAGGCGACCGGCCTCGCCCGCGAGGAGATCGACGCCGTCCTGGCCGACGTGATCGGGTCCGAGCGGATCGTGGTGTGCTGGGCGATGGGCCTCACCCAGCACCGCAACTCGGTCCCCACGATCCGCGAGGTCGTGAACTTCCTGCTGCTGCGCGGCAACATCGGCCGTCCCGGCGCGGGCGTGTGTCCTGTGCGCGGGCACTCCAACGTGCAGGGCGACCGGACGATGGGGATCTACGAGAAGCCCCCGGCGGCGTTCCTGGACGCGCTGGGGAGGGAGTTCGGGTTCGAGCCGCCGCGCGAGCACGGGTACGATACCGTCGGCGCGATCCGCGCGATGCGCGACGGGAAGGCGAAGGTGTTCCTGGGGATGGGCGGCAACTTCGTCCGCGCCACCCCCGACTCGGAGGTGACCGAGGCGGCGATGCGGCGCTGCCGGCTGACCGCGCACGTGTCCACCAAGCTCAACCGCTCGCACGCGGTGACCGGCGAGCAGGCGCTGATCCTGCCGGCGCTGGGCCGTACCGAGCGGGACGAGCAGGCGTCCGGCCCGCAGTTCGTGTCGGTCGAGGACTCGATGGGCATGGTGCACGCCTCCCGGGGACGGCTCGCGCCCGCCTCGCCGGACCTCCTGTCGGAGGTCGCGATCGTGTGCCGGCTGGCCCGCGCGGCGCTGCCCGGCTCCACGGTGGACTGGGCGGCGATGGAGCGCGACTACGACGTCGTCCGCGACCACGTCTCGCGCGTGGTGCCGGGCTTCGAGCGCTACAACGAGCGGATCCGCGAGCCCGGCGGTTTCACGCTGCCGCACGCGCCGCGCGACGACCGCCGCTTCCCGACCGCCACCGGCAAGGCCAACCTGACCGTGAACGAGCTGGAGGTGCTGCGCGTACCGGAGGGGCGGCTGCTGCTGCAGACGGTGCGCAGCCACGACCAGTACAACACCACGATCTACGGGATGGACGACCGCTACCGGGGGATCAAGGCGGGGCGCCGCGTCGTCTTCGTCAACCCCGCGGACCTGGCGGAGCTGGGGCTGGCCGACGGCGCCACCGTCGACCTGGTCTCGGAGTGGTCCGACGGCCGCGAGCGCCGCGCGCCGGACTTCCGGATCGTGGCGTACCCGACGGCCCGGGGCTGCGCGGCCGCGTACTTCCCGGAGACGAACGTGCTGGTCCCGCTCGACAGCACCGCCGACATCAGCAACACCCCGACGTCCAAGTCGGTCGTGGTCCGCTTGGCCGGTGCCGGCCGGGATTAGGCTCAGACCATGACGAATCTGCCCGACCGCCAGGACTCCCCCAAGCCCCAGGAGATGCGGGCGTCCGACGCCGACCGCGACCAGGTCGCGCACGTGCTGCGCGAGGCGGCGGGCGAGGGGCGGCTGACGCTGGAGGAGCTGGACGAGCGGCTCAGCGCGGTGTACGCGGCCAAGACGTACGCCCAGCTGGCGCCGCTGACCCGCGACCTGCCCGCGCCGGGCAGCGTCTCCCCCGCGCCGTCGTACGCCCCGGCGTACGCGCCGGGCGGCACCGCGGACGCCCCCGCGTGGAAGACCGGCATCGCGGTCATGAGCGAGTTCCGGCGGCAGGGCGTGTGGTCGGTGCCCGAGAGGTTCACCGCGTTCGCGTTCTGGGGCGGCGGCAAGATCGACCTGCGCGAGGCGAGCTTCACGGCGGCCGAGGTGCGCATCCGCGCGTTCGCGATCATGGGCGGGATCGACATCATCGTCCCCGACGACATCTCGGTGCACGTCAAGGGCATCGGCATCATGGGCGGCTTCGAGCACCGCGCCAGCGGCCCCGGCGAGCCGGGGGCGCCGCGCGTCGTGATCTCCGGTTTCTCCTTCTGGGGCGGCGTCACGGCCAAGCGCAAGGCCCGCAAGCCGCGCAGGGAGCAGAAGCGCAAGGAGCTCGACTGACCGGTCAGCCCACCAGGGGCGGGCGGCGGGACTGCCAGGGGCGGGCCCGCTCGTACGCCAGGCAGGCGTCCAGCACCGCCGCGTCGGCGTGCCGGGGCCCGACGACCTGGAGTCCGGCCGGCAGGCCGGCGGCGGTGAGGCCGCACGGGACGCTCGCGGCGGGCTGCTGCGTCATGTTGAACGGGTAGGTGAACGGCGTCCACCCCGTCCAGCGCCCCCCGCCGGGCGACTCGCGGCCCGCCTCGAACGCCGGGATCGGCATCGTCGGGGTGAGCAGCAGGTCGTAGTCCTCGTGGAAGCGGCCCATCAGGCGGCCCAGCTCCATCCGGCGGGCGGTGGCGGTGAGGTAGTCGACGGCCGAGTACCGGGCGCCCTGCTCGCAGATCTCGCGCAGGCCCGGGTCCAGCCCGGCCCGCTGCTCCTCGGTGAGGTGCTCGACGACCTTGGCGGCGCCGGCGAACCACAGCACCTCGAACTCCTCCACCGGGTCGGCGAACCCCGGATCGACCTCCTCGACCTTGGCGCCCAGCTCGGCGAACGTCTCCACGGCCGCCGCGACCAGCGCCGCGATCTCCGGGTCCACGGAGGCGAAGCCGAGGGTGGGGCTGTACGCGACGCGCAGCCCCGCCACGTCGCCGGCCAGGCCCGCGAACGGGGCCGCGGGCGGCGCCAGGGCCGACCAGTCGCGGCTGTCGAAGCCGCAGACGGCGTCCATCAGCAGCGCCGCGTCCTCAACCGTCCAGGTCATCGGGCCGACGTGCGCGAGGGTGCCGAACGGGCTGGCCGGGAAGTGCGCGATCCGGCCGTAGGTCGGCTTGAGCGCGAAGATCCCGGTGAAGGCGGCGGGGATGCGCACCGAGCCGCCCGCGTCGGTGCCCAGCGCCAGCGGCCCCATCCCGGCCGCGACGGCGGCGGACGCGCCGCCGCTGGAGCCGCCCGGCGTGCGGGACGGGTCCCACGGGTTGCGGGTGACGCCGTACAGCGGGGAGTCGGTGACGCCCTTCCACGCGAACTCCGGGGTGGTCGTCTTGCCGATCGGCACCGCGCCGTGCTCGTGCAGGCGGGCGACCGAGGGCGCGTCGTCCGGCCACTCCTGGCCGGGGTCGATCGTCCGGGAGCCGCGCAGCGTGGGGCGGCCCCTGGTGAGCAGGACGTCCTTGATGGACACGGGCACGCCGTCCAGCAGGCCGGCCGGCTCGCCGCGCCGCCAGCGCTCCGCCGAGGCCCGCGCCGCCGCAAGCGACCATTCGGGATCGACCAGGCAGAACGCGTTGATCTCCGGGTCGTACCGGTGGATGCGCTCCAGGACGGCCTCGGTGACCTCCACCGGGGACAGCTCCCCGGTGCGGTAGGCCGCCAGCAGCTCGGTCGCGGAGAGGTCCGGCATCGCGGTCATCGCCACCCCCTCAGGGTGAGAAAGGTCAGGAACGGACGTAGCCGAGGCGCTTGTCGACGATGTTGAGCAGCGGCTCGCCGCGGACGCGGCGGCCGAGGTTGCCGGCGAACAGCCGGACCAGCTCCTCGCGCCAGCCGGCGACGTCGCCCGCCATGTGCGGGGACACGATGACGTTGGGCAGCTCCCACAGCGGGGACGGGGCCGGCAGCGGCTCGTCGACGAAGACGTCCAGCGCCGCGCCCGCGATCGTGCCCGCGCGCAGCGCCTCGACCAGGTCGTCCTCGACCACCAGGGGGCCGCGGCCGACGTTGACGAGCCGGGCCGTGGGCCGCATCGCGGCGAGCGCGGCCGCGTCGACCATGCCGCGGGTCCGGTCGGTGAGCGGGGCGGCCAGCACCACGTAGTCGGCCTCGGCGAGCGCCTCGCGCAGCCGCCCGTCGGGGAGCACCTCGCCGAGGTCGGGGTCGCCGGTGCGGGCCGTCCGGCCGATGCCGGTCACCCGCAGTCCCGCGGCGGCGAGCTTGCGGCCGATGGCGCGGCCGATCGGGCCGGTGCCGACGACCAGGGCGCGCGCGCCCGCGAGCCGCTCGGTCTCGCGGTGCCGCCAGGTGCCCTCGGCCTGGAGCCGCAGCGTGGTGTGCAGGTCCTTGGCGAAGCACAGCACCAGCCCGAGGACGTACTCGGCGATCGGCTCGTCGAAGATCCCTCGCGAGTTGGTGACGATGGTGTCACTCTCGACCAGCGCGGGGAACAGCAGCCGGTCCACTCCGGCGCTGGCGATGTGCACCCAGGAGGGGCCGCCTTCGGCCGGCCAGGCGCCGGCGAGCGCCTCGGACCAGAAGTCGTACACGAACAGCACGTCGGCGCCGGGCAGCGCGCCCGCGAGGCCGTCCTCGCGCACGTGGCGGACCTTGGCGATCCGCTCCACCGCGTCCATTCCCGGCGGATCGGCATCGCCGCGCAGGACCACCACTTCGGGCGTTCCTGCGGGTGGCTGCGGTACGCGCTCCAACGGGCCTCGCTTTCCGCGCGGTCATTTAACCGACGCGCAACGTGTGGGGGCATTGACACGCTAGGAACCCCTCGTAGGATTGTCAACAATCAGCGCGGGCATGAAACAGCCAGGTGGCCGCACTGATCGTGCTGCAAGACCGTCGCAACCGTTCCACAGGCCAGGGCGGATCCCAAGGCGCTCTAATCGGAAGAGTCCTCTCGGGTGGGCGACGCGTCGCTTACCCCTGTGCCCGGGGAGGCCGGCATGCCCAAGCTCATGACGATCACACTGGAGCGCCGCGGCGTCTCCTGCGTCGCCGAGCTGCTCGAGAAAGACGCCCCCAGGACCTGCGAGGCCGTCTGGGAGGCGCTGCCCCAGGGCGGCGACGCGTACCACGCGAAGTACGCCCGCAACGAGGTCTACACGATGGTCGAGCGGTTCGCCGCCGAGGAGGTGGGGCTGGAGAACCCGACCGTGACCCCCATCCCCGGCGACGTCGTCTACTTCTCCTTCCCCGGCGGGATGCTCGACCGGGGCTTCAAGGAGGAGAAGGGCATCGACGCGCTGCCCGGCGTGATCGACCTGGCCATCTTCTACGGGCGCAACAACCTGCTGCTCAACGGGGACGTGGGCTGGGTGCCCGGCAACGTCTACGCCACGATCGTCGAGGGGCTCGACCAGATGGCCGAGGCCTGCAACGACGTCTGGCGCTCGGGCGGCGTGGGCGAGCGCCTGGTGTACCGCCGGCACGGCGGCTGAACGGCGGCCTGGAATGGCATTCGACCCTCAGCTGATCGTCGGTCCGGAGCTGACGGCCCAGCACGGCATCGGCGTGGTCGCGCCGTTCGACTTCGCCCTCGACCGCGAGCTGTGGCGCTGGACGCCCGACGACGTGTCGCTGTTCATGACCCGGCTGCCGTACGTCCCCGTCCCGGTGACGGTCGAGATGGCCTCCGCGCTGGCGGACCACTCGATCGTCCGCCAGGCGACCCGCGACGTGCTCGCCCCCGAGCCGCTGGCGGTCGCGTACGCGTGCACCTCCGGCAGCTTCATCGGGGGCGCGCGCGGCGAGCGGGAGCTCAGCCAGGCCATGCTCCGCGCGGGGGCGCCCGCGGCCACGACGAGCTCCGGCGCGCTGGTGGAGTCCCTGGCGCTGCTCGGCATCACCCGGATCGCGGTGGTCACGCCGTACATCGACAGCGTGACCGACCGGCTGGTGTCGTTCCTCGGCGCGCACGGCGTCGGCGTCGTGGCGTCGGTCGGGATGGGCCTGCTCAACCACATCTGGAAGGTCGGGTACGGCGAGGTGGTCAACGCCGTCTCGGCCGTCGACAGCCCGGAGGCCGAGGCGGTCTTCATCAGCTGCACGAACGTGCCGACGTACGACATCATCGCCCCGCTGGAACGGATGCTGGGCAAGCCCGTGCTCACCGCGAACCAGGTCACCATGTGCTCGGCGCTGCGCGCGATGGGCTGCCAGGCGGCCGGGGAGGGCCAGTGGCTCGTCCAGCTCGGCCGCGCCGACGCCGCCTGAAGGGGCCGGGGCGGCCGTCACCGAAGGGGCGACAAAATCAGCACTGGTAAGATTGTAAACAATCTGCCAATGCGCATTCGTATCGGATCATCGGAACGGAGGGCCGGATGGCGGCCAGCGTGGGATTCCTGTACCCCGGTTTCAGCGCCGAGGACGACTATCCGGTCATCGAGCGGATCCTCGGCGACGTGCGGCTTCCGGTCGTCCACACCCTCATGCGCGAGGACGCGCACCGGGTGGACGCGCTGCTGGACGTCGGCGGCGCCGACGTCCTGGCCGAAGGCGCCCGCACGCTGCGGGAGCTGGAGGTGGCCGCGGCCGTGTGGGCCTGCACCAGCGGGAGCTTCGTCTTCGGCTGGGACGGCGCCGCCGACCAGGTCGCCGGGGTGCGGGAGGCCGCGGGCGCGCCCGCGTCGAGCACGTCGTTCGCGTTCGTCAACGCGGCCCGCCACCTCGGCCTGCGCCGGGTGGCGGTCGCGGCGACGTACCCGGCCGACGTGGCCGGGCGCTTCGTGGCGTTCCTCGGCGCGGCCGGCATCGAGGTGGTCGCGCTGACCTCCCGCGGCATCATCACCGCGGCCGAGGTCGGCACGCTCGGCCGCGCCGACGTCCTGGACTTCGTGGCGGCCAACGACCACCCCGAGGCGGAGGGCGTCCTGGTCCCCGACACCGCCCTGCACACGGTGGCGTGGCTGGACGACCTGGAGGCGCGGCTCGGCAAGCCCGTCCTCACCGCCAACCAGGTGAGCGTGTGGGAGGGCCTGCGGCTGGCGGCGGCGAGCGGTGACGGAGCCGCTTCCGCGCTGCGCCCGCGCGCGGGCCTGGGCACGCTGTTCGCCACCGGGCCGGCCGGGGACTCCTGGGATCACGCCGCCGTGCCGGTGCCGGGTGCGCGCCATCGCACGCTATGAGAGAGGGGCCCTCGATATGGGCCGGTTGGGTGAGCTGGAACCCGTCCCCCGCAAGTCCACCGTGGAGATCGTCTACGACGAGCTCCGTTCCGCGATCATGTACGGCTCGCTGGCCCCCGGCGAGCAGCTGGGCGAGGCCGAGCTGGCCGGCCGGCTCGGCATCAGCCGGGGCCCGCTGCGCGAGGCGATGCAGCGGCTCGTCCAGGAGGGCCTGCTGCACAGCGAGCCACACCGCGGGCTGTTCGTGATCACCCTGGACCAGGGCGACGTCGAGGACGTCTACCGGGCCCGGCTGGCGATCGAGCGGGCCGCCTGCGCGCTGGTCATGGAGCGCAACCGCGGCGAGGCCGTGGCCCGGCTCACCGAGGCGCTGGAGCGCCTGGTCGAGGCCGCGCGGCAGCGCGACCGGGTCGCGATGAGCGACGCCGACCAGGCGTTCCACGAGGTGCTGGTCAGCTCCTCGGGCAGCCCCCGGCTCGAGCGGATGGCGCAGACGCTCCTGGTCGAGACGCGGATGTGCCTGAACGCCCTCCAGGAGACCTACCCCGAGCCGGAGGAGCTGGTCGAGGAGCACCGCCGCCTCGTCGACGCCATCTCCGACGGCGAGGAGGAGCGGCTGCTCGTGCTCATCGAGGAGCACATGACCGACTCCATCGAACGCCTCCGCTGACTCTTCCCCCCGCGGGACTGGACAGCACGCCCCCGGGCGTGCTGTCATGGCAGTAGATTGTCGACAATCCTACGAACGCAGCCCACGAGGCAGTGGAAGATCCAGAGGAGGCCGGAATGGCGCAGCTGTCCCCCGTGCTCAAGCAGGCCACTCCCGTGCTGGCGGAGCGCGGCGAGGGCGTGTACCTCTACGACGGCGACGGCCGCCGCCATCTCGACTTCACCGCGGGGATCGGCGTCACCTCCACCGGGCACTGCCACCCGCGCGTGGTGGAGGCGGCGCGGCGGCAGGTCGGCACGCTCATCCACGGCCAGTACACGACCGTGATGCACCGGCCGCTGCTCGACCTCACCGAGCGGCTCGGCGAGGTCCTGCCCGAGGGCGTCGACTCGCTGTTCTACATGAACAGCGGCAGCGAGGCCGTGGAGGCCGCCGTCCGGCTCGCCCGGCACGCCACCGGCCGGCAGAACGTCGTCGTCTTCCACGGCGGCTTCCACGGCCGCACCATGGGCGCCGCCGCGCTCACCACGGCGGGCACCAAGTTCCGCGCGGGCGTCGGCCCGCTGATGCCCGGCGCGGTCGTCGCGCCGTTCCCGCAGGCCTACCGGTACGGCTGGAGCGAGGCGGAGGCGACCCGGTTCGCGCTGCGCGAGCTCGACTACGTGCTCGCCACCACCGGGCCCGTCCAGGACACCGCCGCGTTCCTGGTGGAGCCGGTGCTCGGCGAGGGCGGCTACATCCCGGCCCCGCCCGCGTTCCTGGCGGGGCTGCGCGAGCGCGCCGACCGGCACGGGATCCTGCTGATCCTCGACGAGGTGCAGACGGGCTTCGGCCGCACCGGCCGGTTCTGGGGCCACGACCACGCCGGGATCGCGCCCGATGTCGTCATCACCGCCAAGGGCCTGGCCAGCGGCTTCCCGCTGTCGGCGATCGCCGCCCGGCCGGCGCTGATGGAGCGGGCGTGGCCGGGCTCGCAGGGCGGCACGTACGGCGGCAACGCGGTCGCCTGCGCCGCCGCGCTCGCCACCCTGGACGTCATCCGGGACGAGGGCCTGGTCGAGAACGCCGCCGAGACGGGCGCCCGGCTCCAGGAGGGCCTGCGCAAGGTCGCCGCCGACCGGTGACGCTCATGTTCAACCTGTCCAGGGTCCGCCTTTCCGCCTTGGCCGCCGGTGCTCTGACGGCATGCCTGGCGACCGCGTGCGGCGCGCCCG
>NZ_JBEZWH010000107.1:0-13982 GCF_040703975.1 Spirillospora sp. NPDC029432
CGGCGCGGCGGCGGGTCCGGCCGGCGGTACCGCCGGCGGCACGGGCGGTGCCACGGTCGGTGGCACGGCCGGCGGTACGGCCGGTGATACGGGCGGTGGCGGCGGCATCACCGGCTGCTGCGCCGCCGGCCGGGCCAGGGCGCGCTGCGTGGCGTCCAGCCGGTTGACGGCGGCGGCGTCCAGATGCACCTCGCTGGGCAGCCCCGGGTTGATCGCCAGCTGCCAGGCCGGGTCCGGCCAGCCCAGCGCCAGCTGCGCGAACGACGTCCGCCGGTACAGGTCGGGCCGGTGCCCCGAGCGCACCAGCGCCTGCGGCGAGGTGAACACGACGATGTACGTGCCGCTCCCGATCGTGGTCGTCGGGAGGTCGGCGGCCTCCGGGTCCTCCACGGCCGGGGCCGTGGACGGCAGCACGAGATCGGCCGACAGCAGCAGCTCGAAGTAGGTGGTGTGGTCGCCGCGCCCCTTGGCCTCGGCGAGCCGCGGCTCCAGCTCGTCCGGCCCGTCGGCGGCGGGCGGCCCCTGCTCGAAGCCGGGCACCGGGGCGGCCAGCGCCGGAACGCCCCCGGCGGGAGCCGCGGTCGCGGCGGCGGTCGCGTCCCCGTCCCAGCCGGCGCTCTCGGCCAGGGTGCTGCGCCGCTTGCTCACCCGGCCCGGGTCGGCGGTCTCGATGCCGAAGTCCAGCAGCTCGATCAGCCCGGTGCCGTGCCGGTGGAACGACTCGTACACCAGGTCGGACGGGCGCCGGACGCCCTGCACGTCGCGCAGCGCCGTGACCATGACGTCGGCGAGCCGGCCGTGGTCGCCGGCGGTGGCGTAGGCGGGCAGCTCGGTCCACCAGTTGCGCGGGCCGGCGTGCATGCTGCCGTCCGGTCCCGGCTCGGCGGGCGGCCGCCAGCCGGCCTCGCTCATGACCTCCTCGTCGGCGAGCGTCAGCAGCAGCGGCCCGTCGAGGAAGTTGTTGCTGACGGCCTCGGCGTACAGCCGGTCAGGCTCCCGCATCGCCTGGACGTAGTGGCGGCTCTCGTCGCGCTCGCGCACGATGAGGATGGTGTCCCGCTCCAGACCCGCGAGCTCGCGTCCCAGGTGCCGCGCGAACTCGGACCACTCCAACTAGATCACTCCCTACCGCCGGGCCGGGCCGCGACCCCCGCGCGACCGCTCCCCGAGATCCCGATGATTGTCGCCCGGGACGCCGCTGGCAAACCAGCCGCTCACTCGGGCGGCGCCACGTGACGGAGCACACGGAGCGCCCCGCGAAGTTCGCCCGGATCGTCGGCGTACGCGTCCAGGACGTCCATCAGCCGGTGCAGGATCTCGTGCCTTTCGAACCCCACGTCCAGCAGCGCCTGTGCGGTTTCCCACAGCTGGGGCGGGTCGCCGTCCCAGAGCCGCCGGGCGAGCCGCTCGTGCGCGTCCAGGTGCTCGGCGGACGCGCCCGGATGCTCGAACTCCAGCATGATCCGCCGGTCCTCCGGATCGGCGGGGTCGAGGGTGGACAGGTCGATCGCGCCGTGCCGCCCCGACTGCCGGTGCCGCCCGGTCAGGAACGGCAGCGCGAACGCGCGGCGGGGCAGCGCCTCCAGCTCGCCGTCCGGCAGCAGCCGCGCCACCAGGTCGCGGCTCAGCCCGAACGCCGCCGGATCGCGGTAGGCCTCGGCGAACTTGGCGGTGGCGTCCCAGACGGCGTCCAGGGTGGCCCGCACGCCCTCCTCGGGCAGCCCGGTCCGCTTGCCCGCCCACCGCACCCAGGCCGCCAGCACGTGCGGCACGGCCTCCTGCTCGGTCGGCGACAGCAGCACCTTGCGCGGCAGCCAGTCGAGCAGGAACATCTCGCACTTGGTCGGGCTCACCCGCAGCGGCCGGCCGAAATCGTGCGCGCAGCCGTAGTCGATGATCCGGTCGACGCAGCGCGAGGCGGCCGACAGGTCCGACAGGTCCTCGGCCTCGTCGGAGGACAGGAACCGGGCGGCGATCGTCGCGCGCCGGTCGCGGCCGTACACCGCGGGCTGCGGCGCCCGCCCGCCCGGCGGCAGCAGCGCCACCCGGGCCCGCACGAACGCGTGGTACGAGCCGAACTTCTCCGCGACCGGCGGGTCGCGCGCCTCGTCGGTGAACTCCAGCGCCCGGCGCAGCACCGCCCGCGTGTCGCGCGGGTCGAGCCGCTCGAAGAGCATCAGCGGGTTGGTGCGCCCCTCCCACCTGCAGTGGTCGAGCAGCCGGTCGACGTGGGAGGAGACCCAGGCGTCGCGGACCATGCCGGCGGCCGGCGGGTGCCCGCCGCCGTTGCCGTGGGACGGGAGCGTGCCGGGGAACCCGGGGAACGCGCTCCCGGCGCCGGTGCCGTGCAGCAGCGACCCCTGGACGGCCGACGCCTTCGTCCGGTCGACGACGACCACCAGGGCGTGCCGGTCGCGGCCGCCGTAGGTGAAGGTGCAGATCACCGACTCCTGGTCGCCGTAGACGTCGCGGGAGACGTGGCAGCCCTCCAGCGCGACCGTGCCGACCCGGTCGGCCCAGCCGGGGCGCGCGACGCCGCGTTCCATCAGGGCCAGCGCCGCCCGCTCGGCCCGGGCCGCCTGGCGCGGCGTGCCCAGGTAGGCCATCCCGGTGAGCAGGGCCAGCGCGGCGGGGGTGCCGACGCGGCCGGCGTGGTCGATCAGCGCCTCGCCGATGACCTCCTCGACGTCGCCGTCGGGGACCCGGCGGCCCCACCACGAGCCCAGGATCTCGCTGACGATCAGCTCGGCGTCCAGCGGGCTGCGGACGGCCAGCAGCTCGCGCGCGTGGCGCAGCATCCCGTCGAAGATCGCGGAGATCTCGTCCGAGGACGGCGGGCCGTCCCGGGGCGGCTCCCCGGAGGACTGGCGGCGGCTGCGGGGACTCACGCCCCTAGCTTCTCAGATCCGGCGCCGGTACTCGCCCAGGACGTCGGCGACGGCGGGAAACGGCGGGAAAGGGACGCGCCGGAATCCGGGCCGGTCACCGTCCGCTCACCGTCCGAGGCCGCGCGCGCCGCGCTCGCGCGGCCCCGCCGCTCACGCGTCGGGACCGCCGACGCGCCCCGACGGCGGCTCGGACTTCACCATGCCGACCAGATGCTCCCGGGCCATGCGCTCCACCAGCGCCGGGGTGGCGTCCAGACCCAGATGGGTCGCGCACGCCTGGACATCGGCGACACAGCGCTCGACGGTGTCGGGAGTGAAGATCGCGAATTCCAGCGAGAGCCGTCCGGTGAGCAGCCGGCGGATCTCGCCGCGGCGGTCGGCCAGTGCGGGCATCAACGCAGCGCCTCCGAGCCCGAGGGTCCGGCGGGACGGGGTGAACCGCCGGGAGCGGGACGGGCGGGCGCGATCGTTCCGTGACGACCCGTGAACACCGTGCCGATCAGCGCTTTCGGGTCCGGCGGGGACGCGCCGCCAACCTCGCCTCGCGTCTCATTCCAGCGCTTTTGCGGTGAGTGTCAAGACCTATCCGGCGGGGTCTTCAGGACGTTCTCCGGAGGTTCTCCCGGGCGTTCCGGAGCGTGCCTTTCCGGGTACGCATCCGGACGGCTCATCGCCTCGGTCCCGTCGATCTCGTCCATCCTGTCGATCTCGTCGAGCCAGCCGGCGTGGTGGCGGGCCGCCCACGCCCGGTCCACCCGCCCGGTCGCCATGGCCCCGAGCGCGCCCCGGTCGCGCAGGGCGTACCAGAGGTGGCCGATCGTCACGATGAGCACGAGCAGGAACAGCCAGTCGTGGACGAACGTGGCGCCGGTCCGCCAGCGGTCCGGCCACGGATCCGGGAACGTCATGATCGTCCCGGTGCCGAGCAGCACCAGGATCGCGCCCGCGGTGAACGCGGCGTTCAGCTTCTGGCCCGCGTTGAACTTGCCCACCGGCACGACCCCGCGATCGAGGCCGCCCGTGCGCGCCACCGCCCGCCGGTCGCCGCGGCGCAGCCAGTCCCGGTCGTGCGGGGTGAACCGGTCGAGCCTGCGCAGGTCCAGCCGGAACGCCTCCGACGCCAGGCCGAACAGCACGGGCAGCGGCAGCGCGTACCCGGCCCAGATGTGCAGCGGCTTGAGCAGGTCCCGGCGCCCCACCGCGGCCGACAGCGCCGGTACGTACAGCAGCGCGGCCGTGACCAGGCAGACCAGCATCAGCAGGGCCGTCGCGTGGTGGACCCACCGCTCGGCCGCCGTGAACCGGAGCAGCCGGCCCGGCGGGCCGGGCGGGTCAGGTGGGGGCATCGTTCCGTCCGTTCGACCGGCCGACCCAGGCGTCGACGTCATAACCGCGTCGCTCCCAGTAACCGGAGACGACCTTTTCCGTAAGCTCGATGCCGCCCAGCCACTTGAGCGACTTGTAGCCGTACATCGGGGCCACGAAGAGCCGCACCGGCCCGCCGTGGTCGTGGGTCACCGGCGCGCCCAGCATCTCCGTCGCCACCAGCACGTCCCGCCGCCGCGCCTGCTCCAGCGTCAGCGACTCGGTGTAGACCCCGTCGAACGAGATGAACCGGACCGCGCGGGCCCGCGAAGAGACGCCCACCGCGTCCAGCAGGTCGGGCAGGGCCACCCCCGCCCACATCACCTCGGGCACCCGCCACCCCGTCACGCACTGGAAGTCGCGCGTCAGGCGCGTCTGGGGGAGCGCCGCCAGGTCGGCCATGCCGAACGACCGGCGCTCGCGCACGAGGCCGCCCACGGTCACCCGGTGCTCCGCCGGGCGGCGGGGCCGCACGCTCCCGACGACCGAGTAGTAGCGGAAGCCGCCCGTGCCCGGCAGGACCTCGCCGATCTGGTTCACCGGCGCGAGGGCGCGGTTCACCCCGCGCTGGACGGACGCGCCGACCGCGACGCCGGCCGCGCCCAGGCCGAGCATGCCGAGCACGATCCGCCGCCCTACCGGCGCGCCCTCCGCCCGTTCCGTATCGAAATCCGCCACATGCTCCATTCGAGCACTCCGGCGGCGCCGCCACCATGCCTGCGGCGCCCCCGTAAGGAAACGGTGAGATCTAAGCTGGCCCCATGGCCACCCAGGTTGTTCTCGCGCAGAAGCCCGAGGCCGACGAGCTGCTCGGACGCAGCCCGCTGGCCGCCCTGACCGGCATGCTGCTCGACCAGCAGGTCCCGATGGAATGGGCGTTCACCGGCCCGTACACGATCGCGCGGCGGCTCGGGGCCGACGACCTCGACGCGCACGAGATCGCCGCGTACGACCCGGAGCGGTTCGCCGCGCTGCTCTCGGAGAAGCCGGCCGTGCACCGCTACCCCGGTTCGATGGCCAAGCGGATCCAGCAGCTCTGCCAGTACCTCGTCGAGCACTACGACGGTGACGCCGGGGCGATCTGGCGGGACGTGGACAGCGGCAAGGAGCTGTTCAAGCGGCTCAACGCGCTGCCCGGCTACGGGAAGCAGAAGGCGCAGATCTTCACCGCGCTGCTGGGCAAGCAGTACGGCGTGCGGCCCGAGGGGTGGCGCGAGGCGGCCGGCGACTACGGCGCGGAGGGGTCGCGGCGGTCGGTCGCCGACATCACCGGGCCCGAGTCGCTGGCCGAGGTGCGGGCGTTCAAGCAGGAGATGAAGGCCGCCGCCAAGGCGAAGAAGTGATCGCCGGCGGCGCGTCTTTGCCGTCTTTTTGCCGGCGGATAGCGCCAGGGCAGGAGCCTGTTCGGGGCGTCCGGAACTCGCCGGGCTAGCGCGCCCGCCGGGCGTGTCGGGCGCGGGCGTCGTACCATCACGTACTCGCCGTCCGTGTGGACGCCTCCCGCCGCCCGGGCGGGCCGGCGCGGGCGGCGTCCGAATCCGGAGGTCGGCGCCGTGAGCCGCGTGACACAGATGCCGCGGGGACTTCCGTCGGCGGCGAACCACCGGGATGATGAGTACCTGACTTCGACGGGTGTTGTGATGGAGGCGGGAGCGCTAGCCTGCTCCCATTCACGCATAGTGATGACGAACTGCCGCGCGGTACGGGACCCCCTGGGGCGGAGGTGTTGCCGATGAGCACCGACACGTCCGTTCCGCATCCCCGGATCGCCGGGGTGGAGGGCCGGCCCATGGATGCGTCCGATTCCGCCCTGTACGCGACATTGATGGACCGGGCCCCGGCGGGTCTGGCGATCTTCGACACCGGCCTGCGCTGCCGCCGGGCCAACGCCGCGCTCCCCGAGCTGCTGGGCGTGCCCGGCACCGATCCGCACCGGCGGCGGCCCGGCGAGTTCCTGCCCGCCGAGCTGGCCTCCGCGGTCGAGGGCGCGCTGCGCACGGTGCTCGCCGATGAGCAGGCGATCACCGAGTCCGACCTGACCGTGCCGCTGCCCCGCGAGGAGCGGGCGCCGGGCGAGATGGGCGAGATGGCCGGCATGGGGGAGATGGTGGAGCCCGCCGTCCCCGTCCCCGGGCCGCCCGCCACCACCGTCGCCGCCGGCTCCCGCGTGCTGGCCTGCACCTGGCTGCCCGCCCGCGGCGAGGACGGCCGGCTCACCGGCGTCGTGCTGACCGCGCAGGACGTGACCGAGCGGCGCCGCGCCGAGGAGGTCATCCGGCGCAAGGAGCAGCGCTACCGCTCGCTGGTGGAGGCCAGCTCCCAGGTCGTCTGGGTGGCCTCGCCGGACGGCGGCGTGATCGACGACGCGCCCGAATGGCGCTCGATCACCGGCCAGACGCCCGACGACTACGCCACCGGCGGCTGGCTGGCCGTGGTGCACCCCGAGGACCGGCCCCGGATCGAGGCCGTCTGGCGCGAGTGCGTCGGCGACGACCGGGTGTTCGAGACCAACTACCGCATCCGCACCAAGAGCGGCGCGTACCGCCACTTCGACGTGCGCGCCGTGCCGATCTGGCGCGGCGACACGGTGATCGAGTGGGTCGGCGCCAACACCGACGTCACCGGCCAGCGCGAGGCCGAGGAGATGCGCGGCCGGCTCACCGAGCAGCTGTCGGCCGCCGCGCTGCGCACCGCCCGCCTCCAGCAGGCCACCTCGATGCTGGCCGAGGCGCTCACCGTCAGCCAGGTCGTCCAGGTGATCACCGAGGTGGGCCGGTCGGCGATCGGCGCCGACTACTCCGCCGTCGCCCTGCTCGACGACGACAAGCTGCGGCTGAGCATCGTGACCCCGTCCTCGCCCGGCACCGAGGCGCGGCCCTCCTCCCGCGAGGACTTCAAGGTCAGCGACCAGACCGTGATGTCGGTGGCCGTCCGCGAGAGCCGCCCGTTCCTGGCCGAGCATCCCGACAGCCTCCGGCTCCAGCTGGGCCGCGACGAGGCCGGGCTGTTCCTCCAGCACACCGAGGAGCGCGCCTGGGCGGGCCTGCCGCTGCTGGCGGCCGGCGCCCCGATCGGCGCGCTGCGGTTCTCGTTCACCCGGCCCCGGGAGATCACCGAGGAGGAGCGGGTCTTCCTGGAGGCGCTGGCCGGCCAGTGCGCCCTGGCGGTCGAGCGGGCGCTGCTGTTCGAGCGCGAGCACAAGACCGCCGAGGAGCTGCAGCGCAGCCTGCTCCCCAGCGACCTGCCCCAGCTGCCCGGCATGGTGCTGGCGGCCCGCTACAACCCCGCGACCCGGCACGTCCAGGTCGGCGGCGACTGGTACGACGTGTTCCGCCTCCCCGACGACCGGCTCGCCGTGGCGGTCGGCGACGTGATGGGCAAGGGCGTGCTCGCCGCGGCCGGAATGGGCCGCGTCCGCAACGCGCTGCGCGCCCTGGCGCTGAACGACCCGCGCCCCGCGGCCGTGCTGGCCGGGCTCGACCGGCTGTTCAGCGCGACCGAGGACGAGGAGCAGTTCACCACGGTCGCCTACGCGGTGATCGACCCCGAGACCGGCCACGGCGCGTTCAGCAACGCCGGCCACCCGCCGCCGCTGCTGATCTCCGCCGACGCCCCCGCCAGGGTCAGCTCGCTGGAGCCCGGGACGCCGCTCGGCTGGCCCTCCCAGCGGCAGCAGACAAGTTTTTCCATCGAGACCGGCAACACTGTGGTCTTCTATTCCGATGGACTTGTGGAGAACCGTAGGCGTGGGGTGGACGCCGGCCTGGAGGAGCTTGTCGCCGTGGCGGCCGACGCCCCACCTGAAGTGGTAGGAGATCCGGAGAGAGTCGTCGACTTCCTGGTCGATCGGATGCTTGCGGGTTACGAGCAAGTGGACGATGTGACCGTACTCGCCCTGCACGTCCCGCCGAAGCCCGAGTGATCTCCGCCGCCGGAGCGCGCCGGGGCGGCTCCGCGTACGAGTCCGGAGAAGGCCACGATACGGCCGGAACCCGGCACCACACGTACGAAGGACCGCCCAGCGCCCCCTAAGGTGGTGTGTTACCGGGGAGGACACCGGATGCGGAATGCGCGGCAGTCCCAGAATGCTTGACCCAGTAAGAGCGGGTACGCTGCGGTCCGCATAAGGTGGCCCACCCAGTGTGTGGTCCCACCCCGTGTGAGGCCGGGCCCGTCAGGGCACTTGGGTCAACCAAGCCACACGTTCGTTCGAGAGGTATTTGTGTCGCCTGCTAGCTCGACCTCGAAAGCGTCAGATCTGCACGAGCATGTCATCGCGCAACTGATCGAGCGTGAACGGTCCCAGGGTTACCTCGACGCCGACTACGTACGACGTACGTTCGAAGAGGCCGACATTCCCGTGTCACAGGCCTCCAGCATCCTGCGGAGCCTGAGCAAGGAGGGTGTGACCGTCATGGTGAGCGCTGCCGACTCAGCGGCGCCCAAGCGATCGCGCAAGCGCGCGACGCCGGCGGCGCGCAGGCCCAAGACCGCCGCCGCGGCCGCCAAGGAGCAGCCCGACACGGTGACCGCGGTGGTCGAGGACGGCGCAGAGGAGACCCCGGCGCCGGCGCCCACGCCGGCCGCCGTCGCGAAGAAGGCCGAGGCCCGCAAGGGCACGGCCGCCAAGGCCAAGAAGGCCCCTGCCAAGAAGGGCGCCGCCGCCAAGGCCGCCCCGGTGAAGGGCGCGGCCAAGCCGGGCCCCGCCAAGAAGGGCGCCGAGGACGACCCCGAGCTCGAGGACGACGTCGACGTCACCGACCTCGAGGACCTCGACGACCTCGAGGGCGACCTGGAGGTCGCGGCCGAGGACGACGCCGCCGACGAGCAGCCCGAGGAGGAGGCCGCCCCGGCGGCCCCCGTCGCCGCGGCCGCGCCCGGCAAGCCCGGCGTCCCCGGCAAGCCCGCGGGCAACGAGGAGGAGGGCTTCGTCCTCGGCGACGACGACGAGGACGCCCCCGCCCAGCAGATCGCCGCCGCCGGCGCCACCGCCGACCCGGTCAAGGACTACCTCAAGCAGATCGGCAAGGTCCCCCTGCTCAACGCCGAGCAGGAGGTCGAGCTGGCCAAGCGGATCGAGGCCGGCCTGTTCGCCGAGGAGCGGCTGGCCGCCGACGGCCCGTCGATGTCCGAGGAGGACCTCGACGACTTCGAGTGGATCGCCGAGGACGGCCGCCGCGCCAAGAACCACCTGCTGGAGGCCAACCTCCGGCTGGTCGTCTCGCTGGCCAAGCGCTACACCGGCCGCGGCATGCTGTTCCTGGACCTGATCCAGGAGGGCAACCTGGGCCTGATCCGCGCGGTCGAGAAGTTCGATTACACCAAGGGCTACAAGTTCTCCACGTACGCCACCTGGTGGATCCGGCAGGCGATCACCCGCGCGATGGCCGACCAGGCCCGCACCATCCGCATCCCGGTGCACATGGTCGAGGTCATCAACAAGCTGGCCCGCGTGCAGCGCCAGATGCTCCAGGACCTGGGCCGCGAGCCCACCCCGGAGGAGCTGGCCAAGGAGCTCGACATGACCCCGGAGAAGGTCGTCGAGGTCCAGAAGTACGGCCGCGAGCCGATCTCGCTGCACACCCCGCTGGGCGAGGACGGCGACAGCGAGTTCGGCGACCTGATCGAGGACTCCGAGGCGATCGTCCCGGCCGACGCGGTCAGCTTCACGCTGCTGCAGGAGCAGCTGCACTCGGTCCTGGACACGCTCAGCGAGCGCGAGGCCGGCGTGGTCTCGATGCGGTTCGGCCTGACCGACGGCCAGCCCAAGACGCTGGACGAGATCGGCAAGGTCTACGGCGTGACCCGCGAGCGGATCCGCCAGATCGAGTCCAAGACCATGTCCAAGCTGCGCCACCCGTCCCGCTCCCAGGTCCTGCGCGACTACCTGGACTAGGACGCCTGGGCGCGCCGACGCCGCACTCACGGAGACACCCCGCCGCCGCGGGGTGTCTTCGTTCGGTGCGAAAATCCTTACCCGGCGGATACCTGACCGACCCCTGGCCGGAAGTGGCCAGGGGGCAGGGCCTGCCGAGCGGCCTGCCGCCACCCCGGCATCGCCCCGGGGCGATGCCTCTCTGGCCGGAACGGGTCAGGGTCAGGTGTGCAGGATGATGTCGAGGTCGCCGCCGTTCAGCTCGGCGGTGTGGCCGAGGTCGGCGACGGCCTTCAGCAGCTCCTCGGGCGTGGCCGGGTCGGCGCCCGCCGCGATCAGGTCGTGCGCGACCTTGCCGCGGGTGGCCTTGGCCATGTGGCTGACCACGGTCCGCTTGGGCACGCCGCCCAGGATGCGCTCGCGGAAGACGCGCACCCGCACGGCGGGCTCGGGGGCCTTCCACGCCGACATGTACGGCCCGGAGCGCATGTCCACCACCAGCCGGCCCGCGGGTCGCAGGGCCGCCTCGAGGGCGGGGCGCCACAGGGCGGCGAGTTTGCCCTCGGGCGGCAGCGCCACGCCCATGGCGAGGCGGTACGGCGGGATCCGGTCGGTCAGCCGCAGCGCCCCCCACAGGCCCGAGAACACGATGATCCGGTCGGCGGCGGCCGCCGGGTCCAGGTCGCGGAGCGCCAGGTTGTCGTACAGGACGCCGGTGTAGAGCTCGGAGACCGGCAGCGTGGGGGCGTTCATCAGGGCGCGGTTGCGCTCCAGGGCCTCCTGCGTCTGCCCTTCGGGCAGGCCCAGCACCTCGCGCGCGTCATCGCGCAGGCAGGCCTCGCCGAGGGCGCCGAGGACGCGCCGGCGGACGGGGTTCAGCTCGGGGAGACTCAGGCCCTCCAGGTCGAGCGGAGGGCCGTCCCCGCCGGCGGCCTTGCGTTCCGATGGCGGCAGCAGAATGAGCACGTTCCCCCCGTCTCCGTCCGTCCGCGTAGGGTCGATCATGATGGGCGTCCGGTCCCTTCAGGATATTCGCCGCGCCGAATGCGCCGGGCCGGGGGCGCCCAGGATGAATACGCAGCGTAATTTATCGCTCACGTTATGAAGTCGAGCGTTGTTCGCTCGCTTTCGGAGATTTCTCCGGAATGTGTGAACGGCGGCCACCGTCGCGGTGACCGCCGTTCCGGGGATTCTTTTATTTCGAGGCTTACCGCTCCTCGGCGGACGCGGTGGCCGGGGTTTCGTTGAGCCTGTCGGTCTCGTCCTGAATGTCGGCCCCGCTGGCGCGGAGGGCTTCTGCGTACTTGCGTCCGTGGTGGGCGCAGAACAGAAGGTCGCCGCCGCCTACAAGGACAGCACGGACGTAGGCCTGGGCACCGCAGCGGTCGCAACGGTCAGCGACGGACAGCGGCTTGGTTGGGGCAAGGGCTCCAGTCACGGCACCTTCCTCATGCTCGGGGTCGGTACTTAAGACAACATCTAACCTGACGTCGGCGTTCCCAACCTGTTTGTGCGTACGCCCACAGCAGAATGGGCCGGTAAGTGACCCAAATCACAGCCGAGGGGTGCGCCGGGCGGGTTCCATGACGAAGATCGGCGCACGTGTATCAGGTGCGGCGGCGAGCCTGTAAGTGGAGTGTCGGTGCCCAGGGGTACCCTCTTGCCGAATGTCCTACCCCCGAGGAGCACAGGCACGTTGACCGCCGCGACCGCAGAAGCCACCACCGACGATTCGCACGGCTACTCCGCCCGGCACCTTTCGGTGCTGGAGGGCCTGGAGGCCGTGCGCAAGCGACCCGGCATGTACATCGGGTCCACCGACAGCCGTGGGCTCGCCCACTGCCTCTGGGAGATCGTCGACAACAGCGTCGACGAGGCCCTGGCCGGATACTGCACGCACATCAGCGTGACACTGCGCGCCGACGGGTCGTTCGAGGTCGGCGACAACGGCCGTGGCATCCCGGTCGACATCGAGCCCAAGACCAAGCTGCCGGGCGTCGAGCTGGTGATGACCCGGCTGCACGCCGGCGGCAAGTTCGGCGGCGTCTCCTACACCGCGTCCGGCGGCCTGCACGGCGTCGGCGCCTCGGTGGTCAACGCGCTGTCGGCGCGGCTGGACGTCGAGGTCGACCGCGACGGCGCCACCCACGCGATCAGCTTCCGCCGCGGGCTGCCCGGCGAGTTCGCCGACGAGCGCCCCAACTCCCGCTTCAAGCGGCGGTCCGGCGTCCGCCAGGTCCGCAAGGTCGCGCGCAAGACCACCGGCACCCGCACCCGGTTCTGGCCCGACATGCAGATCTTCCTCAAGGGCGCCACCGTCGAGCAGAGCCAGGTGCTCGACCGGATGCGGCAGACCGCGTTCCTCATCCCGGGCCTGACCATCGACGTGCGCGACGAGCGCGGCGACGAGGTCGTCGACGAGACGTTCCGGTTCGACGGCGGCATCAGCGAGTACTGCTCCTACCTCGCCAAGGACGCCCCGATCGTCGACGTGCTGCGGCTCCAGGGCCGGGGCCACTTCACCGAGACCGTCCCGGTGCTGGACGACCAGGGCCATCTGGTCCCGACCGACGTCGAGCGCGATCTGGAGGTGGACGTCGCGCTGCGCTGGGGGAGCGGCTTCGACACCATCACCAAGTCGTTCGTCAACGTCATCGCCACGCCCAAGGGCGGCACGCACGTGCGCGGCTTCGACCGCGCCCTGATCCGGGTGCTCAACGAGCAGCTGCGGGCGTCCAAGCTGCTGAAGAACAGCGACGAGGACGTCGTCAAGGACGACGTCCTGGAGGGCCTGACCGCCGTGGTCACGGTGCGGCTGCCCGAGCCGCAGTTCGAGGGGCAGACCAAGGAGGTGCTGGGCACCTCGGCCGCCGCCCGGATCGTGTCGCAAGTGGTGGGCCGCGAGCTCAAGGCGGTCTTCGAGAACCCGGGGCGCGGCCAGAAGCAGGCGCTGCGCGCGGTGCTGGAGAAGGTCGTCGGCGCCGCCAAGACGCGGATCGCCGCCCGGACGCAGCGCGACAACCAGCGCCGCAAGAACGCCCTGGAGAACAGCGCCCTCCCGGCCAAGCTCGTCGACTGCCGGACCGCCGACGACCGCAGCGAGCTGTTCATCGTCGAGGGCGACTCGGCGCTGGGCACCGCCAAGCTGGCCCGCGACTCCGAGTTCCAGGCGCTGCTGCCGATCCGCGGCAAGATCCTCAACGTGCAGAAGGCGTCGGTCGCCGACGTGCTCAAGAACGCCGAGTGCGCCGCGATCATCCAGGTGATCGGGGCCGGCTCGGGCCGCACGTTCGACCTGGACTCGGCCCGGTACGGCCGGATCATCCTGATGGCCGACGCCGATGTGGACGGCTCGCACATCCGCACCCTGCTGCTGACGCTGATGTACCGCTACATGCGGCCGATGCTGGAGGCGGGCCGGGTCTTCGCGGCCGTCCCGCCGCTGCACCGGATCGAGCTGATCAAGCCCAAGAAGGGCCAGGACAAGTACGTCTACTGCTATAGCGACGCCGAGCTGCGCAAGAAGCTGGTGGAGTTCGAGCGCAAGGGGATGCGCTGGAAGGAGCCGGTCCAGCGCTACAAGGGCCTCGGTGAGATGGACGCCGACCAGCTGGCCGAGACGACCATGGACCCGCGGCACCGCATCCTGCGCCGGATCCGGATCGAGGCCGCCGAGGAGGCGGCCAAGATCTTCGAGCTGCTGATGGGCAGCGAGGTGGCCCCGCGCCGCGAGTTCATCACCGCCGGCGCGGCCGAGCTCGACATCGAGCGCATCGACACCTGATCCGTACCTGACCGGCATCGGGTCCGGTTTCTGGCGAATCCCCGGGGCGGGCCGCTCGAATGAGCGGCCC
>NZ_JBEZWH010000107.1:13992-17327 GCF_040703975.1 Spirillospora sp. NPDC029432
TCCCTCCCTCTCTTTGCCCCCGTCGCGGGGGGGGGGGGGGGGGGGGGGGCCCGGGGGGGGGGGGGGGCGGGGGCCCCCCCCCCCCCCGCCCCGGGGATTCGACCTGTTCGCGATGATTATCGGCCGCCGTCCGGGTACCACCTCCAAAACGATCAAGGAGGGCGGAGATGGCGACCGAGGTCGACCCGCGCACGCTCGGCGGCGGCCTGCGCCGCGTGATCGGGCGCAAGGTGCTGATGCTGTTCGTGGTCGGGGACATCCTCGGGGCGGGCATCTACGCGCTGGTCGGGCAGGTCGCGGGCGAGGTCGGCGGGGCGGTCTGGGCGCCGTTCCTGGTGGCGTTCGTGCTCGCGGCGCTGACCGCCACCGCGTACGCCGAGCTGGTCGGCAAGTACCCTCGGGCGGCCGGGGCCGCGCTCTACACCAACAAGGCGTTCGGGATCCCGTTCGTGACGTTCATCGTGGCGTTCGCGGTGATGATGAGCGGCATCACCTCGGCGAGCGCCGCCGCCCGCGCGTTCGGCGGCGACTACCTGGCCGAGTTCGTGTCGCTGCCGACGCTGGCCGGCGCGCTGATCTTCCTGGCGCTGGTGACGCTGGTGAACTTCGCCGGCATCTCCGAGTCGATCAAGGTGAACGTGGCGCTCACCGTGATCGAGGCGTTCGGGCTGCTGGTGATCATGGTGATCGGGGTCTTCGCGCTGATCGGCGGGGACGGCGAGCCGAGCCGGGTGCTGGAATTCGACCCGGCGAACGGGGCGTTCCTGGGCGTGCTCGGCGGCGCGGCGCTGGCCTTCTACGCGCTGCTCGGCTTCGAGGACTCGGTCAACCTCGCCGAGGAGGCCAAGAACCCGGCCAGGGACTTCCCGGTCGCGCTCTTCGGCGGTCTGGCGATCACCGTCGTGATCTACATCGCGGTCGCGTTCACCGCGACCATGCTGGTCGACACCGAGACGCTGAAGACCTCGACGGGGCCGCTGCTGGAGGTCGTCCGGGTGGCCGGGTTCGACTTCCCGCCCAAGCTGTTCGCGCTGATCGCGCTGCTGGCGGTGGGCAACACCGCGCTGATCAACATGATCATGGCGTCCCGGCTGGTGTACGGCATGGCGCGGGAGCGGATCGTGCCCCCGGTGTTCGCCATCGTGCACTCGCGGCGCGCCACGCCCTGGCCGGCGATCGTCTTCACGGTGGCGATCGCGGTGGTCCTGGTGAGCACGGGCGACATCGGCGGGCTCGCCGACACCACCGTGCTGCTGCTCCTGTGCGTGTTCGCGCTGGTGAACGTCTGCGTGCTGGTCCTGCGCCGGGAACGGGTCGGGCACGAGCACTTCCGCGCGCCGACCTGGATGCCCGTGCTGGGCGCGCTGAGCTGCGCGTTGCTGGCCATGCCGATCACCGGCCGGGAGGGCGCCGTCTACCTGCGCGCCGCCGTGCTGATCGCGGTCGGCCTGGTGCTGTGGCTGGTCAACCGGCTGATCCTCGGCCGTACCGGGCCCGTCGACGCGGAGAGGCTGGACGCCTGACACCGGCTCCCTCCCGCTGAGCGGGAGACCGGGCTGCCTCCCGCCGGAACGGGACGCCTAGGCTCCTCGTCCAGGCGCGCGGCTCGTGAAACAAGCGCTCGCTTGCTAGGCTCTCCCCGACACGAAAGGCGGCCGGTATGCCCACTCCCGACCAGATGAAGAAGGCGCTGCAGAGCTACGTCGACGGCTTCGGCCGGGGCGACGCCGCGGCGATCGCCGCGCTGTTCGCCGACGACGCGGTGGTCGAGGACCCGGTCGGCAACCAGCCGATCTCGGGCCGCGCGGCGATCGAGGAGTTCTACGCCAACGCCGTGGCCGCCGGCTCCAAGCTCGTCCTGGACGGCCCCATCCGCGGCTCGCACGGCAACGGCGCGGCCATGGCCTTCACGGTGGAGGTCCCCGCGATGAACGTGCGCATCCGCGCCATCGACGTCATGACGTTCGGTGACGACGGCAAGATCGTCAAGATGCAGGCGTACTGGGGCCCCGACGACATGGAGCAATAAGTAGGGCGAGCGAGTAAGCCAGTTGTCACGGGGGTTCGACTGGCCGGCCGGTTCCGTTCGCGGGGCCGGCCGTTCTTGTGAGGCGATGACAATCCTTGTGAGGCGATGACAAGCGGGCGCCGTGCGGCGTTGGCCGGGACGCGCACGGACGTGCGTGCCCGGCACCGGGATGACGCGGATGCGGGCCGTTCCCGGCCAATCCGAAGTACCCAAGCGCTTGCTACATCGTGGGAGTTGTTCTTAGATCTCGGGTGAGCGCTCACGCGGCGCGCGCCACCACCGGATCCGGGGCGCGGCGCCGTCCGGGGGCCGGCGCGGAGCGCGGCCGGGCCAGATCACCCCGTTCGCGCACCATCCACCGCCGGAAGCATCGACACGGGCCGATATCCGAGGAGGAGAACGTGAAGGCCCTCGTCAAGCTCGGCACACCCCTGGTCGCGGCAACCGCGGCGGTCGGCCTGCTGGCCGGCTCAGCGTCGGCGGCCACCACCACGGTCCGCAGGGACGGCCCCGCCGGGGCGCCCTACGACGGCCAGTACCAGATCCTCAACGTCGGCGACCTCACCTTCGCCGGCACCGGCTTCACCGCGAGCTGCTCCGGAGCCGACCTGCGCGGCACGATGACCTCGTCCGGTTCGGGCACCCTGGACTCGGCCGCCGTCTCGGGCTGCACCAGCAACCTGGGAACGCCGGCGGTGTCGTTCCGCAACCTGCCCTACACCGACGGCGTCCTGGCCTACGGGCCTAGCGGCGACTACGACGGCACGCTGACGTTCACCGACCCCGACCTGGAGATCCAGGCGTCGTTCGGCTCCATCAGCTGCGTCTACGGGTTCGACGCGGAGCACACCAGCCTCACCTTCGAGGTCCGCAACTCCGACAATCCCGCCAACTCCACGGGCCAGCTCGCCGGGACGATGAACGGCGTGTCCCTCGGCCTGAAGTCGGGCAGCTTCCTGTGCCCGACCGACGTCACGGCCAACGGCACCGGCAAGGCCATGGGCAAGGTCGCCCCCGGTGACGCCGCCTACGGCCAGAAGCTCCACATCACCGCCTGACGGCGCCGCCCCCCGCCCGGCCGTCCCGCTCCCATACGGGGTGGCCGGGCTTCCACGTTCCCCGCAGAAGAGGCGAATCCGCTGTGAAGATTACATTCCGCAAGAGCCTGGCGGCCGCCGCGGTCGCGTTCCTCGGCCTGGCCGCCGTCCAGCCCGCCACCGCCTCCGCCGCGCCGGCGCGGCCCCCCCCGGCGCCCCCCCCGGCGGTACCAGCGTAAGACAACCGGGCCGCCAGCCCCCAACAAACC
>NZ_JBEZWH010000108.1:0-16881 GCF_040703975.1 Spirillospora sp. NPDC029432
CGCCGCCGGCCAGGTAGAACGCGGTGAAGTCGAAGTCCTCGATCCGGCCGCGCACGACGATCCCTCGTCCACGACCAGCAGCAGCGGCGCCCCGGCCTGCGCCAGGACGTCGCGCACGCGCCCCGCGGGCCAGGTCGCGTCGGCGGGCACGTACAGGGCGCCGACCAGCTCGATCGCCAGGAACGCGGCGATCACGGTGGCGCAGCGCTCGCCGCCGACGCCGACGACGACGCCCGGGCCCGCGCCCTCGCTCTCCAGCAGCGCGGCCAGCCGGCGGGCCTCGGCCGCCAGCTCCCCGTACGTCAGGGTGCGCCCCTCGTCGGTGACCGCCGGGCGGTCCCGTTCGGCGGCGAACCGCTCCACCCGGGCGATGAGGGGTTCGGCCAGGTCACCGGCCGGCTCGCGGACCATGCCGTGCCGCGCGGCGAGCCCGGCCGCCCGCGCCGCCTCCCCCGCCGCGATGCCGAGCGCGGGCAGCGCGTCCCGGGCCGGCAGCCGGCCGGCGACCCGTCCACGAGCATTCATCATTACTCTCCGTGATCTAGATATTCTCCACCGTCATCGCGAAAACTGCGCTCGACTCCGGTCGGCATAGCTTATGTAGAAGCCCCCGATTCTGCACTACCAAGCGGTAATCAGGGGGTTGCGAGGCACGATGCCCGAAGGTACGGTGAGGCTCCGCCGCGTTCGTTGAGAACCGTGCGGAGAATCATCGGGGGGAAGCTGGGAATGGCGAGAGAACTCCACCGTCCCCACCAAAATGGCATTCGTGCGAGGGTGGCAGCGTGCCCATCATCACCGCGCCGCAGGAATTCAACGTCGAGGACCTTTACGTGGACCTCGGAGCGATCCTCGGCACTCCCCTCTACCTCAAGTGCGAGGGGTTCAATTTCGCCGGCTCGGTCAAGCTCAAGGCGGCCGCCGAGATGGTCGGTGCGGCGGAGCGTGATGGCCTGCTCACGCCGGGCAAGACCATCGTCGAATCATCGTCGGGAAATCTCGGGATCGCGCTGAGCATCATCGCGGCCGCGAAGGGTCACCGTTTCCTCTGCATCACCGATCCGCGCTGCAACCCGGCGTCGCTGCGGCTGATGCGGGCGCTGGGCACCGAGGTGCGGGTGGTGGCCACGCAGGACGCGAACGGCGGGTTCCTGGAGAGCCGGATCCGGTACGTCCGCGACCTGTGCGCGTCCGGCGACCGCTACGTCTGGCTCAACCAGTACGGCAACGCGGGCAACTGGCGCGCGCACTACGCCGGGACCGCTCCAGCGATCGCGAGCCGCTTCCCCGACCTGGAGGTCCTGTTCGTCGGCGCCGGCACCACCGGCACGCTGATGGGCTGCGCCCGCTGGTTCCGCGAGCACCGGCGGCCGGTCACGATCGTCGCCGTGGACGCGGTCGGCTCGGTCACCTTCGGTGGCATCCCGGAGCGCCGCATGGTCCCCGGCCTCGGCACCAGCACCCGCCCGGAGCTGGTGGACGAGTCGTTCGTCGACGACGTGGTGCACGTGCCGGAGACCGACACGATCCGCACCGTGCACCGGCTGTCGTCGCGCGGCTTCCTGTTCGGCGGCTCCACCGGGACCGTCGTCTCGGGCGCCGCCCGCTGGCTGGAGGAGAAGTACCCCGGCGAGCGGCCGGTCGCCGTCGCCATCGCCCCCGACCTCGGCGAGCGCTACCTCGACTCGATCTACGACGAGACCTGGCTGCGCACGCACTTCGGCCCGATCGTGGCCGACCTCGACCTGCCCGCCGCCGACATCCAGGAGATCACCGTCCCATGACCCAGCCCCCTTCCTTCGCCGTCATCCCCGGCAGCCAGGTGCACGAGGCGATCGGCGGCCGCGAGGAGCGGGTCACCCGCATGGTCGAGGCCGCGTACCGGCTGCACGGCGAGGGCGCGACCGTCAACCCCGACTCCTACTTCCTGCGCTTCCCCGACCGGCCCTCCTCGCGGATCATCGCGCTGCCCGCGTCGGTGGGCGGCACGGTCGGGGTGCACGGGATCAAGTGGATCTCCAGCTTCCCGGAGAACGTCGCGAACGGCCTGCCGCGGGCCTCCGCCGTCCTGGTCCTGAACGACGCCGAGACCGGGTACCCGTTCGCCTGCCTGGAGAGCTCGATCATCAGCGCCGCCCGCACGGCCGCGTCCGCCGCGCTGGCCGCGACCGCGCTCACCGGCCGCCGCGAGCTGCGCGCCGGCTTCTTCGGCGTCGGCCTGATCGCCCGCTACCTGCACACGTACCTGGCCGGGAACGGCTTCACGTTCACCGAGCTGGGCGTCCACGACCTGAACCCCGAGCACGCCGAGGGCTTCAAGGGCTACCTGGAGCGCGGCGGGACGGCCCCGGTCACGGTCCACGACAAGCCCGAGGACCTGATCCGCTCGTCCGACCTGGTCGTCTTCGCCACCGTGGCGGGCGAGCCGCACGTCACCGACCCGTCCTGGTTCGGGCACGACCCGCTGGTGCTGCACATCTCGCTGCGGGACCTCTCCCCCGAGATCATCCTGTCCTCGTACAACGTGGTCGACGACGTGGACCACTGCCTGAAGGCGAACACGTCCCCTCACCTGGCCGAGCAGCGCACCGGGAACCGGGACTTCGTCGCCGGGACCCTCCACGACGTCCTCACCGGGAAGATCGCTCCCCCGGCGGACCGGCCGGTGGTCTTCTCCCCGTTCGGGCTGGGCGTCCTGGACCTCGCGGTGGCCAAGTACGTCTACGACGAGGTCGCCGCGTCCGGCGGGCTCCAGACCGTTCCGGGCTTCTTTCACGAGCTGAAGCGCTACGGCTGACGCAGAACGGGCATGCCGCCCCTATGGATGAGAAACGCGGCGACGTACAGGAGCTGTCGGACTTCGAGCTCACCGTGTACGAGGCGGTCGCCGAGATCGACAAGGACGGCGGCGCGGCCGACATCGGGACCCTCACCCGCCTCATCGAGGCTCCCGAGGAGGACATCTGGGCCGCCCTCAGCCACCTGACCTCGGCCAACCACCTCCACAGCACCGGCGAGGGCTTCGTCCTCGGCCCGCACGACTGGGCGCCCTGATCACGGGACCCGGCTGGCCGGGCGGGCGGAGCATGCGGCAGACTCATCTAACAAACATCTGTTAGGCAGAACGGGAAGCCACACATGAAGCTCGCGGTGACCGAGGAGCAGGAAGAGTTGCGGGACGCGCTGCGGCGCTTCTTCGGCGACAAGTCGTCCGGTGCCGAGGTGCGGCGCCTCATGGAGACCGCCGAGGGGTACGACCCGGCGGTCTGGGAGCAGATGGCCGGGCAGCTCGGGCTCCAGGCGATGGCGATCCCCGAGGAGTACGGCGGCGCGGGCTTCGGCATGCGCGAGGTCTCGATCATCATGCAGGAGATGGGCCGCGCCGTCGTCTGCGCCCCGTACCTGTCCGGCCTGGTCGCCGCGACCGCCCTGCTGGCCTCGGCGGACGAGGGCGCCAAGGCCGAACTGCTGCCCGCGATCGCCGAGGGCGCGATCGCCACGCTCGCGTGGAGCGAGGGCGAGAGCTGGGACCCGGCGTCCATCGCCATGACCGCGCGCCGCGACGGCGACGCCTGGGTGCTGGACGGGACGAAGTCCTACGTGCTGGACGGGCATGTCGCGGCCCTCGTCCTGGTGATCGCGCAGGGCGAGAACGGCCCGGCGCTGTTCGCCGTGGACGGGGACGCCGCGGGCCTGACCCGTACCGCGCTGCCCACGCTCGACCAGACCCGCAAGCTGGCCCGGCTGGAGTTCGCCGGGACGCCCGCGCGGCTGATCGACGCCGCGGCCGGGCCCGTCCTGGCGCACGCGCTCGACGTGGCGGCGGTCGCGCTGGCCGCCGAGCAGCTCGGCGGGGCCGAGCGGGCGCTGGAGATGACCGTCGACTACATCAAGGTCCGCAGGCAGTTCGGCCGGGCGATCGGCTCGTTCCAGGCGATCAAGCACCGGTGCGCCGACATGTTCGTGCTGGTGGAGTCGGCGCGGTCGGCCGTCCTCCAGGCGGCGTACGCCGCCGACGAGCGGCCCTCGGAGCTGCCCGCCGCGGCGGCGCTCGCCAAGGCGTACTGCTCGGACGCCTGCTTCCAGGTCGCCGCCGAGACCATCCAGATGCACGGCGGCATCGGCTTCACCTGGGAGCACGACGCCCACCTGTACTTCAAGCGGGCCAAGTCGTCCCAGGAGCTGTTCGGCCCGCCGGCCCGCCACCGGGAGCGGCTGGCCGAACTCGTCGGGATCTGACGTACCCGGCCTCTAGGCTGGGGCGATGCGGAGTTCACTGGCGAGCGGGAGCATCTTCGGGCTGGCGTACGGGGACGCGCTGGGCGCCCCCACCGAGTTCCTCGACATGAAGGCGATCCGGAGGCGGTTCGGCGACGACGGCCCCCGCGACCTGGCCGGGAGCCCGGCGCTGGTCACCGACGACACCCAGATGGGGATCGCGGTGGCGCTCGGGCTCCTGGACGCCCTGCGGAACCCGCCGTTCACCCCGGACCTGATCACGCCGATGTGGCGGCGCCGCTTCGTCGACTGGCTGGTCAGCCCGGACAACAACCGCGCGCCGGGCGGCACGTGCCTGCGGGCCTGCCGGGGCCTCCAGGACGGCCGTCCCTGGCTGGAGGCGACGCAGCACAACTCCAAGGGCTGCGGCGCCAACATGCGCGCCACCCCCGTCGGGCTGGTGCCGGGCCTGACCGACGAGCAGCGGGCGGGCGCGGCGCAGCTCCAGGCCGCGATGACGCACGGGCACCCGACGGGCCTGGCCGCCAGCGAGCTGACCGCGTTCACCGTGTGGTGGCTGCGCGAGGGCATGGCCCCGGCCGACCTGCCGGAGGCGCTCCGCGAGCGCGCCCGCGCGCAGCGCACCGCGTACCACGAGCGGTGGCTGGGCGATCTCTGGTCGCGCTGGGGCGTGAAGACCCCGGAGGACTTCATCTCGTACGGGTGGGACGAGTGCCTGGGCATCCTCGACCGGGTCGACGCCGCGCTCGTGATCCCCGACCGGGCCGCCGACCCGTGCGAGGCGACCGGCGACGGCTGGGTCGCGGAGGAGGCGTTCGGGACGGGGCTGCTGAGCTTCCTGCTGTTCCCGGACGACCCGGTCTCGGCCATCTGGCGCGGCGCGGCCAGCTCCGGCGACTCCGACTCGATCGCCTGCCTCGCGGGTGCCTTCGCGGGCGCCCATCTGGGGATGGAGGCGTGGCCCGCGGAGTGGGCGGCCAGGATCGAGTACGCCGACGTCCTCAAGCGGATCGGCGCGGCCTGGGACTGAGGATCAGGTGGCCGACCAGCCCGTCCAGCGGTCGATGACGATCGCGATCACGGGCCCCTCCGGCGGGCGCTCGCGGTACTGCCGGTAGCGCTCGGCCAGCAGCGCCACCGGCCCGGCCATGCCCGCCGCGTCCTCGATGACGTGGGCGTGGCCGTCCACCCGCACCCACCAGAGGCGGTCCCAATCGTCCTCGTAGTGGTCGGCCAGCAGCGACACGCGCGGGTTGGCGCGGACGTTGGCCAGCCGCTTGAGGTCGCGGCTGCTCTTGGGCTTGTGGTCCACGGCGGTGTAGACGGTGCCCCTGCTCACCGCGAACGTCACCGCCACCAGGTGCGGGCGGTCGCGGCCGTCGGTGGTCGCGAGCCGGACGACCGGAGCCGCCGCCAGCCGCCGCAGCGCGTCGTCGGAAGAGAGCCGGGGCACACCCGCAGCCTGTCACTCCCCCGCCGCGCGGTCCACGTCCTCGCGCCTACTTCCGCGGGTAGACCGGCGGGTTCAGGCCGCGCTCGATGACGCGCAGGAGCTCCTCCTCGGTCAGGACGCGGGGCTCGCCGATCATCCGGGCGCGGACGTAGACGCCGCACAGCCACTCCAGGAGGACGGCGTTCTCGTACGCGTGCTCCAGGTCGCGCCCGATGGTGACGCCGCCGTGGTTGGCCATGAGGGCCGCGTGCATACCGCCGCCGCCGATGCCGCCCTCCATCGCGGCGCGCACGTTCGCGGCCAGTTCGGGCGTGCCGTACGTGGCGTACTCGGCCACCTTCACCACCCCGCCGAGCACCAGCGTGTTGTAGTGGATCGGCGGCAGCTCGGTCATCGTCGTCGCGACGACGGCGCCGTACGTCGAATGGGTGTGGACGACCGCGGTCGTGCCGGTGGCCTCGTAGATCGCCATGTGCATCGGCGTCTCCGAGGACGGGACGCCCTCACCCTCGACCAGGCCGCCGTCCATGTCCAGGACGGGGCAGTCCTCCGGGCGCATCCGGTCCAGCATGATCCCGGACGGGGTGACGGCGACCAGATCGCCGGCGCGCACGCTGATGTTGCCGCTCGCCCCCGAAACCAGCCCGGTACCGGCCATCTTCCGGCCGATCGCGCACAGCTCCGCCCGCTCCTCCGCCAGCCTCATCGCGAACACCTTTCACATCCAACGGTCTCCAGGGCGTACGCTACGGCCCTCACGATCAAGAAGGGGACGCGCCATGGCCGTCGTGACGCTCGGAGCCCACATCGTCGACGTGCTCGCCCGCCCGGTGACCGCGATCCCGCCCGGCCAGGACACCGTCGTGGTGGACCGGATCCGGGCGACCGCCGCCGGCGCGGCGGCCGGCACGGCGGTGGCGCTGGCGCGCCTCGGCAACGAGGTCGTGTCGGTCGGCGCGATCGGCGAGGACGACCTCGGCGACCTGCTCGTCGCGGTCATGACCCGGCACGGCGTGGACGTGTCCGGGCTGGTCCGGCGGGCCGGCGAGCAGACCGCCGCGTCGATCCTGCCGATCCGGCCGGACGGCGGGCGGCCGTCGTTCCACGCGCCCGGCGCGAACCTCACGCTCACCCCCGGCGCGGTCGAGCCCGGCCTGCTCGCCGCCGCGGACGTGCTGCACCTGGGCGGCCCGGACGTCACGTTCGGGCTGAACGACCCGGCGTTCCTGGTGACCCTGGCGGCCGCCCGCGACGCCGGAACGATCATCACGATGGACCTGCTGTCGGGCATGCCGGACCTGATCCAGGCGGCCCGCGCGTTCCTGCCGGTGGTCGACCACTTCCTGCCGAACGAGGAGCAGGCGCGCGCCATGACCGGCGAGGACGACCCCGAACGGGCCGCGTACGCGCTGCTGGCCCAGGGCCCGGCGTCCGTGGTGGTGACGCTGGGCGCCGAGGGCAGCCTGCTCGTGGACGCCTCCGGCGCGCACCGCCTCCCGGCACGCAAGGTCGAGGTCGTCGACACCACCGGCTGCGGCGACGCGTACTGCGCCGGGTTCATCACCGGCCTCGTCCACGGGAAGGCGCCGCTGGAGTGCGCCCGGTGGGGCACCGCCGCCGCGTCGATCGTCGCGCAGGGACTCGGCTCGGACGCCGGCCTCACCGACCTGGACGCCGTCCTGGCACTGCTGGACGGGAAAGAAGAGGAATGACCCCCGGCGCGGCCGCGCCGCCGCACCCAGGGGCCATGTCCCTCAAAGTAGACGCTCGGGGCGTCTAGCCGGTTTCACCCTTGTTAAGAGCTACGTACCAGATTGCCGTCAGAGGGCTCTCCCGTACCGCGCGTACCTCCCGCACCTGCGATGACCGCCTCGGCCGCGCCCGCCAGCTGCGCCAGCCGGAACACCTCGCTCCGGTGGAACGGCGGCGCCCCGGTACGGGCGACCACCAGCACCCGCCCGGCGACCGGGCAGATCGCGTACTGGGTGCCGTCCTCCGCCGTGAACGCCCGGGGCCGTACCGGCTCCAGGTCCGGCAGTTCCGCATCCGCGGCACCGCCCAGACTGGTGTGGGAGAGCCCGCCGCCCGCGCCGGGCTCCGCGAGCCCCGCCCAGTCGGCGCTCAGCAGCGCCGGCACCGCGTCCGCCAGCGTCACCGCGCCCCGCCCCGGATCCGCCGCCAGCTGCCCGATCAGCGCCGCGTCGGGGAACGCCCCCTGCGGCTCGGCCGTGGGCCAGATGCCGACGATGTCCACCCCAGGGACCGACGCCAGCCCGTCGCAGAGCCGGTCGATCCCCGCCCCGGCCGGCCAGAGGACGGTGAAGTCGTCCAGCGCCCGGCCGTTGTCGCGTTCCAGCACCGCCATCTGGACCACGTCCGCCCCCGCCGCCCCGAGGATGCGGGCCACCTTGCCCAGCGATCCCGGCCGGTCCGGCAGCCTCACCCGAATCCGCAGCATCACGGCCACCTCCTGTACTCGAACGGCGCCCCTCCACGGTGCGGCACCCGCGTTTCCAAGGTGTTACCCGCTGATGACGCCCCCAAGAACCCGCATGACCGGCGAGGACACACCTGTGAAACGGCCCCTTGCAGGCCCTATCCTCGCCAGTGGTGGGCCGTTAAGGTAACTGCACGTGTCGAGCGCCCGGGACAGCCGAGTCAACGAGGGCCCCGCCCCCGCGGAGGCCCCGCCCTCCGCCGCCGCCGATCCGGAGGCGGATGGGCCCGAGGCCGAGGACGAATCCGCGTCCGGATCCGCGCCTGAGGCCGCGCCTGAGCCCGCGGAGGCGCATGACGAGATCATGCAGGCGCTGGCGGCGCTCACCAAGCGGCTGGAGCGCGAGCACGAGCGCGCCGCGCACCGCGAGTCGGTCATCGACCGGCTGCACGAGGAGAACCAGACGCTCCGCCGCGGCGAGCTGCAGTCGGCGTTCGAGCCGGTGCGGGCCGCGCTGTACCGGCTGCACGACATGGCCCGCCGCGAGGCCGCGCGCTGGGCGTCCCCCGAACCGCCCGGTCCCGAGCACGCCGCGGCGCTGCTCGGCGCGGTCGCCGACGAGGTCGCCGACGCGCTCGCCCGTACCGGAGTGGAGCGTTTCACCGTCGCGCCCGGCGAGCCGTACGACTCCACCCGGCACCGCCCCGTCGCCGTCGAGCCGGTGACCGACCCGGAGGCGGCCGGCACCGTCGTGTCCGTGCGGACCCACGGGTTCGAGCGCGACGGCCGGGTCGTGCGGAAGGCGGAGGTCGGTGTCGGCAAGGCACCCGAACGGGACACCCGTCCCGAACCTCCTACCACGGACAGGTCAAGAGGCCTGCACGAAGGCGGACGGGGCGAGACGATACGGGACGAGAAGCAGAAGCCCGGTCCGTAAGGCTCGCACCCCGCCGAGCCCGCGACACCGATACCAGGAAGGGAGCGAGCGCGACCACCGGCACGGCCCCCGCCGTGCCGCCGCGCGACTCTGATGGCCGTCTACGGGATCGATCTGGGAACGACCTACTCCTGCATTGCCTCCATCGACGATGTGGGACGGCCCGCGGTCCTGCGAAACCTGGAGGGCACCGACACCACGCCGTCCGTCGTCTACTTCGAGAGCGGCGAGAACGTGGTGGTGGGCGCGACCGCCAAGGACACCGCGGTGCTGGAGCCCGACAACGTGGTCAGCCTGATCAAGCGGGACATGGGGCGCGACGTCCGCCGCCGGATCAACGAGTTCGACTACACGCCCGAGGAGATCTCGGCGTTCATCCTGCACAAGCTGGCGACCGACGCCCGGACGAGCACCGGGGAGGAGGCCCGCGACGTCGTGGTGACGGTGCCGGCGTACTTCGGCGCGGCCGAGCGGGACGCCACCCGCAAGGCGGGCCGGATCGCGGGCCTGAACGTCATCGACATCGTCTCCGAGCCGATCGCCGCCGCGATCACCTACGGGGTGCTCAACCCGGAGACCGACCGCACGATCCTGGTGTACGACCTGGGCGGCGGCACGTTCGACACGACCGTCATCACGCTGCGCGGCGGGCACATCGAGGTCGTCTGCACCGACGGCGACCACGAGCTGGGCGGCGCCGACTGGGACGAGCGGCTGGTGCTGTACCTGGTGGAGCGGTTCCGCGCCGAGCACCCCGACGCGGGCGACCCGCTGGAGGACAAGCAGACCGAGCAGCAGCTGCGCCGCGACGCCGAGGACGCCAAGAAGGCGCTGACGACCCGTACGGCGCACACCGTGCGGGTGATGCACGGCGGCCGGGTGTCGGCGGTCGAGGTGACCCGGGAGAAGCTGGAGGAGCTGACCCGCGACCTGCTCGACCGCACCGTCGAGATCACCGGCCGTACCCTGGGGGCCGCGGCCGACAAGGGCGTTCACGACTACGACGACCTGGTGCTGGTGGGCGGGTCCACGAAGATGCCCGCGGTGGCCGCGCGGCTGCAGACCGAGCTGGACCTGCCGCCGCGCCTCCAGGACCCCGACCTCGCGGTCGCCAAGGGGGCGGCGCTGTACGCGTTCGAGGAGACCTACCGGCGGCTGCTGGCGTCCGGCGAGCAGGACCGCGCCGAGGAGATGGCGGGCAGGGCGGGCCTGTCCACCGACCAGCAGAGGCAGATCGCGGCCCGCCAGATCAAGACGGTGGCCTCGCACGCGTTCGGGATCGTCGTGGTCGACCGCGAGTCCGGGGCGGAGCACGTCGCGCACCTGGTGCACGCCAACGACGAGCTGCCCGCCGCCAAGTCCGAGGACTTCTTCACGGTCTACGACGACCAGACGTCGGCCGACATCCGGGTGATGGAGCAGGCCGGCAGCGTGGAGTCCGCCGAGCTGATCGACAACACCGAGATCGCCACCGGCGACATCCGCGTCCCGGCGGGCAAGAAGGCGGGCTGGCCGATCGAGGTGACCTTCGCCCTCGACTCCTCCGGCCTGCTCAACGTCACCGCCGTGGAGAAGGAGACCGGCGAGCGGCTGGAGCTGAAGGTCGACGTCGGCGGAATGTCGGAGGAGGAGGTCGAGAAGTCCCGCCGCGCGCTCTCCCGCGTCCAGATCACCTGATCCTTCATGGACGCGAGCGGCCCGCGTCGCCTGGGCTGAGGAGCGCAGGGAGCGAGGAACGAGCGACCGGAGCGACGAGGGAAGGCGATGAGCACGGACGCCGAGTACCAGCGGGAGGTGCTGGAGCCCGCCCGGGCGGCCGGGGACCGGCCGCCCGAGGATCTGCGGGTCCGGTACGCGCTGCCCGATCCGCTGACCTCGGCGGCGGTGGCGGCGCGGGTCAAGGAGGTGCGGCAGTGCTGGCGGCGGGCGCGCGGCCAGCTGAAGTACCGCAAGCTCGTCGACCGGCTGGAGGCCGAGCACCGGGAGCTGGCGCCGCTGTTCCAGGCGGCCGAGCGGGGTGATCTGCGGCCGCTGGCCGAGCGGCTGCGCGGCGGCGAGGAGCGGACCGCGGCGCGGCGCGGGCAGGCGCGGGCGCGGCTGGCGGACGCGGGCGGGACGCTGCGGATGGTGGCGCCCGCGGAGCTGGAGGGCATCGCGCGCACGGCCGGGGTGGCGCGGGCGGAGCTGGAGTCGCTGGCGGAGGCCGACCGGATCGAGGTGCGCGAGCCGGACCGGCTGCCGGTGTCGCCGCCGTACGCGGCGTACCGGACGGTGCGCGAGTCGCTGGAGGTGCTGGGCCGGCGGCATCTGGCGGAGTTCGTGTTCGGCGGCCGGCTGCGGGGGCCGATGCGGGTGGCCGCCGGGTTCGCGGCGCCGGGCCCGAACGGCGAGGCGCTGCGGCTGGACGCGGCGGCGGTCGCGGCGACGGCGGAGGCGTGGGCCAAGCGCGGCCGCGACACCAGCACCACGCACGCGGACACCGTGCTGGCGGCCCTGAAGTCCGTGCTGAGGTCGGACGCGGACCTGCTGGCCGAGCTGGTGCGGTTCGACGTCGTGGAACGGCTGCGGGAGCGGCTGCGGCAGCGGGCCTCGGACCGGGCGCTGCTGCGGTACGCGGTCGAGGATCTGGGCGTGGAGCCGGGCGACGCGCGCCGGCTGGTGTTCGCGGTGCTGCGGGAGGCGGGGCCGGGCGGCGGGCCGGCGGGCCGGCTGCGGGCGCTGCTGGACGCGGGCGAGGTGTACGCGGCGGCGGAACTGGCCGAGGCGGCCGGGACCGCGGGCCCGGAGGACGGGGAGGCGGCGCTGCTGGCCGCCGAGGCGCGGCGGCGGGTGGACACGGCGGTGCGGCTGCGGGAGCACGCGGCGGCCGAGACGGATCCGGACCGGGCATGGCTGCTGCTGGCGGACGCGCTGCGGCTGGTCCGCGACCTGCCGGGGGCGCGCGAGCACCAGGAGCGGCTGCCGCCGCGGCCGGTGCCCGAGGTGCGCGCGGACGTGGACGGGACGGTGGTGCGGCTGTCGTGGCGGCCGTCGCCGTCCACGGCGGGCGAGGTCGCGTACCGGGTGGTGCGGCGGGCCGGGCGGCCACCGCGGACGGCGTCGGACGGGGAGCCGGCGGGCGAGCGGGACGACCGGCCGCCGGTCAACGTGCCGCTGTTCTACGGCGTGGCCGCGGTGCGCGGCGGCGCGGCGGCCGAGCCGGCGGTGGCGGGGCCGGTACTGGTGCGGCCGGAGCCGGACGAGGTGGAGTTGGTGCCGGGCGACGGCACGGTGACGGGGCGGTGGCGGTGCCCGGCGGAGGCGGCGCGGGTCGAGGCCGTCCGGGACGGGCGGCCGGTCGCGGCGGGCCGCGAGGGGTTCCGGGAGCGGGTGCCGAACGGGACGACGCTGCACTACCTGGTCCGGGCGGTCTACCTGGACGGCGACGGCCGCGAGGTGGCCACGCCGGGCGTGCGGGCGTCGGTGACGCCGAGCGCGCCGCCGGACCCGGTGTACGAGCTGGCCGCCGAGCCCGACCCGGCCGATCCGGGCGCGCTGCGGGTGCGGTTCGCGCCGCCCGCGCACGGGACGCCGGAGCTGGTGCTGGTGGACCGCTCGCCGCCCTGGCCGCGCAGCGCGGTGGTGCCGCTGGAGGAGGTGCGGCGGGAGAGCCGGCGGGTGCCGGCCACCGCGGCGGCCGGGGGCCTGGTCGTCCGGCCGGGCGCGGGCGGCTGGCTGCTGGCGGTGACGGTGTCCGGGGGGACGGCCGCGATCGGCGCGTACCACCGGCACGTCCATCTGCCGCCGCCGGGACGCCTGGTGGCCGAGCGGCGGGGCGCGCAGGTGCACGTCGGGTTCGACTGGCCGCCGGACGTGGCGGAGGTGGAGCTGACGTACCGCGTCGGGGCCGCCCCGTCGGCCGTGCCGGGACCGGCCGGGAGCGGGGAGGCGCGGCGGGAGGTCGTGACGCGGGCGGCGTACGACACGCAGGGCGGGATCCGGGTGCCGGTGCCCGAGGAGCTGCCGGTGGAGATCGCGGTCGCGGCGGCGGGGATCCTGGACGGCGCGCCCGTCACGGGCCCGCCGGTGACGGCCGAGGTGGGCGCGCGCGTGCTCGTCCACTACGACGTGGAGCGCGCCGGGCCGCCCTGGCGGCGGACGCTGACGGTCCGGCTGGAGTGCGCGCGGCCGCTGCGCGTGCGGCGGCTGGTGCTGGTCCGGCGGGCCGGGCGGGTCATGCCGCACCGGGCCGGGGACGGCGAGACGATCGGCGACTGGGCGGAGGTGCCGGTGCCGGGCGAGGTGTCGGTCCCGCTGCCGAAGGGCGCCGAGGGGCATTGGCTGCGGTGCTTCGCCGAGGATGATGTCATCGAGCTCCGCGATCCGCCCGTCCGGCGGCTGCGGGGCGCGAGGTGACGATGCCCGTCCGCGGAACCGCGCGGCCGGCGGAGCCGTACAGGAGGAGACCGTGTCGCTAGCGTCCCGGGTGCAGCTCCCGAGCGGGCGCGCTCGGCGGGGGGTGACCTGCCCGTACTGCTTCGCCGTGGTGGAGCGGCAGCGGATCCCGTTCCGGTGCCGGGGGCGCGCGGGCCGCCGGCAGGGCTGCGAGCCGGTGCTGGACCGGCCGCTGGCCGACTACCTGGGGTCGACGGCGGGCGCCTCGCTGCCGCCGGTCTTCCCCGCCCCGGGACGCAAGGGGCGCGCGGACTGCCCCGACTGCGGGCAGCCCACGGGCAACCGGGTGTGCCCGGAGTGCCACAACCCGCTGCCGCCCGCGTACGTGGACTCCCCCGGCCGGATCGTCGCCCTCGTCGGCGCGAAGAACGCGGGCAAGAGCACCTACATCGCGGTGCTGCTGCACGAGCTGATGAACCGTGTCGGCACCGAGCTGGACGCCTCCCTGGTGGCCTGCGACGACCGGACGATCGAGCGCTACAAGCGCGACTTCGCCCGGCCGCTGCTGGAGCAGCGGCGGCTGCTGCCGACGACGGCGAGCGCGGCGACGAGCCCGCGCGAGCCGCTGGTCTACCTGCTGACCCGGACGCGCCGGTCCCGGTTCGCGCCGGGCCGGCTGGCGCGGCCGCGCAACGACTCGCTGGCGCTGGTGCTGTTCGACACGGCGGGCGAGGACCTGCGCAGCCGCGAGGTGCGCGACCTGCACCTGCGCTACCTGGAGGCGGCCGACGCGGTCATCTTCCTGGTGGACCCGCTGGAGCTGCCGGGCGCGCGGTCCGCGCTGCTGGAGGGCGCGCCGGGCCTCCCGGGGACGCCGGCGGACGATCCGGACAGCGAGCCGATCAACGTGATCGCCCGGGTCACCGAGGCGCTGCGCGCCCGGCACGGGTCCAGGCCGGGCGAGCCGCTGCCGGTGCCGGTCGCGGTGGCGCTGACGAAGATCGACGTGCTGCGCCCGGCGCTGCTGCGGCAGTCGGCGCTGCACCGCTCGCGCGGCGGCGCGGGCGTGCTCGACCTGGACGACCGGGAGGCCGTGGACGCGCAGGTGCGGGCGCTGCTGCACGACTGGGAGGCGGGGCAGCTCGACACGTTCCTCGGGCAGCAGTACGCCGACCACGCGCTGTTCGGCGTCTCCGCGCTGGGCGGGATCCCCGAAGGCGGGCGGGTGGGGGCCGGGGGCGTGCGGCCGTACCGGGCGGAGGATCCGCTGCTGTGGCTGCTGTACAAGTTCGGGATGCTCGACGGGCTGCGTCCCGGGGACGACGCCCCGTCCCAGGGAGCGTGAGCGGGTGGCCTGGCAGCTGCACTACACCTCGGCGAGGCGCGGGCCCACCGGCCGAGCCGGTTTCCAGTTCGTGGCCGAGACACCGGGGCTGCCGGAGGGCGCCCGCGCCGCGGTGACGCCGTACCTGTCGTACCGGCCGCCGCCCGACGCCCCGCTGTCCCCCGACGACGGCGAGCTCGGCCGCTTCCCGGTGGCGCTGCTGTACGACCGGGCCGCGGAACGGCCGCTGCTGCTGCGCTGCCGCTACCTCGGCCAGGACTACTCCGGCCGGTACGGCAACTTCTTCGCGCACGCGGTCGTCGCCGAAGACGAGGAGCTGGAGGGACTGCGCCCCGCCGAGCTGTGGCACTCCCCACTGTGGGACGACGCGCCGCTCAGGAACGGCGAGCTGCCCGTCCTGGACGACCTCGCCCCCGGCGACGGATCCGATCCCGAGTCGCTCGCGCACTGGCTGCACGCGCAGGACGGCGCGTTCACCCTCCTGGGGCGGCTGATGGACGCGGTCGCGGGGGTGCTGGCGCGGGGGCACGGGCGGGTCGTGCTGGTCGCCGACGACGTGGAGCCGATCGCGCGGTGGATCGCGGTGGTGTCGTACTCGCTGCCCGTCGCGGTCGCGGCGCGGATGTCGTTCGTGACCTACAGCGCCGACCCCGACGGCGCGGCGCAGCGGCTGGTGGGGACCACGCCGGACGTGTGGGCGGCGGCCCAGCGGCTCACCGGCCACGCGTTCCGCCTCTCCGGGGGCCGCGACCCCGGGCCGGGCGGCGATGTGAGCCGGTTCGCCCGTACCGTCGCGGCGTGCTGGCGCGACCTCGACTTCGCCGGACTGGACGCGCTGGGCGAGCTGGCCCCGCCCGGCGCCGCCGCCCCGCCGGAGGCGCTGGACGAGGCCGCGGCGCTGCTGGCGCTGTGCCGCGGCGACGGTACGGTCACCGCGCGCGAGGAGCAGGCGGTCACCCGGCTGCTCGCCCGGCGCGGCGACGCGATCCCCGGCTGGGTCTGGCGCGACCTGGCCCTGAGCGCACCCGCGATGGGCGTCGACCTGGCCCTGGCCGTACACCACCGCGCGCGCGAGGCCGGGGCCGCGGACGGCGTCCCGGCGATCGCGGCCGCACTGGCCGCGGCCACCGACCTGACCGAGGTAGCCCGAATCGCGACAGCGGCCACCAGCACTGCCCCCGCAACCGGCGCAGATGGCGCGGGTGGCGCGGACAGCACGGGCGGCACGGGCGACATAGGTGGCACGAGCGGCATAGGTGGCACGAGCGGCGCAGGCGACCCTGGCGGCATTGGCAGCACGGGCGGCATGAGCAGCGCGGGCGGCATGAGCAGCGCGGGCGGCATGAGCGGCGCGGGCGGCATGAGCGGCGCGGGCGGCATGAGTGGTGCGGGTGGGGTTGAGGGGGCGGTTCGGGGGGCGGCGGCTCGGTGTGTGCGGGGTGGGGGTGCCGATCTCGCGCGTGCGCTCGCTGGTGTGCCCGCTGGTGTGCGCGGGCCTTTGGTGGACGGGTGCCTGGCGGGGCTGGCCGGTGCGGGGAGCGAGGTGCGGCGGGCGGTGCTCACCCCGGAGGCGTGCGACCTGCTGTACGAGGACGTCGACCGGCTCAGGGCGGTCCCGGAGATCGCGTCCTCCGTGCTGGTGCCCGTGCTGGTCTCGGTCGGCCGCCGCCGTTCCGGGCAGCGGCTCACCGTGACCGGCGAGCTGCTCCATCTCGGTGCGCTCGGTGCGCTCGGGGCCGCTGACGCCGACCGTGCGCTGGCGGAGGTGTGGACGGCGCCCCCGACCGCCGCGCAGTGCCTGGCGCTGCTGGATCTGCACGCCGGCGCCTTCGCCGGGTGCCCGGCCCTGGCGGCGCTGCCGTCGCGGACGTTCGCCCGCCTCGCCGCCGATGGCGACCGGGCGCTGACGGCCCCGGACGCGCTGCGGCTGGCCGCGCGCGTGCGGGAGGCGCTGCCGGAGAACGGCGACGCGGCCCTGGTCCAGGCGTACGCCGAGGCCGTCACCGCCGAGCGTCCCGACCGCGCCGCGAAGGCCCTCGCGGCGACCGCCGCGTCCGGGCGGCTGGCCGACGACCTGCTCGCCGCGGCGGCCGGGC
>NZ_JBEZWH010000109.1:0-16805 GCF_040703975.1 Spirillospora sp. NPDC029432
GCGACCCGCTCTTGCCGGCCGCGCCCAGGACGGCGACGGCGGGCGCGGCCCCGCCGGCCGCGGCGCGGGTGACGACGCGGTGGGTGAGGGCCGGCGCGCCGCACACGTCCATGACCGACAGCGCCAGCGGCACCGGCAGGTCGGCGGGCAGCACGGCGGCGATGGAGCGGGCGAACAGGATCGCGTGGCCGGAGGCGGGGACCTGCTCGGAGCGGCCGTCCCAGCCGGCGAGGCCGTCGTCGATCGCGAGCGGGGTGAGGGTCAGGGAGACCAGCGTGGCGATCCGGTCGCCGGGCTTGAGGCCGAGCGGCGAGTCCGGGCCGGCCTCGTCGACGACGCCGACCAGCATGCCGCCCGAGCCGGTGACCGGGTTGTGCATCTTGCCGCGGGTCTCGATGATCTCCAGCACCTCGCGGCGGATCGCGTCCGGGTCGCCGCCGTGCGCGGTGCGCAGCTGCCGGTACGAGGCGGCGTCCAGGTTGAGGCGCTCGACCCGTACCCGGACCTCGTCGGGCCGGATCCGGGGGTCGGTGTCCAGCCGGCGCGCCGCCTGGGGCAGCACGCCCTCCGGCTCCAGCACGCGGTGCAGTCCGGCCTCGGTCATGGTCATCTGATGCCCCTCACCGTCGGTCATCGTCGATCATTCCGCAGGTCACGTAAGATATACGCAGGATCACTGGTTGAATCGCAATTCTTCCCGTAACGTCGCCCCTATACAAGATTTTTACGGCAATGATCGAAGCCGGCACGCTGCGAGGAGGGGTCGACGATGACCACCGCCCTACGTCCCGACCCGGGCGTCGTCCAGAAGACCGACCAGCCCTACGCCTACCGCCGTACCCCGCTGCGGGAGCCCGACTGGCGGAGGTTCCCCGGATGGCGGGACGTGACGGCCGCGGAATGGGAGTCGGCGCAGTGGCAGCGCGCCCACTGCGTGAAGAACCTCCGGCAGCTGCGGCAGGTCATGGGCGACCTGCTGGACGAGGCGTTCTACATCGACCTGGAGCGCGACCAGAAGCAGAGCGCCACCATGTCGATGCTGGTGACGCCGCAGATGCTCAACACCATGGACACCGGCTCGACCGAGGCGTTCTACCACGACCCCGTCCGCCGCTACATGATCCCGGTGCACAGCGACCGCCGCACCGACTGGCCGTCCCACCCGTACGCCGCCCGCGACTCCCTGCACGAGGCCGAGATGTGGGCGGTCGAGGGGCTCACCCACCGCTACCCCACCAAGGTGCTGGCCGAGCTGCTGCCGACCTGCCCCCAGTACTGCGGGCACTGCACCCGCATGGACCTGGTCGGCAACTCCACCCCGGCCGTCGACAAGCACAAGTTCACGATCAAGGCCCCGGACCGGCACGCCGCGATGCTCGACTACCTGCGCCGCACCCCCGGCGTGCGGGACGTGGTCGTCTCCGGCGGCGACGTCGCCAACCTGCCCTGGCCGCGGCTGGAGGCGTTCGTCGACGCGCTGCTCGGCATCGACAACATCCGCGACATCCGGCTGGCGACCAAGGCGCTGATGGGGCTGCCGCAGCACTGGCTGCAGGACGAGGTGCGCGCCGGCATGGAGCGGCTGGCGGCCAAGGCGAACGCGCGCGGCGTGCAGATCGCCGTACACACCCACGTCAACGCGGCCCGCTCCCTCACCCCGCTGGTCGCCAGGGCGTCCCGCGCGCTGCTGGACACCGGCATCCGCGACGTGCGCAACCAGGGCGTGCTGCTGCGCGGCGTCAACGCCACGCCGGCCGACCTGCTGGACCTGTCGTTCGCGCTGCTGGACGAGGCCGGGATCCTGCCGTACTACCTGTACATGTGCGACATGATCCCCGGCAGCGAGCACTGGCGCGTCGCGGTCTGGGAGGCGCAGGAGCTCCAGCACGCCATCATGGGCTACCTGCCCGGCTTCGCCACGCCGCGGATCGTGTGCGACGTCCCCTACGTCGGCAAGCGGTGGGTGCACCAGCTCGCCGACTACGACCGCGAGCGGGGCGTCTCGTACTGGACGAAGAACTACCGCACGGGGCTGGAGGCCGGCGATCCGGACGCGCTGACCCGCCGGTACGAGTACTACGACCCGATCCACACGCTGCCGGAGCGGGGCCGTGCCTGGTGGAGCGAACGGCCCGGCGCCTTTACGTTGTAGATCAGGAGCGGATGATCGCGGGGGCGCGTACCCTTTCGTGGTGGATTCCGAGCTCATCGACCGGTTCCCTCTCGGCGCGGCCGTCACCGTCGCCGACCTGGAGGGCGACCCGCACCCCCACCTGGCCCGGCTGCGCTCCCGCGAGCCCGTCTCCTGGCTGCCGGCGCTGGACGGCTGGCTCGTCACCGCCCGCCGCCCCGCGCTCGCGGTGATGCGCGACGCCGCGGCGTTCACCGTCGACGACCCCCGCTTCTCCACCGCGCGGCTGCTCGGCCCGAGCATGCTGTCCCTGGACGGCCGCGCGCACGCCCGCCACCGCGAGCCGTTCGCCCGGCCGTTCCGCCCGGCCCGCACCCGCGAGCGCTTCACCGCGTTCGTGCGGGACGAGGCCGCGCGGCTGACGGCGGCGCTGGCCCCCGCCGGCGAGGCCGAGCTGCGCGGCGAGCTGGCCGGGCCGCTGGCGGTGGCGGTGGTCGCCGAGGCGCTCGGGCTGCGGGGCGCCGACGCCGCGACGGTCCGGTCCTGGTACGAGGCGTTCGTCGAGGCCGTGTCCGCCATCACCACCGGCGGCGAGCCGGACGGCCGCGCGGACGAGGCGTACGGACGGCTGCGCGACGCCGTCGAGGAGGCCGCCGCCGCGCCCGGCTCCGCCTCGCTCCTCGCCGAGGCCGCCCACCAGGAGGAGGGGCTGACCGGCGCCGAGGTCGTCGCGAACGCGGCCGTGCTGATGTTCGGCGGCATCGACACCACCGAGGGGATGATCGCCAACGCCGTCCTGCACCTGCTCGGCCATCCCGCCGAACTCGACCTGGTCCGCGCCGACCGGGCGCTGCTGCCGGCCGCGATCGAGGAGTCGCTGCGGCTGGAGCCCTCGGCCTCGGTCGTCGACCGGTACGCCACCCGCGACGTGGAGCTGGAGGGCGCCCCGATCCGCGAGGGCGACCTCGTGCGCGTGTCGCTCGCGGGCGCCAACCGCGACCCCGCCGCCTTCCCCGACCCCGACCGCTACGACGTGCGGCGCGCGAACGCGGGCGAGCACCTGGCGTTCGCGCACGGCCCCCACTTCTGCTTCGGCGCGCACCTGGCCAGGCTCGAGACGCTGACCGTCCTGGAGGAGCTGCTGGACCGCCTGCCCGGCCTGCGGCTCGCGCCCGGCCCCGTCCCCGAACCACGCGGACTCGTTTTCCGCAAGCCCGAAACCCTGAACGTCCGCTGGAACGTTCACCGGGGGCCGGGGCCCGTTCCGCCGGAATGTGAAACCATCGCCGAATGATCGTGGAACGCCGGGTCGAGCTCCGCTTCGCGCAGGAGAGCCGCGAAGCCGAGACGCACACCAACCTGTCCGCCGTACGCCAGGACGGCTCCTGCCTGTGGGTGGCGGGGGACGAGACCGCCACCATCGAACGGCTGACCGCGACCACCGACGCCCAGGGGCACGTCACCGGCTACGCCGGCCAGCGCACCGTGCGGCTCGCCGACCTGGTCCCGCTGCCCGCGGGACCGGACGAGGAGGCCGACATCGAGGGGCTGGCCCGCACCAACGGGTGGCTCTGGGCGATCGGGTCGCACAGCCTCAAGCGCAAGAAGATCAAGCCGGACCAGTCCGACGCCAAGTCGCGCAAGCGGCTGGCCACCGTGGTCCGCGAGGAGAACCGGTTCATCATCGCCCGGATGCCCCTGGTCACCGGCGCCGACGGGCTGCCGGAGGTGGTCGCGGAGGACGGCGGGCGCACCGCCGCCGTGCTGGGGGGCCGCGGCGACTCCCTCACCGACCTGCTGGCCGGCGACCCGCACCTGGGACCGTTCCTGGCCATCCCCAGCAAGGACAACGGGGTCGACATCGAGGGCATCGCCGCCCACGGCGAGCGCCTCTACATCGGGTTCCGCGGGCCGGTGCTGCGCGGCTGGGCCGTGCTCGTGGAGATCCACCCCGAGACCGACCCGGACGACCCGCGGCGGCTGCGGCTGCGCAGGATCGGCGAGGACGGCGAGCGCTACCGCACCCACTTCCTCGACCTTGGCGGCCTGGGCGTGCGGGACCTGTGCCCGCACGGCGACGACCTGCTCGTCCTGACCGGCCCCAGCATGGACCTGGACGGGCCGGTGCGGGTCGTGCGCTGGCCCGGCGCCGTCACCGTGGACGCCCCCGACATCGTGCACGCCGACGAGCTGCAGGTCCTCGGCCCGCTGCCGTACGGCGACGGCGACGACCACGCCGAGGGCATCGCGGTCCTGGACGAGACCGACCACGAGGGCCGCCCCAAGCTGCTGGTGGTCTACGACAGCCCCGCCGAGGACCGGCTCACCTCCGCCGGCGGCGTGCTGGCCGACGTCGTCTCGTTCGAGAAGTGACCCCGCGGTAAGCGTTCGCTTTCGCCGTCTGCTTGGATGGACGCCCCACCAGGCGAGAGCGAGGGCGACACCCGCATGATCGAGTGGTCCGACGAAGATCTGATGATCCGGGACGCGGTGCGCGACTGGATCGAGGCCGAGGTCCGGCCCCAGGCCGACCGGCTGGAGTCCGGTGAGCTCCCCCCGTACGACCTCATCCGGAGCCTCTACAAGACCTTCGGCATGGACGAGCTGGCCCGCTCGTCCTTCCAGGCCCGGCTGGAGCGCGAGGAGGCCGGCGAGAGCGGCGGCGAGCAGGGCTCCGGCGGCGGCGGGAACGCGGCCATGACCATGCTGCCCGTCATCGAGCTGTGCAAGGTCGCGCCCGGGATGGTCTCGGCCATGGGCGTCAGCCTCGGGCTGGCCGCCGGGACCATCGCCGGGCGCGGCAGCGCCGAGCAGAAGTGCCGCTGGGCGCTGGACCTGCTCACCTTCGACAAGATCGGCGCGTGGGCGATCACCGAGCCGAACTCGGGGTCCGACGCGTTCGGCGGCATGCAGGCCACCGCGCGGCCGTCCGGCGACGGATGGATCCTCAACGGCAGCAAGACGTTCATCACCAACGGCCCGTACGCCGACACGATCGTCTTCTACTGCAAGCTCGACGACGGGCGCGAGGCCCGCGACCGCGAGATCCTCACGTTCGTCCTCGACCGGGGGATGCCGGGCCTGGAGCAGAGCAAGCCGCTGCGCAAGATGGGCCTGCACTCCTCCCCCACCGGCGAGCTGTTCCTCAACGACGTGCAGGTCGGCCCGGACCGGCTGCTGAACTCCGGCTCCGGCAGCGGCAAGGAGTCGGCCAAGGCCAACTTCGTCACCGAGCGCGCCGGCGTCGCGGCCATGTCCCTCGGCGTCATCGAGGAGTGCCTGAAGCTGTCGGTCGACTACGCCAAGAAGCGCGAGCTGTGGGGGCAGCGGATCGGCGACTTCCAGCTCATCCAGCTCAAGCTCGCCAAGATGGAGGTCGCCCGGCTGAACGTCCAGAACCTGGTGTTCCGCCACATCGAGATGCAGCGCGCCGGCCGTACCCCGACGCTGGCCGAGGCGTCGGCGATGAAGCTGTACTCCGCCCAGGCCGCCTCGGAGGTGGCGATGGAGGCCGTCCAGCTGTTCGGCGGCAACGGCTACATGTCGGAGTACCGCGTCGAGCAGCTGGCCCGCGACGCCAAGTCGTTCCAGATCTACGCCGGCACCGACGAGATCCAGGTGACCCACATCGCCCGCGACCTCCTCGACCGCTGACGCCTCCCGCGCCCGGCGGCCCCCGGCGCACCCCGTGCGGGCGGCGGGAGACCGCCGCCCGCCCCTGCGGCGGCGGCGCGGCGCCACAACCGGCCACCACGAAGGGCGGCGGGGCCGAAGTCCCAGGCGGAATAATCCTGCTCGCATGCACTGAGGACCGATCGGCTTCCCGGACGGCGCGGGGAGCCGCCCCACTGCGAGGGAGACGGCGATGACCGGCGACGCGGCGCTGCAGGCACTGGACAGGCTTGTCGGCACCTGGAAGATCAGCGGAGGGCACGAGGGCACCGTGACCTACCGGTGGCTGAACGACTTCTTCCTCCGGCAGGACGTGCACCTGGGCGACACGTACGGCTTCGAGATCATCGGCCGGGAGCGGCCGCTGATGGCCGAGCCCAGCGCCGACATCAGGTCCCGCTACTACGGCGACGACGGCAGCACCCTCGACTACACCTACGAGATCGAGGGCGACACCCTCACGATCTGGGCGGGCGAGCGCGGGTCGCCCGCCTACTTCAAGGGCACCTTCGGCGCCGACGGCCGCACGCTCGACGGGGCCTGGGTCTACCCGGGCGGGGGCGGCTACGTCTCCAACGCCGAGCGCGTCGACTGAGCCCGCCGCGTCCGACCAGGTCCGGCACCGTTTCCGGGCCTGGCGGGAGGGCAGGGTCAGATCAGTTGGGTGGGTCGGCGGCCGACGGCGGCATCAGGGCGTGCGCGCGGGCGCCCTGGCGTTATGGATGCTGATGCGTGCCGATGACGAGGAGCGGGTGCTCGGGGAGCTGATCGAGGCCAGCCACCTGCTGTCGATGCAGCAGATCCCCACCGCGCTGGCCCGGCACGCGTCCCGCGCCGGCTTCCGCGACATGCTGATCTACGTGGTGGATCTGCAGGAGAACGTGCTCCGCCTGCTGACCGGGCGCGACGACGACTCCGTCCCGGACGGCGCCGCGATGGAGATGCGGGTCGCGGGGACGCTCGCGGGGCGCGCGTACCAGACCCTGGAGATGGTCCAGGGCCAGTCCCTGGAGGACGGCGCGGAGCAGTGGTGGGTGCCGCTGCTGGACGGGACGGAGCGCCTCGGGGTCGTCCGCGCGACCGTGGAGAGCGACGACCCGAACGCCCTGCAGCTGCTGTGGCGCCTGGTGGGCCTGGTGGCGCTGATGGTGGTGAGCAAGCGCCCGCTGAGCGACACCTACTCCCGGCTCGTCCGCGTCCGCCCCATGACGGTGTCGGCCGAGATGCAGTGGCGGCTGATGCCGCCGCTGACGTTCGCCAACGACCGCGTGATCATCGGTGCGGCCCTGGAACCGGCGTACCGGCTCGGCGGTGACGCCTTCGACTACGGGCTGGCCGGCGACATCGTCAACCTGGCCATCTTCGACGCCATGGGGCACGACACCACGTCCGGGCTGGCCGCGAACCTCGCCGTGGCCGCCGGCCGCAACAGCCGCCTGGAGGGCGCGGGCCTCGTCCGGACCGGCCAGGCGATCGAGGAGGTCCTCGGCCGGCAGTTCGACTCCGGCGGCTTCGTCACCGCGGTGCTGGCCGACCTGGACACCCGTACGGGCGTGCTGTCGTGGGTCAACCACGGCCACCCGCCGCCGCTGGTCATCCGCGGCGGGCGCTGGGTGACCAGCCTGGACTGCGAACCGGCCGCCCCGCTGGGCACCGGCCTGGGGACCGCCGCCGAACTCTGCCGGGAGCAGCTCGAACCCGGCGACCGGGTGCTGCTCTACACCGACGGGATCGTCGAGGCCCGCAATCCGCACGGCCAGGAGTTCGGCCTGCACCGCTTCGTCGACTTCATCATCCGCCGCGACGCCGACGGCCTTCCGGTTCCGGAGACGCTGCGCCGGCTCATCCGCAGCATCCTGGACCACCACGCGGGCCACCTGGACGACGACGCCACCATCCTCCTGCTGGAGTGGCAGGGACCGGCCAAGGGGACCACTCCCCCGCGCTGAGCATGCCGCGGGCAAAGCCGGCCCATGGCGATCATCCCCCGGACGGGCTCCCGGCCCGTTCCATCCCCGTTCCATGCCCGTTCCATGCCGTCGCGGACCTCCGCGCGGCGGGCGCCGGTCCGCCGCAGCGGCCGGGCCGGGATCGAGTGATCACGCGGGCGCCATTGCGCGGGATCGTTGAAATTTCTGCTTTTCGACCTCTGCAAAAGGTCCACCAAACCCGCCGTCCACCCAGCGGACCTTGGAAAGAGTGGCGGCAAAGGTCGGCAAACCGCGGTGGGACGCGCAGAACCCGGGAACAGACGTCTCGGCGTGCCGGAAAGACGATCCTTATCTTCCTGTCGCGTACACGTAATTCCCGAAGAGAGAGGCCAATTCATGGCTGGACCGAACGAGAACGACAACGGATATTCCGCGCCTCCCGCCGAAGGCGGGCAGGCCGACGAGAACGCGAGCGTACGTTTCCAGGAACCGGCGCAGGACGCGGCCGAGCAGGCGGCCTTCACGGCCCCTCCCGCCGCGGAGCCGGGGGTGCCCGCGGAGGTCCTCGACGCCAAGGAGGAGATCGCCGCCGCGATCCAGCAGAGCGTCCAGGACCAGCCGGGCCCCATGTCCGCCGAGGACCTCGAGGGCGCGGGCAACGTGCAGGGGGTCTCCATCGGGCTCGGCGACGCCGACGCGGGCGGCGAACCCGGAGCCCCGGTCCTCACGGTCTACGTGGCCGAATCGGCGACACCGGAGACCGTGCGGGAGACCGTCGCGGACGCCATGGGGGTCCGCGCCGCGGGCGACCTCCCGATGCGCGTGGTCACGAGCGGGGTCATCGACGCGCTGGCCAACCGGGCCCGCGTCCGGCCGGCGCCGGGCGGGTTCTCGGTCGCGCACTTCCGCGTCACGGCCGGGACGATCGGCTGCCTGGCGACCGGCCGGAGCTCCCCGCGCAACCAGCGGCTGATGTGCCTCAGCAACAACCACGTCATCGCCAATTCCAACAGCGCACAGTACGGAGACTGCATCTGCCAGCCGGGCCCCTACGACGGCGGTACATGCCCGAACGACCAGATCGCCATTCTGGAGCGGTTCGTTCCCATCCGCTACGGCGGCCCCACGAACTACGTCGACTGCGCGACCGGCTGGTGCTGGCCGGACCGGGTCCGGCGGGAACTCGGCTATCAGACCAGCGGAGGTATCAACCTTTTCCGCATCAGCAGCAGCATCGCCTATCCGGCCGTGGGGCAGATCGTCGGGAAGACCGGCCGCACCACGCAACTCAGGAGCGGGAGAATAACCGCTACCAATTGGTCAGGCCGGGTCAATTACGGAACCCCCGGATGGGCGTTCTTCGCGAACCAGGTCGCCATCGAAGGCAATTTCAGCGCCGGCGGGGATTCCGGCTCGTCCATCTGGACCTGGAACGCCTACCGCAACCCGGTAGGGTTGCTGTTCGCCGGTGGCGGTGGCGTCACGATCGCCAACCCGATGCCCTGGGTCGCCTCGGCACTGGACATCAACCTGGTCACCTGACGGCGGGCGCGGGGGAGGAGAGTCCATGAAGAACGATCACGATCCGCGGGATTACCGGAGTCCCCAGGACTCTCCGGAGGTGGCGGCGGTGCCGTTCGAGCCGCCGCCACCACCCCCCATGTCTCCCGTGGACGAGGCCATCGCGCGAAACCAGGAGCGGCTGCTCGCGATCGACGGCGTCGAGGGATTCGACCACGGGCGCGCGGCGGACGGGACCGACGCCGTCCGCGTGTACGTCCGGGACGAGTCCGTGCGGGAGCGGGTGCCGCGCGAGCTGGACGGGTTTCCCGTGCTCACCGTCGTCTCAGGACCGTTCGAGGCCTTCTGAGCGCGGCGAGCCCGCCGGGAGCCGCTCCAGGCCCGCCCGAAGCCGGTGATCGCACGGCCCGCGGCGGCGGATTCCGGACCGGCCGGGGCCGGTGGCGACTTCGAACTCCGGGTGGCCGGAGAGCGTCTAACATGCCAAAGTACGGTCCAGCAACGATCTTCGTTTCGCCCCCGGAAGCGCCTGCTAGACAGGCGTTGAGAGGTTCTGGATACTCACAACATGGACGGTCAGCCAGCGTTCCCGGTGCGAGCGTCCGACATGGAACGCGATCGGGTCCTGCGCGTCCTCAGCGACCGGGTGGCCGAGGGCCGGATGTCGCACGAGACGTTCGAGCGCCGGGTGGACCAGGTACTGCGCGCCCAGAGCCAGGCCGAGCTGGCCGACATCGTGCACGACCTGCCGCCCACCAACCGGGTGGTGGGCCGGCTCACCGGCCTGATCTCGTCGGTGTCGCAGGTGACGGCGCGGTTCGAGGCGGCGTGGCGGGCGCCGCGGCTGCCGCGGTTCATGCTGCCGCCGCCGGGGCTGACCCGGATCGTGGTGGGCCGCGCGCCCGGCTGCCAGTTCATCCTCACCGACCTGACCGTCTCCCGGTTCCACGCCGAGATCTACCGGACCGGCGAGGAGTGGATGATCTCCGATCTCGGTTCGATGAACGGCACCCGGCTCAACGGCTGGCGGCTCACCGGGCCGACGCGGGTGCGGCCCGGGGACGAGGTCGGTTTCGGCAACTCCAGCTTCATCGTCGCCGCCTCCTGACCGCCGGGCGGCGGGTTCGCCGGCGGGTGGGACGAGCCCGGCCGGTAGAGTCGCCGCGTCGAGGTGCCAGGGGACGAGGGGGCGTGACGTGCTGATCGGGTTCGCCGTGCCGGTGTCGGGCGGATGGTCCGGGCCGGCCGGGCAGGTGGCGGTCGCGCGGCGGGCCGAGGAGCTCGGGTACCGCTCGCTCTGGACGCTCCAGCGGCTGCTCAACCCGGCCGGGGCCACCGACACCCCGTACCGGGACGTTCCGGACCCGCTGGTGACGCTGGCCTACCTGGCGGGGCTGACCCGGCGGATCCGGCTGGGCGTGGCGATCGTGAACATGCCGTTCCACTCGCCGGTGCTGCTGGCCAAGCAGGCCGCCACGCTGGACCGGGTCGCGGACGGGCGGCTGGACCTCGGGCTCGGGATCGGCTGGATGCCCGAGGAGTTCGCGGCGGCGGGCGCGCCGATGGAGCGGCGCGGGGCGCGGGCGGAGGAGTTCATCGCCGCGATGCGGGCGCTGTGGGCCGGCGGCCAGGGCTTCGAGGGCGAGTTCCACCGGTTCCCGCCGGTGGTGATGGGCCCGGCGCCGGTGCAGTCGCCGGAGCCGCCGATCCTGCTGGGCGGCGCGGCCGACGCCGCGCTGCGCCGGGCGGGGCGGCTGGCGGCGGGCTGGGTGAGCGCCAGCCGGGCCGATCCGGCGTCGCTGGGGCGGTCGGTCGCGGTCGTCCGGGAGGCGGCGGAGAAGGCCGGGCGGGACCCGTCGGCCCTGCGGTTCGTGTGCCGCGCGGCGGTACGGGTGCGCGCGGCGGGCCGGGCGGACCGGCGCCCGCTGACCGGCTCGTACGAGGAGATCCGCGCCGACTTCGACGACATAGCCGCGCAGGGGATGACCGAGCTGTTCGTCGACCTGAACTTCGATCCGGAGATCAGCGGGCCGGACGCGGATCCGGCGGAGTCGCTGCGCCGCGCGGAAGAGGCCCTGGAGGCGTTCGCGCCCGGCGCCTGAGCGCCGCTCCCCCGCGGGCCGCGACCCGCGGGGGAGCTTGACCGTTCCTCTTACCGTTCCTCTCAAAGGGGCGGACGGCGGTTCTCCCAGGGGGTGCTGAGAACGACCGTGGTGCGGGTCGCGACGTTGGCCGCGGCTCGGATCTGCTGGAGCAGGTCCTCCAGCTCGTTGGGGGAGTTCACCCTCACCTTGAGGATGTAGCTCTCCTCCCCCGCCACCGAATGGCAGGCCTCGATCGCGGCCAGGCCGGCCAGCCGCTCGGGCGCGTCGTCCGGCGCCGCCGGGTCGATCGGTTTGATCGATACGAACGCGGTGAGCGGCAGCCCGATCTGCTCGTTGTCCAGCAGTGCCGTGAACCCCTTGATGACGCCGCGCTTCTGCAGCCGCCGCACCCGCTGGTGCACGGCCGACACCGACAGGCCGGTCTCCTTGGCCAGATCGGTGAAGCTCATCCGGCCGTCATCGGCCAGCAACGCCATGATCTGACGATCGATCTCCTCCACCCCGGAAATCTAGCGTGTCGGCGGGGTCCGTGCAGGGTCAAGAGCGATCACGGCGGGCGTGTATTCAGCCGGAACGGCCGCCGCCGCGGGCGGTGCGGGGCGGGCCGCAGCTGCCGCGGATCATCAGCTCGGCCGGCAGCAGCACCGGGCCGCCGCGGCCGCGGCGCGCGCGGTCGCGCAGGAGCAGCTCGCACGCCCGGTATCCGATGTCGTGCCCGGGACGGGCGACGGCGGTGAGGGGCGGGTCGCACAGCTCCGCCCAGGGCACGTCGTCGACCATCGCGATGGAGACGTCGGCCGGGACGCGCAGGTCCAGCTCGCGGGCGACCAGGACGGCCGCCTCGCCGAGCAGGTGGCCGGCGGCGAGCACGGCGGTCACGTCGCCGCGCCGCTGCAGCAGCCCGGCGGCGGCGCCGTACGCGCTGTCGCGCTCGGGCCGGGCGGCGACGATCAGGTCCTCGTCGGCGGGCACGCCCACGGCGTCCAGCGTGTCGCGGAACGCGCGCTCGCGCACGCCCGGCGGGGTCCCGGGGGCCGCGCCGCCCAGGAACGCGATGCGGCGGTGCCCGAGGCCGGCCAGGTACTCGGTGAGCGTGCGCACGCCCGCGCGGTCGTCGGCGAGGACGGCGGGGATCTCCGGGAGGCCGGGCAGCGCCCGGTCGGCGAAGACGACACCGGCTCCGGGCCCGGCGCCGGCGGCGCTGCGCCAGGCGGCGGCGTCGCCGGCGGGCAGCGCGATGACGCCCGCGACGCGCTGCTCGACGAGGCGTTCGACGATCTCGGCCTCGCGGGCGGGGTCGCCGTGCGCGGCGTCCACGATCACGTGCTCGCCCAGGGTGCGGGCGCAGGCGAGCACCCCGGCGATCAGCTCGGCGCAGAACGGGTCGGTGACGTCGGGGACGATCAGCCCGATCCCGCCGGCGCGCCGCAGCTTGAGCCCGCGGCCGAGGGCGCTGGGCCGGTAGTCCAGCTCGCGGGCCGCGGCCAGCACGCGCTCGCGGGTGGCCGCGCCGACCGAGCCGGTGCCGGTGAACACCCGCGACACGGTCGCGATGCCCACCCCGGCCGCCGCCGCCACGTCCTTGATCGTCGCAGGTCGCCCGCCCGCCATCGGCCCACCGCCTCTCCGCCGGTCATCTTTTCATGACCGGGCCTTTCCTGGAAACGTTTCCATCATGTTGACTCCGGTCACTGGATAAACGCCCTGGTGGGCGGTAGGGCGTTGGAAACGTTTCCACTGAGCGGAGCGAGAGGGACGAGATGGCCGAGATCGTGCTGGAGCGGGTCGACAAGGTGTACGGCGGCGGGGTCAAGGCCGTCGACGGGCTGGACCTGGAGATCCGCGACGGCGAGTTCATGGTGCTGGTCGGCCCGTCGGGCTGCGGCAAGTCCACCGCGCTGCGGATGATCGCCGGGCTGGAGGAGATCAGCGGCGGCAAGATCTCCATCGGCGAGCGGGTGGTGAACGACCTGGCGCCCAAGGACCGCGACATCGCGATGGTGTTCCAGAACTACGCCCTCTACCCGCACATGACCGTCGAGCAGAACCTGGCGTTCGGCCTGAAGCTGCGCGGCGTCTCCAAGGAGGAGCGGGCCAAGAAGGTCCGCGACGCCGCCAAGATGCTCGGCCTGGAGCAGTACCTGTCGCGCAAGCCGGCCGCGCTGTCGGGCGGGCAGCGGCAGCGGGTCGCGATGGGCCGCGCGATCGTCCGCGAGCCGCAGGCGTTCCTGATGGACGAGCCGCTGTCCAACCTCGACGCCAAGCTCCGCGTGTCGATGCGCGCCTCGCTCAGCCAGCTGCACGAGCGGCTCAAGGTCACCACCGTGTACGTCACGCACGACCAGGTCGAGGCCATGACCCTCGGCGACCGGGTCTGCGTGCTGCGCGAGGGCAAGCTGCAGCAGGTCGACACGCCGCAGCGGCTGTTCGACAACCCGGTCAACCTGTTCGTGGCGGGCTTCATCGGCTCGCCCGCGATGAACTTCGTGTCCGCAAAGCTGGAGAACGACGACGACGGCGCGCGCGTCTCGTTCGCCGGCTACACGCTGCCGGTGCCGGCCGACCTGCTGGCCGCCAAGCCCGGCCTGGACGGGTACTTCGGCCGCGACATCATCCTCGGGATCCGGCCCTCCGACTTCGAGGACGCCGCGCACGCCAAGCCCGACTGGGCGCCGCTGCACGCCACCACCAGCGTCACCGAGGAGCTCGGCAGCGAGATCAACGTCATCTTCGCCATCGACGCCCCGCCGGTCGAGCACAAGGACACCGCCGACCTGGCCGAGGACGCCGCCGAGGGCGAGGAGGACATGGCGATCCCGCTGGCCGACAACAAGGCGCTGTGGACCGCCCGCGTCAACGCCCGCTCGCACGTGCGGCCCGGCCAGGACATCGACCTGGCCGTCGACACCCGCCGGCTGCACTTCTTCGACCCGGCCAGCGGCCTGGCGATCGGCCACGCCGAGGCCGCCGCCGTGGACACCCCGGTCGCCAAGACGTCCGCCTGACCGGGACGCCGCCTGACCCGAACGCCGCCTGATCCGGACGCCGCGAGGCCCGGGCCGTACGCACGGCCCGGGCCTCGCCCCGTCTCACGCTCCCGTCTCCGGCGCGGTCGCCGCCCGGCTCACTTCACCGAGCCGGCCAGCACGCCCTGCACGAAGTAGCGCTGGAACGCGAAGAAGACGATCAGCGGGATGATCAGCGACAGGAACGCGCCGGGCGCCAGCACGTCGATGTTGCCGGTGAACTGCCGCATCTGCGACTGCAGCCACTTGGTCATCGGCTGCGATCCGGTGTCGGCGAACACCAGCGCGACCAGCAGGTCGTTCCACACCCACAGGAACTGGAAGATGCCCAGCGAGGCGATCGCCGGGCCGCCCAGCGGGAAGATCACCCGGCGGAAGATCGTCCACTCCGAGCCGCCGTCCATCCGCGCCGCCTCCAGCAGGTCGCGCGGGATCGCGGCGAAGAAGTTGCGCAGCAGGAAGATGGCGAACGGCAGGCCGAACGCCACGTGGAACAGCACCACGCCGGTGACCGACCCGAACATCTGGAAGCCGCCGAAGTCGATCCGCCCGTACAGCTTGGCGACCGGGATCAGCGCGACCTGCACCGGCACGACCAGCAGCGCCACCACCAGCAGGAACAGCCAGTCGCGGCCCGGGAACTCCAGCCACGCGAACGCGTACGCGGCCAGTGCCGCGATCCCCACGACCAGCAGCGTGGAGGGCACCGTGATGAGCACGGTGTTCCAGAACGAGTCGATGAAGTCCGGCTTGTCGAGCAGCGCGGTGTAGGCCTCGCCGGTCAGCTGCGACGGCGTGGTGAACACCTGCCACCAGCCGCCGGCGTTGTTGTCCTCGTTCGACCGCAGCGAGGCCATCAGCAGCCCGAACGTCGGAACGAGCCAGAACAGCGCGACCACGACCAGCAGCCCCTGTGCCACGCCGCCGCCGATGCGGCCGGCGATCCGGGCGGCCACGCCCCGCTTCGGCGCCCCGGGCGCCGCACCCGCGTTCTTCGCGCTCATGACCGCTCCTGCCGCAGCCGCCGGATGTTGAACAGCATGGCGGGCACCACCAGCAGGAACAGCAGCACCGCGATCGCGCTGCCCGATCCCTGGTCGTTGCCGCCGCCGAACGACTCGGTCCACATCCGCAGCGCCAGCACGCTGGCGTCGGGATCGCCGCCGCCGATGATGAACACCAGGTCGAACACCTTCAGCACGTTGATGACCAGCGTGACCAGCACGACCATCAGGACGGGCGCCAGCAGCGGGATCGTCACCCGCCGGAACACCTGCCATTCGGTGGCGCCGTCCACCCGGGCCGCCTCGAGCGCGTCGCGCGGGATGGCGGCCAGGCCCGCGGCGATCAGGACCATCGCGAAACCGGCCCACACCCACAGGTACGACCCGATGATCGCCGGGGTGATGAGGGTGCCGCCGAGCCACTCCGCGCCGCCGTAGGCGGCGGTGAAGTTGTCCTTGGGCAGCGTGACGGTGTACGTCCCGGACCCGAGGCCGGTGATGGTGAACGTGCCGTCCGCCCGGGTGGTGGCCGTGCCGGCGACCTCGCTCCCCCGCATCGCCTGGACGGTGACGCCCGGCAGCCCGGACTCGCCGGCGTTGGGCCGGTTGGGCGCCCCGCCGCCGCCCTTGGTGAAGTCGAACCACACGGTGCCGGTCAGCTGCCCGGGCCGGGCCGCCGGCGGCGCCGCCGCGGGCTCGGCGTCCTTCGGCAGCAGCTCGGGCTTGACGCGCACCAGCGGGACCAGCGCGCTCTGCCCCGCGGCGACGGGCGCGGCGACGTTCACCGAGACTCCGTCGGATCCGGGCCGCACCGGCTGGTCGCCGCCGGTCCGCGGGCCGGCGCCGGGGTAGCTCGCTCCCCCGGCGAAGGTGTCGTGGACGGCGACCATCGCGGCGTTGGCCACGCCCTTGTCGGGGTCCTGCTCGTACACCAGGCGGAAGATCACGCCGGAGGCGAGGAACGAGATCGCCATCGGCATGAACACCACGAGCTTGAACACCGTGGCCCACCGGATCCGCTCGGTGAGCACGGCGAAGACCAGGCCGACGATGGTGACCAGGGTGGGCGCCACCACCACCCAGATCGCGGTGTTGCGGACGGCGACCAGGTTGTCGTGGCCCTGGAAGACGCCGATGTAGTTGTCGAGGCCCGCGAAGCCGGTGCCCTCGGCGTCGAGGAAGCTGCGGACGACCGAGTACACGATCGGGTAGACGACCAGGAAGCCGAGCAGCAGCAGCGCGGGCAGCAGGAACAGGAGCGCGAGCCAGGACGGGGGTTGCAGCCCGCCCTTGCCGCCGTCTCCGGCGGCGGGCTTCCCGCCGACCGCGGCGGCGGGGGGGGGGGGGGGGGGGGGGCCCGCCCCCCCCCCCCCCCGGGGGGGCCGCCGGCGGCCAGCCAGGCGCGGGGCAGCCGG
>NZ_JBEZWH010000110.1:0-16216 GCF_040703975.1 Spirillospora sp. NPDC029432
GGTGAGTGGAGTTATGACGTGTGATCTTCCGACCAGGCCGCCCGGTACGGGAGGAGGCCGTACCGGGGCGGCCGGAGCGCGGGGAGCTCCGGCCGCCGGTACCGGCCGCGTCACGATCGGAACGCGAGTGACCGAGTCTCCCTCACATCGCGTGATCGAGTCCGGGCTTTCCGCTGATTCGTTCGTCCGGCGGCGACGGCGGTGACCGTTCGCGCGCCGGCTAGGCGGCCTGCGCCTTGTTGTAGAGGTTCTGCGCGTCGGCGCCGAAGTAGGGGCCGAACATGTGGGTGGGCAGGAAGTTGTACTTGAAGCTGTTGACCGAGTTCTGGATCCCGCTGCCGGTGCCCTCGTCGAAGCTGAGGAACCACGGGCCGCCGCTGGAGCCGCCGGTCATGTCGCAGGCGAGGCCGATGCCGCTGCTGAGCAGCGGGTCGTTGATGGCGCGGCCGCTGCAGTAGGTGAGCGTGGACCCGTCGTAGGGGGCCGCCGCCGGGTAGCCGAAGGCGTACATGGTCTGGCGGCGCGGCTGGTTGAACGCGATGCCCTGGCCGCCGACCGCGTCGACGAGCCTGCGGCCGTCCAGGGGGTTGACGACGGCGGCGCCGACGTCGTAGCTGATGTCCTCGGTGGCGGTCCACTGCGGGGTGGCGAGGGTCTGCCGGGCCGTCCAGGTGCCGTGCGGCCGGTCGCCGTCCTTGTAGCCGGGCACGAACACCCAGTTCGTGTGCCAGGCGCCGTCCAGCTTCACGCAGTGCCCGGCGGTGATCACCGTGCTGCGGTTGGCGCTGGTGACCGCGTCGCCCGAGCAGGAGGCGTTGCGCCCCTGGTAGGTGAAGAAGACGCGCCCGGCGGTACGGGCGACCGCCCCGCCGCCCGTCCAGGTGTCGCCGGTGCTGGGCAGGGCCTTGGTCGAGGGCGGCAGCACCTGCTCCAGGCCGCGGCGCACGGCGTCCTTGGCCGACTGCTTCTTCGCGCGGAAGAGGCGTTCCATCGGGGTGGCCGACCTCATGCGGTCGCGCGTCCAGTAGCCGGTGACGCGCTTCTGCGCCGCCTCGTCCGCCGCCTGCGTCCGCGCCCGCGGCGCCGGGGAGGGCGAGGCGGGGGCCGCCTGCGCGGGGACGGCGAGCAGCGGCAGCGCGAGCACGGCGCCGCCCAGCGCGGAGAGAACCATGACCCTGGGGCGGGGGGAGCGTTTCATGAGATCTCCGATGTGTCCGGGGATGAACGGAATGGAGTATCCGTCCGTGAGCGGACCGTAATTTCGGGGTCTGTCGGGCGGCTAGTGGCAGACATCGACAAAGGACCGGGCCCCGATCCACACCTTTGCCCGTCGCCGCAGGTCGCGGCGCGCGCGGCGGCCGGCCCCCGCGATGGCCGACAATGGGCGGGTGATGCCTTCTACGCGCGCCGGCGCCTCCCCGTCCCCGCAGCCCCCCGCCCGCCGCGACGTGGCGATCCTGGGGTCGACCGGATCGATCGGCACCCAGGCCCTCGACGTGATCCGCCGCAACCCCGGCCGGTTCCGGGTGACCGGGCTGGCGGCGGGCGGTGGCCGGGTGGACCTGCTGGCCGAGCAGGCGCTGGAGTTCCGTCCCGAGGTGGTCGCGGTGGCCCGCGCGTCCGCCGCCCAGGACCTCCAGCTGGCCTTCTACGCCGAGGCCCGCAAGCGCGGGTACGCCGCCGGCGAGTACGCCATCCCCAAGATCGTGGCAGGCCCCGAGGCGGTCGCCGAGGTCGCCGCGATGCCCTGCGACGTGGTGCTGAACGGCGTCACCGGCGCGCTCGGGCTGGCCTCGACGCTGGCCGCCCTGGACGCCGGCCGCACGCTCGCGCTGGCCAACAAGGAGTCGCTGATCGTCGGCGGGCCGCTGGTCAAGGAGCGCGCCCGGCCCGGCCAGATCGTCCCGGTGGACTCCGAGCACTCGGCGCTGGCCCAGTGCCTGCGCGGCGGCCGCGCGGACGAGGTGCGGCGGCTGGTGCTGACCGCCAGCGGCGGCCCGTTCCGCGGCCGTACCCGCGAGGAACTCGCCGGCGTCACGCCCGAGCAGGCGCTGAACCACCCGACCTGGGACATGGGCCCCGTCGTCACGATCAACTCCGCGACCCTGGTCAACAAGGGCCTGGAGGTGATCGAGGCGCACCTGCTGTTCGACGTGCCGTTCGACCGCATCGAGGTGATGGTGCACCCGCAGTCGGTGATCCACTCGATGGTGGAGTTCACCGACGGCTCGACGCTCGCCCAGGCCAGCCCGCCGGACATGCGGCTGCCGATCGCGCTCGGGATGGACTGGCCGGACCGCGTCCCGGACGCCGCGCCCGGCGTCGACTGGACGAGGGCGCACACGTGGGAGCTGTTCCCGCTGGACGGCGAGGCGTTCCCGGCCGTGGCGCTGGCCGCGCGGGTGGGCGAGACCGGCGGCACCGCGCCCGCCGTCTACAACGCCGCCAACGAGGAGTGCGTGGAGGCGTTCCGTACGGGACGGCTGCCGTTCCTGGGGATAGTCGACACGGTCGCGCGGGTAGTGGATGAGCACGGTGCGGGCGGCACGAGCGGTACGGGCGGCCTGACGCTGGACGACGTCCTGGCGGCCGACGCGTGGGCCCGCGCCAGGACGAGGGAGATCACGGGCCTGGCCTGACCCGGCCGGCCCCGCCGGAGACGCGGCTGCCGAGGGGAGGGGCGGATGGCCTTCCTCCTCGGCGCGCTCGCGTTCGTCGTCGCGCTGCTGGTGTCGGTCATGCTGCACGAGGCGGGGCACCTGCTGACCGCCAAGCGGTTCGGCATGAAGGCCACCCAGTACTTCGTCGGCTTCGGCCCCACGCTCTGGTCGCGCAGGCGCGGCGAGACCGAGTACGGGATCAAGGCGATCCCGCTCGGCGGCTTCGTCAAGATCGTCGGCTACACCTCGCTGGAGGAGATCGACGAGGCCGACCGGCCCCGCGCCTTCTACCGGCAGCCCGCCGGGCGGCGCGCCATCGTGATCGCCGCCGGCGTGGTGATCAACTTCGTGTTCGCGTTCCTGCTGCTCATGCTGATGGCGATGGCCATCGGGATCCGCGTGCCGGGCACCGCCACCACGACGGTCGACGAGGTCAGCCCGTGCGTCCCGGCGAACGCGCGGGCCGCCTGCCGGGAGGGCGACCCGCCCTCGCCGGCCGCCGCGGCGGGGCTGCGTGCCGGGGACCGGGTGGCGGCCTTCGGCGGGACCCGCGTCGCCGACTGGGCCCAGCTGCGGCGCGCCATCGCCGCGGCCCGTCCCGGCCAGACCGTGCCGATCGTCGTGGAACGGCCGGCCGGCGGGACCGTGCGGCAGATCACGCTGCACGCGCGGCTGGGGTCGGCGGGCGGCGAGCCGTTCCTCGGCATGTCGGCGAAGGTCGTCGGCGCCCGGTACGAGCGGGCCGGCCCGGTGAACGCGGCCGTCTTCGCCTCCCGCGTCATCGGCCGCACGGTCGCGGGCATCGGCGAGGCCCTGGCCGGCCTGCCCGCCGCGATCCCCGACCTGTTCTCCGCCGACCGCGGCAGCACCCCCGGCGGCCAGGTCGGCAGCGTCGTCGGCGCGACGGACGTGTCCGGCCAGATCTTCGCCTCCGACAGCACCTGGCAGGACAAGCTCGTCCTGTATCTGTCACTCGTCGTCTCGGTGAACATCTTCCTAGGGGCGCTCAACGTCATCCCGCTGCTGCCGCTGGACGGCGGGCACCTGGCGATCGTGGCGTACGAGCGTTCGCGCGCCCTGGCGGCGCGGCTGCGCGGCCGACCCGATCCCGGCACGGTGGACGTCGCCAAGCTGATGCCCGTCACGTACGTGGTGGTGCTGCTGCTGATCGGCCTCGGCCTGCTGCTCATCCTCGCGGACCTGATCAATCCGCTCCGCCTACCCGAATAGTTCACTCTGCGTAATCAATCGGCAGCTATATGTATCTGAGGGTGAATGCCGTCCGCGTCACGCCATGGCCCGGGGGCGCTTAGGGTAGGCGGAGGGTCATTTTTAGGGAGAGGGATGAGCGTTTCACTCGGAATTCCGGCCGTCCGCGGCAAGGGGGACGAGCAGGGCGCGCCGCGCCTCGCTGTGCCGCGCCGCGCGTCCCGGCAGATCATGGTGGGCAACGTCCCGGTGGGCGGGGACGCCCCCGTCTCCGTCCAGTCGATGACCACGACGCTGACCGCCGACGTCAACTCCACGCTGCAGCAGATCGCCGAGCTGGCGGCGTCCGGCTGCCAGATCGTCCGGGTCGCCTGCCCGTCGCAGGACGACGCCGACGCGCTGCCCGCGATCGCCCGCAAGTCGCCGATCCCCGTGATCGCCGACATCCACTTCCAGCCCAAGTACGTCTTCGCGGCGATCGACGCCGGCTGCGCGGCCGTCCGGGTCAACCCCGGCAACATCAAGAAGTTCGACGACAAGGTCGGCGAGATCGCCAAGGCCGCGTCGGACGCGGGCGTGCCGATCCGGATCGGCGTCAACGCCGGCTCGCTGGACAAGCGGCTGCTGGAGAAGTACGGCAAGGCCACCCCCGAGGCGCTGGTGGAGTCGGCGCTGTGGGAGTGCTCGCTGTTCGAGGAGCACGGCTTCCGGGACATCAAGATCTCGGTCAAGCACAACGACCCGGTGGTGATGATCGAGGCGTACCGGCAGCTGGCCGCCGCCTGCGACTACCCCCTGCACCTGGGCGTCACCGAGGCCGGCCCGGCCTTCCAGGGCACGATCAAGTCGTCGGTGGCGTTCGGCGCGCTGCTGAGCCAGGGCATCGGCGACACGATCCGGGTCTCGCTGTCGGCGCCTCCGGTCGAGGAGGTCAAGGTCGGCAACCAGATCCTGGAGTCGCTCGGGCTGCGCGAGCGCGGCCTGGAGATCGTCTCCTGCCCGTCCTGCGGGCGCGCGCAGGTCGACGTCTACACGCTGGCCGAGCAGGTCACCGCCGGGCTCAAGGACTTCCCGGTGCCGCTGCGGGTGGCCGTCATGGGCTGCGTCGTGAACGGGCCGGGCGAGGCCCGCGAGGCCGACCTGGGCGTGGCGTCCGGCAACGGCAAGGGCCAGATCTTCGTCAAGGGCGAGGTCGTCAAGACCGTGCCCGAGGCGCAGATCGTGGAGACGCTGATCGAGGAGGCGATGCGGATCGCCGACGAGATGGGCATCGAGATCGGCGAGGACGGCACCGTCGGCGGCCCCGGCGCGGAGGTCGTCGTCGGCTGACCCGAGGCGCCCGGCGCCGCCACCCGCTTCACCGAAGGCCCCTGGGGAGACCCGGGGGCCTTTCGCCGTCCGCACGCGCCTCCGGCGCCACGCCCGCACCCGCACCCGCGCGCCCGAACGTGTGAGCTGTAACGCCGGGTTCCGCGAAGCTTGTCACGATTTCGCATCCACTGACGACAGCCCCTGCCGTCCGCGCTGGACCAAGCGCAACAATCTCCACCGATCGTACATATCGCTCTTACCGGAGCGGCTCCCACCGATCGCGCGCCGGCCCGCGGCGCCGGCGTTGGCGTGCCACCGGTGATCGAGGGGGTTCGTTGAAGAGGCTCGTTCTCATCACGGCGGCCACGGCGGTGGGGGTGGGCGGCACGGCCGCCGCCGTCTCCGCCGGTGTGGCGCCCGCGCGGACCGCGGCCCCGGCCGCGGCGTCGAGCATCGCGTGGGGCGCCTGCCCCACGGACGTGACCGGCGGCGCCTACCTGAAGAACGCCGAATGCGGCCAGGTCGAGGTGCCGCTGGACTACGGCAAGCCCGGCGGGCGCAAGATCTCTGTCGCGGTGTCCCGGGTCAAGGCCACCGACCGGGCCAACTACCAGGGCGTCCTGCTGGGCAACCCGGGCGGCCCCGGCGGCAGCGGCCTGTACCTGTCCGGCGGGCTGGCGTCCTGGCTGCCCAAGGAGGTCGCGGCCCGCTACGACATCATCGGCTTCGACCCGCGCGGCGTGGAGTCCAGCAAGCCCGCGATCAGCTGCGTGCCCGGCTACTCCGACCCGACCCGCCCGGACTACGTCCCGGCGAACGCCAAGGAGGAGAAGGCCTGGCTGGCCCGCTCCAAGGCGTACGCCGACGCGTGCCAGGAGAAGTTCGGCTGGTTGCTGCCGCACATGCGCACCACGAACACGGCCCGCGACGTCGACGCGATCCGCAAGGCCCTGGGCGCGCCGCAGATCAGCTACTACGGCTTCTCGTACGGGACGTACCTCGGCGCCACCTACGCGACGATGTTCCCGAAGAACGTCAAGCGGATGGTCTGGGACGGCAACGTCGACTCCCGCAACGTCTGGTACGAGGGCCAGCTCCGCCAGAACGAGGCGTTCGAGCGGAACATGAAGCTGTGGTGGGGCTGGGTCGCCAAGTACGACTCGATCTACCACCTCGGCACGACGGCGAAGCAGGTCGAGGCGGCCTACTACAAGGCCCGCGCCGCCGCCGAGAAGGCCCCGATCGGCGGCAAGATCGGCCCGTCCGAGCTGGACGACATCATGCTGAGCGCGGGGTACAACACCTCGTACTACATCCCGTTCGCGCAGATCCTCTCCGCGTGGGTGACCAAGAAGGACCCGGCCCCGCTGCTGGAGTGGGTGAGCGAGGGCGGCGGCGACAACTCCCTGGCCGTCTACCTGGCCGTGCAGGGCGTGGACGCGCCGTGGCCGCCCAAGTGGAAGACCTGGCACCGCGACGCGGCCCGCCAGTACGCGAGCGGGATCCGCTTCAACAGCTGGTCGAACACCTGGTTCAACGCGCCGATCCACTACTGGGGCGCCAAGGCCGGCCCGGCGGTCGGGCTGGGCGACAAGCGGAAGCAGGTCGCGCCGTTCCTGCTGGTCCAGTCCACGCTGGACGCCGCCACGCCGTACTCGGGCGGCCCGCAGATGCGCAAGCTGTTCCCGTCCGCGACGCTGCTCGCCGAGCAGGGCGGCAAGACCCACAGCAACACGCTGAACGGCAACGCCTGCCTGGACGACAAGGTCGCCGCGTACCTGGCCGACGGGACGCTCGCGCCCCGCAGGCCGGGGAACGGCGCCGACGTGTCCTGCGACGCGCTGCCCGCGCTGAACGACCCCAACCCCAACGCCGTGAAGGCCGCCGGGAAGGCCCAGGGCAAGGACGTGCCGATCGGCCGCCCGTAGCCCGTCCGGAATGAGCGGAGCCGCCGGTGCGCTGGGGAAGCGCACCGGCGGTTCGCCATATCGGGGGAGTGCCCGAAGAAGCCGGAAAACCCGGGTATCGCGGGGAATCGCGCGAACCCCGGGGGTGCGGGACGGGGCGTCCCCGCGCCGGTAGAAAACGCTGGTGCCGAACGCCCTGAAGACGACCGCCGCCGCCGCCGGGCTGGCCGCGGCCGCCACCGCCGCCGTCGCCGCGACCCTCTCCCCGCCCGCCGCGCTGGGCGACACGCCCCGTACCGGCCGCGCCGCGCCCGCCGCCGCGCCCCGGATCGCCTGGAAGCCGTGCCCGGAGAAGGACAGGGTGCTGCAGGGCGCCCTCAAGGGGCTGGAGTGCGGGACCCTCCGCGTCCCGCTCGACCACGGCCGACCGGCCGGCGAGAAGATCACCCTGGCGCTGACCCGGGCCCGGCACACCGCGGCGCGCTCCCAGGGCGCGGTCCTGCTCAACCGCGGCGGCCCCGGCGCGCACGGCCGCGACCTGCCGAGGCTCTTCACCGCGATGCTGCCCAAGGACGTCGCGGGCCGCTACGACTGGATCGGCTACGACCCGCGCGGCGTCGGCGCCAGCAGGCCCGCGATGGTCTGCGACACCACGTACCAGAACCCGGGCCGCCCCAGGGCCGACACGATCCCCGCCAACCGGGCGGAGGAGGAGGCCTGGCAGAAGCGGGCGCGCAAGTACGCCGCCGACTGCGGCGCCGACTATGGGAAACTCCTCCCGCACATGGGCACCCGCGCCTGGGTGCGCGACCTTGACGCGATCCGCGCCGCGCTCGGGCAGGAGAAGCTCGACTTCTTCGGCTACTCGTACGGGTCGTACCTCGGCGCCGCCTACGCGACCGCCTACCCGCGCCGCGTCGGGCGGATGGTGCTCGACAGCGTGGTCCGGCCCAGCGGCGTCTGGTACGCCAACAACCTCGACCAGAACGTCGCGTTCGAGAAGCGCATCCGGACGTACTTCTCCTGGATCGCCCGCCATCACAAGACCTACGGGCTGGGCCGCACCCGGCAGGCGGTCGCCGCCTCGTACGCCCGGGCGAGGGCGGCGCTCAAGGCGAAGCCGGCGAAGGGGAGGTTCGGCGCGAGCGAGCTGGACGACCTGTTCCTGATCAACGGCTACATCGACCAGACGTGGCCGGCGCACGCCCGCGCGCTCTCCGCGTACGTCCGCAAGAAGAACGCGGGCCCGCTCCTGGCGCAGTGGCGGCCGCCGGGCTGGCTGGAGCAGAACAACTACGCCGTCTACAACGCCGTCCAGTGCCGGGACGCGGCCTGGCCCCGCGACTGGGAGACCTGGCACCGCGACAACTGGCGGCTCTACCGGTCCGGCTACCGCTTCGAGACGTGGAGCAACGCCTGGTACAACGCTCCCTGCGCCTTCTGGCCGGTCCCGGGCGGGCCCCGCCCGGAGGTGCGCGGCGGCCCCGGGACGCCGCCGATCCTGCTCCTGCAGGCCACGGAGGACGCCGCCACGCCGTACGAGGGCGCCCTGGAGACGCACCGGCTCTTCCCGACCTCGCGCCTGGTCGTCCAGTCCGGGGGCGGGAACCACGGGATCGCGATGAACGGCGACAGGTGCCTCGACGGCGCCGTGGCGGCCTACTTCCGGGACGGCACGCTGCCCGCCTCCCGTCCCGGCCCGGACGCCACCTGCCCCGCCGGCCCGCCGCCCGCGGCCGGGAGGGCGAAGAAGGGCGGGCCCGCGGCGAGCACGGGCCACCGCCGCGGCGCGAGTCTTGATACCGCCCGGTAAGGAGCCGGTTGGCGCGCTCTGAGGGGGAACGTCATAGGCTTGTGAGCGTGGTGCTGAAAGCCGAGACGAGCGTGCGGCCGCACGTCCCAGACCGGGTCCGGTAGGCCATGCGGATGCTGGGGTCGTTGCCGGTACGCGTACTGGACGACCGGCACCGGGCGGAGGCGCTGGCCATCCTGGACGCCGACCCGGTCGCGAACGTGTTCGTCAGCTCCCGCGTCCACGCCGCGGGGCTCGACCCCCGCCGCCTGGGCGCGCAGATGTGGGGCTACCTGCGGGACGGGCGGCTGGTGTCGCTGTGCTACTCCGGCGCCAACCTGGTGCCCGTCGCCGCCACCTCCGACGCCGTGCGGGCGTTCGCCGAGCGCGCGCAGGCCCAGGGCCGCCGGTGCTCGTCCATCGTCGGGCCGGTCGATGCGGTCGGCGAGCTGTGGGACATGCTCGCCCCGTACTGGGGCCCGCCGCGGGCGATCCGCACGGCGCAGCCGGTGATGTCGACCTCCACGATGCCGCCGGTGGCCGCCGACCACCGCGTCCGGCAGGTGCGGATGGACGAGTTCGACATCGTCTACCCGGCCTGCGTGGCGATGTTCACCGAGGAGGTCGGCGTCTCCCCGAACTCGGGCGACGGCGGCGTCCTCTACCGGGCCCGGGTCGCCGAGCTGATCAGGGCGGGGCGGGCGTTCGCCCGGATCGAGGACGGCCGGGTGATGTTCAAGGCCGAGGTCGGCGCCGTCACCCCGCACGCGTGCCAGGTGCAGGGCGTCTGGGTGCCGCCCGACCTGCGCGGCCAGGGGCTGTCGGTGCACGGCATGGCGGCCCTGGTCGAGGAGGCGCTGCGCTCGATCGCGCCGTCGGTCTCGCTGTACGTCAACGACTTCAACACCCGGGCCCGCGCCACGTACCGGCGGGTCGGCTTCACCGAGATCGACACCTTCATGTCGGTGCTCTTCTAGAGGGCGGGCGGCTAAAATCCGCCCGTGGAGTTCGCCGGGGCGCTGCGGCAGGCCATCCAGGCCAGCGGGCTGACCCTGGAGCGGATCCGCCACCGGCTCGCCCTGCGCGGCCTCACGGTCAGCGTGGCGTCGCTGAGCTACTGGCAGCGCGGCCGCAGCCGGCCGCGCTCGCGCGCCGTGGTCACGACGCTGGAGGAGATCCTGCACGTCCCGGCGGGGGCCCTGACCGCGCTGCTGGACGATCCGGCACCGGCGACGACCCCCGGGCGCGGCGCCCTGCCGCCGCTCCCGCCCGGCCGGCCCGCGAGCGCCCCCGGCCTGTGGGCGGACCCCGAGCGGTACGCGCGCGTGGTCGGGCAGCTGGATCGTTCCGGTGACCACCGCCTGGAACGGCTGAGCGTCCACGACGTCTACCGCCTGGGCCCGGACCGGCGGCCCCGTTCGCTGGCCGTGCGGGAGGTGTTGCGGGCGACCGGCGACGACATCGACCGGGTGGTGCGCGTCCATCCGGTGTGCGGTGCGGAGCCGGGGCTCACGGGGCTGCGCTACTGCCGTTCCGGCCGGGTCCGGACCGAGGCGGCCGGCGGCGACGGGGGCGACGGCCTCGCCGGCTTCGAGCTGATCTTCGATCGGGTGCTGGCGGCCGGCGACACCGCCGTGATCGAGTACGAGCTGACCCGCCCGGGGGAGGGCTACGAGCGGCGCTTTCCGCGCCCGGTCCGCGACTACCTCGCCGTCGTGCAGTTCCACGCGGAGACGCTGCCGGCCCGCTGCTACGGGTACGCGCGGGAGGGCGCGGGCGCCCCGCCGCGGCGGCTGGCGGAGCTGTGGATCGGCTCCTCGGGCAGCGCCCATCTGGCGCTCGGCGACGTCCGGCGCGGGATCGTCGGCGTCGAGTGGGAATGGGACTGAACCGGCCGCGGGATCGGCGACGCAGGGGGCGTGTTGTAGAAAGTTGCCCATTGGTTTTGTGAGCCGGTGGCCTTACATTGAGCGCGGAAGTTCCAACTGCTGTTGTCAAGGCCGATCACGGGGGCCGGCCGGACGCGATCCGGAGGCGATAGCGGTGCAGAGCGTCACGGAGGACGATCTCCTCCAGATGCTGCAGTACGGTCCTTTCAACGTCGCCCTGCACGCGGCGATCCAGGCCCGCGGTCTCAGCCTGGAGGCGCTGCGCCGCCGGCTGGAGGAGCAGGGCATCGCGGTCAGCCTGTCGACGCTCAGCTACTGGCAGCGCGGCCGGACGCGGCCCGAGCGCGCCGACTCGCTACGCGCCGTACGGGCCCTGGAGATGATCCTCGCCCTGCCCCGGCACTCCCTCGTCACCCTGCTGCGGCCGGGCTCCGAGCGGGCGGCGGGCCCGTGGCTGCCGGTGGAGGCGCTGTGCCCGGAGCCGGGCGTGCGCGATCTGATGGAGGAGATCGGCGAGCCGGGCGAGCGCCGGCTGACCGGCCTCAGCCTGCACGACCAGCACACCATCGGCCCCCGCCGGGAGCTGCGCGAGGTGCGCAGCCGGGCGGTGTTCCAGGCTCAGCAGCGCGGCGTGGACCGCTGGATCGCCGTGTACCACCATCCGCACGGGCTGCTGCCCTCGTCCCGAACGGCCCGCGGCTGCCGGTTCGGCCGGGTCCGGGCGGACGAGGCCAGCGGGCTGATCGCGGCGGAGCTGCTGTTCGACCGGGCGCTCGGCCGCGGCGAGACGTACCTGCTGGAGTACGGCTTCGGGTTCGACGGCACGGGCCCGCCGGTGTCGGAGGAGGGCCGCGGGTTCCGCACCCCGCAGCACGAGTTCCTGATGGAGGTGCGCTTCCATCCGGCGGCGCTGCCCGCCCGCTGCTACCGCACCTGGCGCCCGGACGCGCAGACCGCCCTCAAGGACGCCGCGGACCTGCGGCCGTCCAGCTACCACAGCGTCCACTTCATCGAGTTCGGCGTGGCGGCCGGCTACCACGGCATGCGCTGGGAATGGGACTAGCGGGCCGGTGGGCGCCCGGGCGGGCTACTTCACCAGCAGGTCCAGCAGCCTTTCGAGTTCGGCGGCCGGGTCGCCGGTGAGGCCCGCGTGGACGGGTCCCGGCTGGACGATCGTGCTGCGCGGCGCGGTCAGCCAGCGGAACCGGCTGCCCTGCGGCTCGTCCGCCGCCTGCCCGGCCCGCTCCCCGCCGCAGCACAGCGCGTCCACCGCCCGCAGCGCCGCCCGCACGCCGTCCAGGTCGAGGGCGGGGTCGAGGGCCCGCAGGCGAGCCTCGTCCAGATGGCTCCGGCAGCCGAGGAAGTCGAGGGCCCGGCAGTACACGACGACGCCGACGTTCATCGCCTCGCCGCGCTCCACCCGGGGCACGACCCGCAGCGCCGCGTACTCGAAGACGGTGCCGGCTTTCGGGGTCACGCGGGGCCTCCCAGCCAGCCGGGGCGGTTCTCGCCGCGCCGCGCGCGGGTGTCGGGACGGCGGTGGCTGACGGACAGCTCGGGCAGCCACTCGCGCGGCGCGGCCGCGCGCCCCGCCAGCAGCTCGACGTAGGCGTCGCGGAGGGCGTCCACCGTGTCGAAGCCGGGCTCGTTCTCCAGCCAGAGGTCTGGGACGAGGCCGACGACCTCTTGCAGCAGGCCCTCGGTGACCCGGGGGAGCAGTTCGGCCTCGGCGTCGGCGAGCTTGGCCGCCCACGGGGTCAGGACGTGGTCGTCCACGTCGTAGGCGCCGGCGAAGACCTTCGCGGCGTTCCGCCAGGCGTGGTGGAAGTAGAGGCTGGCGCCGTGGTCGATCAGCCAGACGTCGCCGTGCCAGACCAGCATGTTGGGGTTGCGCCAGCTGCGGTCGACGTTGCCGATGAACGCGTCGAACCACAGCACGCGGGACGCGAACAGCGCGTCCGGCGACCAGCCCAGGGGGTCGAAGCCGAGCGAGCCGGGCAGGAAGTCGACGCCGAGGTTGCGCCCGGTGCTGGCCTTGAGGAGGTCCTGGACGTCGGGGTCGGGCTCGTGCCGGCCGATCACCGGGTCCAGCTCGATGACCACCTGGTCGGGGACCCGGAGCCCGAGCCGGCGGGCCAGCTCGCCCGCGATCACCTCGGCGATCAGGGCCTTGCGGCCCTGCCCGGCGCCGTGGAACTTCATCACGTAGGTGCCGAGGTCGTCGGCCTCGACGATGCCCGGCAGCGACCCGCCCTCGCGCAGCGGTGTCACGTACCGGACGGCGGTCACAAGGGGCAGCACGGGGCCAACGCTATCGGAGGCCGGGGACGGCGGGATAATCGGCGCATGGCGGTTGAGCTGGTGGATCTGTCGGTCCCGGTCGTCTCGGGGATGCCGGTGTACCCGGGCGACCCCGAGGTGGTGGTCGCGCCCGCGCTCACGGTGACGAACTCCGGGGTGAACGTGCGGCGCCTGCACATGGGCTCGCAGACGGGGACGCACGTGGACGCCCCGTACCACGTGGACGACGAGCTGCCGCGCCTGGACCGGCTGCCGCTCGACCGGTTCACCGGCCCGGCGGTCGTCGCCGACGCGCGCGGGCTGCCGCCCCGTACGGCGATCGGCCCCGAGGTGCTGCCGGAGGGGCTCGGGCCCGGGACCGTGCTGCTGATCGCGACGGGCTGGTCGCGGCACTGGGGGAGCGCGGAGTACCTCGCGCACCCGTACCCGTCGGCCGAGACCGCTGAGGCGATCGTGGCGGCGGGCGTCCGGACGGTCGGGATCGACGCGCTGAGCGTGGACCGCACGCCGCCGCCCGGCGGCGGGGACTTCTCGCTGGCCGCGCACCGCGTGCTGTGCGGGGCGCACGCGGTGATCGCCGAGAACCTCACCGGGCTGGACCGGCTGCTGGCGGCGCAGGACGCGGGGCGTCCCGTGGAGGTGTCGCTGTTCCCGATCCGGCTGGACGGCGACGGCGCCCCGGTGCGGGCGGTGGCCCGGATCGGCTGAGCAACCGCTTGGTGGCTAATGTGGCGGCCATGAGGCTGGGGATCACGCTGTTCACGACCGACCGCACCATCACCGCGCACGAGCTGGCGGCCGCCGCCGAGGAGCGCGGGTTCGCCTCGCTGTACGTCCCCGAGCACACCCACATCCCGGTGTCCCGGCTGACGGCACCGCCGACCGGCGTGGACCGGCTGCCCGACGAGTACGCCCGCACCACCGACCCCCTGGTGTCGCTGGCCGCCGCGGCGGCGGTCACCGAGCGGATCCGGCTCGGGACGGGCGTGTCCCTGCCCGCACAGCGCGACCCGATCGTCACCGCCAAGGCGATCGCCACGCTCGACCGGATCGCGGGCGGCCGCTTCACCCTCGGCGTCGGGTACGGCTGGAACGCCGAGGAGGCCGCCGACCACGGCGTCCCCTGGAAGCGGCGGCGCGCCGTGGTCCGCGAGCACGTGCTGGCCATGCGCGAGCTGTGGACGCGCGAGGAGGCGTCGTTCAAGGGGGAGTTCGTGGCGTTCGAGGCGTCCTGGAGCTGGCCCAAGCCCGCCGCGCGGATCCCGGTGCTGCTCGGCGGGGCGCCGGGCCCGACGCTGTTCGCGCACATCGCCGAGTACGGCGACGGCTGGATGCCGATCGGCGGCGCCGGGGTCCGCGAGGCGCTGCCCGCGCTGCGCGAGGCGTGCGCCGCCGCCGGCCGCGAGCCGGTCCCCGTCGTCCCGTTCGGGACGGTCCCCAGCCGGGAGAAGCTCGACCACTTCGCCTCGCTGGGGATCGAGGAGGTCGTCCTGCGCGTGCCCGCCGGGGAGCGGGACGAGGTGCTGCCCGTCCTGGACGAGTACGCGCGGACCTACCTGCCGGTCACTTGATCATGGGGAAGCAGAAGAAGGCGGGGAACCGGTAGTAGGCGCCCTTGCCGGCCTTCACCGCGCCCAGGATCAGGAACACCCACTGCCCGATCGCGTCCGCGAAGTAGAGCAGGAACAGCGGGACGATCCACACGGGGCTGTCGAACACGATCGCCAGCGGGATGAACACCGCGCACAGCACCACCAGATGGATCAGGATCGTGATCTGGTAGTTGAGCGCCTGGGCCGCGTGGAAGCGGCTGAACGCCGACTCGCGCTTCTTGACGAAGTAGATGATCAGCGGCGCCAGGAAGCCGAGGAGCAGCGTCCCGAGGTAGGCCATCATCGCCCACGTGGTGTCGTCGCCGGAGACCTGCTGCCCGGGGCCGTACGGGACGCCGGGCGGGCCGTACCCGTAGCGCGGGTCGTACGGCGGCGGCTGCCCGCCCCCGGGAGGCTGACCCCCGCCGGGCGGCGGGCCGTACCCGTGAGGCGGCCCGTAGCCGGGAGGCGGGCCGTACCCGGGTGGCGGGGGCGCGCCGGGAGGCTGCCCGTAGGGCGTGTCGTACGGCGGTGGCTGGTCTGTCACTGCTCATCCCATCGTCCTGCGGGAGCTCGTTCCGGCAATCTATCCGAACCGGGCGAAGCGGACCGGCGTCCCACCTGAAAGGGAGGGCTCATGTCGGCGTCCGAAGGACCCAGGCAAGGACTCAGGGCGGCGGATCCGGCCGCGATCGGGCCGTACCGCCTCCTCGGCAGGCTCGGCGAGGGCGGCCAGGGCGTCGTCTACCGCGCCGAGGAACCGCGCGGCGGCGGGACCGTCGCGGTCAAGCGGCTGCGCGCCGGGCTCGGCGACGACCCCGAGGCCCGCGCCCGCTTCATCCGCGAGCTGGACACCGCCAAGCGCGTCGCGCGGTTCTGCACCGCGGCCGTGCTGGACGCCGACGTGGACGGCGACCGGCCGTACATCGTGAGCGAGTACGTCGACGGGCCCTCGCTCGCCCGCGTGGTCCGGGAGCGGGGGCCGCGCGGCGGCGGCGCGCTCGACCGGCTCGCGGTCGGCACCGCGGCCGCGCTGGTGGCCATCCACCAGGCCGGCGTGGTGCACCGCGACTTCAAGCCGCACAACGTGCTGCTCGGCCCGGACGGGCCGCGCGTCATCGACTTCGGCATCGCCCGCGCGCTGGACGCCGGGACGATCACCTCCAGCGGCCAGGGCGTCGGCACGCCCGCCTACATGGCCCCCGAGCAGCTGCGCGGCGAGCGCGCCGGCCCGGCCGCCGACGTGTTCGCGTGGGCGGGGACGATGGTGTTCGCGTCCTGCGGCCGCCCGCCGTTCGGGAGCGACAACCTGCAGGCCGTCGCGTACCGCGTCCAGACCGGGGAGCCCGATCTCGGCGCCCTGGAGGGGCCGCTGCGCGAGCTGGCCGCGCGCTGCCTGAGCAAGGACCCGGCGCTGCGCCCGCCCGCCTCGGAGATCCTGCGCACCCTGCTCGGCGAGGGGGAGCCGCAGGCCACCGGCCCGGTGGCGCCCGCCGTCCTGGAGGCCGCGGCGGCGGTCGGCCCGGTCGCGCCGGACGGGGCCGCGGCCACGACC
>NZ_JBEZWH010000111.1:0-15898 GCF_040703975.1 Spirillospora sp. NPDC029432
GCGCCCCCGAAGCGAGCGCCAGCGAGCGCCAGCGAGCGCCAGCGAGCGCAGGGGGCGCGCCCGTCCGGCCTGGGGGTTAGGGGGGTGGCCCCCCTAGTGGAAAAAGTGGCGGGTGCCGGTGAAGTACAGGGTGATGCCTGCCTGCTTCGCGGCCGCGATGACCTCGTCGTCGCGGATGGAGCCGCCCGGTTCGACGATGGCGCGGACGCCGGCCTTGGTGAGGACTTCGAGGCCGTCGGGGAACGGGAAGAAGGCGTCGGAGGCGCCGACGGAGGCGGCGGCGCGGTCGTCGCCGGCTCTGGAGACGGCGAGGCGGGCGGAGTCGACGCGGTTGACCTGGCCCATGCCGACGCCGGTGGTGGCGCCGTCGGCGGCGAGGAGGATGGCGTTGGACTTGACGGAGCGGCAGGCCTTCCAGGCGAACGCGAGGTCGCGGAGGGTGGCTTCGTCGGCGGGTTCGCCGGTCTTGAGCTCCCAGCCGGCCGGGTCGTCGCCGGGGGCGTCGACCTTGTCGACGGTCTGGAGGAGGAGGCCGCCGTCGACGCGGCGGTGTTCGACGGCGTTGGCGGGGCCTTCGGGGCAGCGCAGGAGGCGGATGTTCTTCTTGCGGGTGAGGATCTCCAGGGCCTCGTCGTCGAAGGCGGGGGCGACGAGGACTTCGGTGAAGACGTCGGCGACCTGGTCGGCCATGGCGGCGGTGACGGGCCGGTTGACGGCGATGACGCCGCCGTAGGCGGAGACGGGGTCGCAGGCGTGGGCCTTGGCGTGGGCGTCGGCGACGTCGGCGCCGACGGCGATGCCGCACGGGTTGGCGTGCTTGATGATCGCGACGGCGGGGTCGGCGAAGTCGTACGCGGCGCGGCGGGCGGCGTCGGCGTCGACGTAGTTGTTGTAGGACATCTCCTTGCCGTGCAGCTGCTCGGCGCCGGCGAGGCCGCCGCCGGCCTGCTCGGTGTAGAGGACGGCGCGCTGGTGCGGGTTCTCGCCGTACCGCAGGACGGCCTTGCGCTCCCATGCGGCACCGAGGAAGTCGGGCCATTCGGAGTCGGCGCCGACCTGGTCGGGGGCGTACTCGCTCGCGAACCAGGACGCGACGGCGACGTCGTACGCGGCGGTGTGCGCGAAGGCGCGGGCGGCGAGCCGGCGGCGCTCTTCCAGGGTGAAGCCGCCGGCGTTGACGGCGTTCAGGACCTCGGCGTACGAGGCCGGGTCCACGACGACGGCGACGCCGGCGTGGTTCTTGGCGGCGGCGCGGACCATGGTCGGGCCGCCGATGTCGATCTGCTCGACGCATTCGTCGGGCGTGGCGCCGGAGGCGACGGTGTCGGCGAACGGGTAGAGGTTGACGACGGCGAGGTCGAACGGCTCGACGTCGAGGTCCTCCAGCTGCTGCCGGTGGTCGTCCTTGCGGCGGTCGGCGAGGAGGCCCGCGTGCACCTTGGGGTGGAGGGTCTTGACCCGGCCGTCGAGGCATTCGGGGAAGCCGGTGAGCTTCTCCACCTTCATCACCGGGACGCCGGCGGCGGCGATCCGGGCGGCGGTGGAGCCGGTGGAGACGATCTCCACACCGGCCGCGTGGAGGCCTTTGGCGAGATCCTCCAGTCCTGTCTTGTCGTAAACGCTGATCAGTGCGCGCTTCACCGGCTGTTGCCGGGGGGCCTGGGGGGTCGCCCCCCCAGACTTACTCGCGACCTGGGTCACCGGCCCGGACTCCCCTCGTCTTCTGTGTCCTGTTGTTCGGACGTGTTGCAGGTCCTGCATTTCATGGAGACCCGCCTGCCGTCGGCGGTCCAGCCGTCGCGGGCCAGCCGCCCGACGACGTCGACCATCAGGCGGCGTTCCACCTGCTTGATGCGCTCGTGCAGGGAGTCTTCGTCGTCGTGCCAGCGGACGGGCACGGCCTCCTGGGCGATGACGGGTCCGGTGTCCACGCCTTCGTCGACGAAGTGCACGGTACAGCCCGTGACCTTGACGCCGTACGCCAGGGCGTCGCGCACCGCGTGGGCGCCGGGGAAGGACGGCAGCAGCGCGGGGTGGGTGTTGATCGTGCGGCCGCCGAAGCGGGCGAGGAAGCGCGGGCCGAGGATCTTCATGAACCCGGCGGAGACGACGAGGTCGGGCTCGTACGCCTCGATCGCCGCGGTGAGCGCCTCGTCCCAGCCGGTGCGGTCGGCGAAGTCGGGGATCCGGACGGTGAACGCCGGGATGCCGGCGCGTTCGGCGCGTTCGACCCCGCCGGTCCCGTCGCGGTCCGCGCCGACCGCGACCACCCGTGCCCCGTAGGCTGGGTCCGCGCACGCGTCGAGCAGCGCCTGTAGGTTGGTCCCCGCGCCGGAGACGAGGACGACGAGCCGGGCGGAAACCATGACTCCCCTGGTGAACGTTACTGGTGAGGTGAGGTCGTTCGGGCGAGGCCGGGCTTCACCGGCCGCTGGAAAGCCTATCGGCCCTGTTCCGCGCGCCGTCATCCGCATCGTGGGTCGGTATCTGGAGGAAGAACGTGACTGAGCAGCCGGGACAGGGCGACGGCGGGACCGGCCCCACCGCCGGCCGGGACACCGCGCCCGCCGAGGGCGGTCCCGGGCGGCAGGGTCCCGGGGAGCCCGACCGGTCGGGTCTGCGGGCGCTGTGGCTGGGCGGCGGCTCGATCCTGCTGATGCCGCTGTTCTTCCCGATCGGGCTGGCGCTGGCCGTGGCCGCCCTGGTCATCGGGATCAAGGCGCGCAAGCGGTCCCGGCGGGACCGTTCCCCCGCTCAGGGCGCGACCGCGGGCATCGCGCTCGGCGTGATCGGCTGCGTTCTGGGGCTGGTCTGGCTGGCCTTCACCGCGGCGCTCTACCCGGAGACGGCGCGCTACCAGGACTGCCTCCAGGGGGCGAACACCAACGCCGACGAGAAGGTCTGCCGCGACGCGTACACGTCGGAGGTCGAGAAGAAGTTCAACCTCCCGGAGGGGTCCTTCTCCCGGTACGACGGGTTGATCTGAGCCCGGCGTTCACTCCTGCCGGGGGTCCTCCCTGAGGACGTAGATGGCGCCGCCGCGGTTCTCGGTGCGTTCCGGGTCCTCGCGGGGCGCGGGGACGTCGCGGGGCTCAGGCTCCGCGTGCTCCTCGTACTCCTCGTACTCCGCGTCGGCCGCCCAGTCCGGCTCCGGTTCGGGCTCGGGCTCCGGCGCCGGCTCCTCCTCGTGGATCTCGGGCGGCGGCGCGGCGGCCCGTCCCCTGGCCTTGGCGGGCCGGCGGGGCGCGAGGATCGGCTCGGCCTCCTCGAACTCCAGCGGGTCCTCGGTGTACGGGGCGGGCTTACGCGCGGGCGCCGCTGGCGCGGGCGCGGGACGTTCCCGCGGTTCGGGCGCGGGCGGCGGCGCGTCGTCCTCGAACACGGGGGCGGCGAGCATCGGCGCCGCGGCCTTCCGCCTCTTCGCGGGCTTCTCGTTCTCGCCGGACCGCGCGGCCTTGCGGGCGTCGCGGCGTCGCGGCGGCCGGGCGGACGGCTCGGGCTCAGCGCCCGCGGCGGCGGTACGGCGGGCGACGCGCCAGTTGGCGAGCCAGGCCACGACGGCGGCGGAGATGCCGACTTCCAGCGTCGCCAGCAGGCCCACCTGCCACGGTGAGGGGCCCACGGTGGCCATCCGGCCGCCGCCGAGGGGTCCGCCCGCCAGGGCGCTCAGGAAGGCCGTCACGGCGCCCGTGAGGGCCCCGCAGAGGAATCCCCAGAGCGGGGCCGCCTCGTACGCCGCGCTCGGCATGGCGCGGATCGTGAGGACGCCTCCGACGGCGCCGGCGAGGAACGGGGCGGCGAGGGCGAGCAGCGAGATCAGCGGGGCGGGGCCGGCCTCGGGCAGGGCGGCCAGCGGCGGGAACGCGGGGATGGAGTCGAGGAAGACGCCGGACGGCGAGACGCCGGTGCCGGCGCCGACGGAGAAGCCGGGGCCGACCGCGTACGAGACGCCCCAGATGACCGCGTTGGGGAGGAAGGCCAGCTCCACCACCAGCAGCAGGATCCCGCCGACGATGCCGGGCGCGAGCGTGTCGTACACCTCGGTCGACTCGGGGACGTGCATGGCCAGCGAGGCGCCGACGAGGACCGCGCCGGAGGCCAGCAGGACGGCGGTGGCGCCGGAGACGCCGATGACGAGCGAGCGGGGGCGTTCGGGCAGCAGGTTCAGCAGGGCGCCGAGGCCGGACCGGATGCCGGGGCCGCGGGCGGCGGCGAGCGCGCGGGCGGCGCCCAGCCCGCCGGCGATGACGGCGACGGCGAGGCCGCCCGCCACCGACTCCCAGGGGGAGGCGCTGACCGCGGACGAGGCGGCGGCGAGCGCGAGCAGCCCGGCGAGGATCGAGTACGGCACCGCCAGCGCGAACGCGACCCGCACGACGCCCATGCGGGGGCTGCCGGGCACGCCGGCGGCCCTGATCACCCAGCCGCCGCTGCGGTAGAGGAGCGCGCCGGGCAGGACGAGCGTGCCGAGCGGCAGCAGCCCGATGCGCCCCTGCGGCACGGAGATCCCGGCGTGGTGCGAGACCAGCCAGAGGTTCACGGCGGTGCGGAACACGCCCTGCAGGCCCGGCCCGAGGGCGGTGCGCGGGGCGGCGATCCACCCGATCAGCGTGACGGTGGTGAGCAGCGCGAGCCCGATGCCGATGCACCAGAGCGCGCCCACCAGTCCCGTCACGTACAGCGGGCGGGAGGCGCCGTCGGCCTCCGGGGAGGGTTCGGGCCGTCGCTGTGTCTCGGTCACGGCGTCAATGCTGGCACCATGGCGCCGCCCGGACCGGCGCCCCGGTCCGGCGTGTCGCCTTTGCGCCGGAGATCACCGGCCCGCGGGCGGGCCCGGGAGACGAAAGACGCCCGGGCCGCCGGGCGGCTCGGGCGTCTTTCGCGGAAGTCCTCTGGCTGCGGGGCTAGAGGTTCTTCATGATGTCCCGCATCAGGCGGGCGGTCTCGCTGGGGGTCTTGCCCACGCGGACGCCGACCTTCTCCAGGGCCTCCTTCTTGGCCTGGGCGGTGCCGGACGAGCCGGACACGATGGCGCCGGCGTGGCCCATCGTCTTGCCCTCGGGGGCGGTGAAGCCCGCGACGTAGCCGACGACCGGCTTGGTCACGTTCTGCTCGATGTAGGCCGCGGCGCGCTCCTCCGCGTCGCCGCCGATCTCACCGATCATCACGATCGCGTCGGTCTCCGGGTCCTCCTGGAAGGCCTTGAGCGCGTCGATGTGGGTGGTCCCGATGATCGGGTCGCCGCCGATGCCGACGCAGGTGGAGAAGCCGATGTCGCGCAGCTCGTACATCATCTGGTACGTCAGCGTGCCCGACTTGGACACCAGCCCGATGCGGCCGGGCGTGGTGATGTCGGCCGGGATGATGCCGGCGTTGGACTTGCCGGGGGACGCGATGCCGGGGCAGTTCGGCCCGATGATCCGGGTCTTGTTGCCCTTGGACTCGGCGTACTTCCAGAAGTAGGCCGTGTCGTGCACCGGGATGCCCTCGGTGATGACGACGCACAGAGGGATCCCGGCGTCGACGGCCTCGACGACGGCGTCCTTGGTGAACTTCGGCGGCACGAACACCACCGACACGTCGGCGCCGGTCTCGGCCATGGCCTCGGCGACGGTCCCGAAGACGGGCAGCGCCTTGCCGTCGAAGTCGACGCTCTGGCCGGCCTTGCGGGCGTTGACGCCGCCGACGACGTTCGCGCCGGAGGCGAGCATGCGGCGGGAGTGCTTCATGCCCTCCGAGCCGGTCATGCCCTGAACGATGATCTTGCTGTTCTCAGTGAGCCAGATGGCCATTGTCATGCACCTGCCGCGGCGAGTTCGGCGGCGCGCTTGGCCGCGTCGTCCATGGTGTCGACCTGCTCGACGCCCTTCAGCGCGGCGTCGGTCAGGATCCTGCGGCCGAGCTCGGCGTTGTTGCCGTCCAGCCGGACGACCAGCGGCCGGTCGACGGTCTCGCCGCGCTCGGCGAGCAGCTTGTAGGCGGTCACGATGCCGTTGGCGACGGCGTCGCAGGCGGTGATGCCGCCGAAGACGTTGACGAAGACCGACTTGACGTCGGCGTCCGACAGGACGATCTCCAGGCTGTTGGCCATGACCTCGGCCGAGGCGCCGCCGCCGATGTCGAGGAAGTTGGCCGGCTTCTGGCCGCCGAAGGCCTCGCCGGCGTAGGAGACCACGTCCAGGGTGGACATGACCAGGCCCGCGCCGTTGCCGATGATGCCGACGCTGCCGTCGAGCTTGACGTAGTTGAGGTCCTTCTCCTTGGCCTTCGCCTCCAGCGGGTCGGCGGCGGCCTTGTCGTGCAGGGCCTCGTGCGACTCCTGCCGGAAGCCGGCGTTGTCGTCGAGGGTGACCTTGCCGTCCAGCGCCTTGACCTCGCCGCCGGCGGTGAGGATCAGCGGGTTGACCTCGACGAGGGTGGCGTCCTCGTCGGTGAAGACCGCCCAGAGGCGCTCGATCAGCTCGGCGGCGCCGTCCTGCGCCTTCTCCGGCAGCCGGCCGGCGACGGCGATCTCCTTGGCCTTGGCCCGGTCCACGCCGTCCAGGGCGGAGATGTCCACCTTGGCGACGGCGTCGGGGTTGGTCGCGGCGACCTCTTCGATCTCCATGCCGCCCTCGGCGGAGCAGATCGAGAGGAAGGTGCGGTTCGCGCGGTCGAGCAGGAAGGAGAAGTAGTACTCCTCCGCGATCGCGCTGCCTTCCTCGACGAGGACCTTGTGGACCGTGTGGCCCTTGATGTCCATGCCGAGGATCCGGCCGGCGAGCGCTTCCGCCTCGTCGGCGTCGTCGGCCAGCTTCACGCCGCCGGCCTTACCGCGGCCGCCGGTCAAGACCTGGGCCTTGACGACGACCTTCGAGCTCCCCGCGGCGAAGAGTTCCGCCGCGATGGCCCGGGCTTCCTGGGGAGTATGGGCGACCTTGCCGGTGGGCACCGGTACCCCGTACTCGGCGAAGAGTTCCTTCGCCTGATGTTCGAACAGGTCCACGAGGCGTCCTTAAACGGATCGACAGCCAATGACCGCTCAAGTGTGGTCACACGAATGTCCGTAGGTGACGGTTTTCCGTGCGGCCGGCCCACCTGGCGGTCCGCTCCGTCGATGCAGCCTAGTCTGCCTGCCTCCCTGGTCATGCCGCCGGGTCCCGCCCAGCGGTGACACTCCGATAGGCGGAGGTTGTCGAGGGGTATGCCTCTTGAGAAGGATGCCGGTTTTGCTTCCTGAGGAGGAGGATCCGTTTCGTGGCGATTGATCTACTTAACTGCCGCTATACGGTGAACAGCGGGTAGCAGGAGAGAGAGGCGCCGGTGGCCGATGATCGAATCGGGTCCCCGCGACGGGGGACGTTCCGGACGGTCTGGCGCGTCACGGCGCTGCTGCTCGTCGCCACACTGGTCGCCACCTGCGGCGCCACGCTCCCCGACCAGGGCCGGCCCGGCTGGGGCGGGGCCGGGTTGATCGGGGGCGGCGGCTGGCCGTTCGCCGGCGACCCGGTGTCCCGCGAGGACGCCGCCGGCGCCGCGTACATCCCCGGCAGCTCCGTCCTCCGGCTCAAGGACGGCCGCGTGCAGCTCGTCCCGTTCGGGGCCGAGAGCGCCATCACGGTCGACGCCGACGATCCGCGCGTGGCGGCCGCCGTACGGTCCGACCAGGCGTGGCTGGCGCGCGGCACCGTACCGGACGGCGGGGCGGCCGTACCGGAGGAGAAGCGGGCCGTCTACGAGGAGATGGCCTCGCGCGCGCTGCTCGACCTGCGGCTGCTCACGCGCCCCAACGGGGCGTCCCAGGCGTCCTGGTACGGGGCGTGGCGCTACGCCTGGCCGCGCGACTCGGCCTTCACGGCGGCGGCGTTCGTCATGGCGGGGCACAACAGCGAGGCGCGGCGGGTGCTGCGGTTCCTCGCCCGCGTGCAGACCGACGAGGGGCTCTGGGCGGCCCGCTACCACCCCGACGGCACCGCCGTGGTGGACGGCAGGGAGCCGCAGCTCGACTCGCTCGGCTGGGTGCTGTGGGCGGGCTGGTTCTTCCACGCGCAGGCGCCCGAGGCCGCCGCCGAGCTGCCCGAGCTGTGGGGGATGATCGAGCGCGCCGCGGACCACCTGGCCGAGTCGCTCGACGTGGAGGGGCTGCCGCCGCCGTCCTCCGACTACTGGGAGCGCGCCCCGGACACCGAGGAGGACCCGCGCCGCCCGACGCTGGGCGTCGTCGGCCCCGTCCTGGCGGGCCTGCGCTCGGCCGCCGCGTTCGCGCTGGGGACGGGCCGCACGAAGCAGGCGGACGACTGGCGGAAGGCCGCGCAGCGGCTGACCGCGGCGGTGGCGCGGCAGTTCGCCCCGTACGGCTACCCGCGCTCCCCGATCAAGGACGGCCTGATGGACACGTCCGTGACGTTCATCGCACCGCCGTTCGCGGCGGCCGACCCGGGCGTGACCGCCGCGATCGCCGACGCCGCCGAGCGCCAGACCCTGCCGAACGGGGGCGTCCTGCCCGGCGAGCGCTGGTCGGGCGACCCGGACACGGCCTGGACGCCGGAAGTGGCGCTTTTCACCCTCGCCGACGCCGCGTCCCGCCGCCCGGAGGCCGCGATGTCCCGGCTGGACTGGCTGGCCGCGCACCGCACGAACCTGGGCGTCCTGCCGGAGAAGGTGGACGAGCACGGGGACGCCGCGTCGGTGGCGCCGCTCGGCTGGACGGCCTCGCTCGTCCTGCTGTCGCTGGCCGCGCTGGAGCACCCGCTGCCCATACCTCCCGCACGCTAGAAAGGCCGCGCTAGGCGAGGAACTGCTCGTACCCCATCTTGATCACGAGCGCGACCACCACGACCAGCAGCACCGCCCGGACGAAGCCCGCGCCCCGGTTGATCGCCATCCGGGCGCCGGCCTGCGCGCCGACGATGTTGCAGACCGCCATGGCGAGGCCGATCGCCCAGAGGATCTGGCCCTGCATCCCGAAGACCAGCAGCGCGCCGAGGTTGGTCGCGGTGTTGATGATCTTTGCGTTGGCGGAGGCGTTGACGAAGTCGGTGCCCAGCAGGGTGGTGAACGTGATGACGAGGAACGTTCCGGTGCCGGGCCCGATCAGCCCGTCGTAGAAGGCGATGGCCAGCCCGGGGACGAGCACGGCCGCCGCGGTCCGCCGCCGGGTCCGCAGCACCGGCCGCGGCACGCGGCCGAGGTCGGGCTTGAGCACGACGATCGCCGCGACCGCCAGCAGCACCACCATGATGATCGGCTTCAGCGCCGCCGAGGAGATCGCGGCGGCGCACAGCGCGCCCCCCGCCGCGCCGGCGACGGCGATCCCGGCACCGGGCAGCGCGACCGGAAGGTCCGGTTTGGCCTTGCGCAGGTAGGCGACCGCCGCCGACGACGTCCCCGCGATCGAGGCGAGCTTGTTGGTGGCCAGGGCGCTGGCCACCGGCGCGCCCGGGTTGAGCAGCATCAGCGCGGGCAGCTGGATGAGCCCTCCCCCGCCGACGACCGCGTCCACCCAGCCGGCGGCCAGTGCGGCGAGCAGCAGCAGGCATACCTGCTCCACGTCCAAGGGGGCTCCCAGGGGGTCTCATGATGCGGCGGGGGCGGCGCGAGTAAGGAGTCAAACGAATGTCGCGACTGAACCTACTCTCTGCACGGCGCGCACCTGCTGACCGGGTTAGCCCGGAACGCCGCGACGTGAGGTAACTGGGTCGATGCGGCCGATTGTCGAGGCGGCCCCGGATGCCAACAGTGCTGATATGCCTGTTGTGGTACTGATCGGTATGTTGGACGCCCAGGGCCCCGAGTACGCATGGATCCGCGACCGCCTCGAAGCCGCCGGCACCGAGGTCATGCTCGTCGACACCGGCACGCAGGGACCGCCGGGGGCGACCCCCGACATCACCCGCGAGGAGGTCGCGCTGGCGGCCGGCGCCGATCTGGACGGGACGGGCCCCGAGGATGACCGGATCCGGACGATGGCCCGCGGCGCCGCCGAGATCACGGGACGCCTGCTGCGGGCCGGGCGGCTGCACGGCGTCCTCGCGATCGGCGGCCCCGGCTCGGCCGTCCCGACCACCGCGATGCGGGCGCTCCCGGCGGGCGTGCCGAAGCTGATGGTGTCCAGCATGGCCGCCGACGACCCGTCCGCGTTCGTCGGCGTGCCCGGCCTCACGCTCATGTACAGCGTCGTCGACATCGCCGGGGTCACCGGCGTCTCGTCCCGCGTGCTGGCCAGCGCCGCCGCCGCGATCGCCGGCCTGGCCACCGGCTACGCCGCCGGCCGGCCCGGCACCGCGGGCGGCCCGCCGATCGTCGCCGCCACCGCCGCCGGCGCCACCGCGCCCGGCGTCGGCGCCGCGCGCGAGCTGCTCGACATCCTCGGGTACGACGTGCTGGCCTTCCACGGCACCGCCGCGTACGAGGCGGCGGCCGGCGGCGGCAGGCTGGCCGCCGCGCTCGACGCGACCCTGCTCGACCTGTCCGCCGAACTCCTCGGCGGCCTGCGCCCGGCCGCCCCCGGCCGACTGACCGCCGCCGTGCGGGCGGGCCTCCCCCAGGTCGTCGCCCCCGGCGGCCTCGACATGGCCGAGTTCGCCCCCGGCCACGAGCCGGGCCGCCGCGTGCACCTGGTGGAGGACGGGGCCGTCCTGCTGCGCACCACACCCCTGGAGGCCGCCGAGCTGGGCCGCCGCGTCGCCGCCCGGCTGCGCGACGCCGCCGCCCCGACCGCGCTCCACATCCCGCTGCGGGGCCTGTCCGCGCTCGGCGCGCCCGGCGGCCCGTTCCACGACCCGGTGGCCGACGAGGCACTCTTCACGGCCCTGCGCGAGGGCCTGGACGGCTCGCTCGTCGAGGTCCGCGAGATGGACGCCAACCTCAACGACCCCGCGTTCGGCCGCGCGATGGCCGACCACCTGCACACGATGATCACCCGCGTGCCGGTGATCCGCGCCGCCTCATGACGCCCGGGCGGCCCGCCACTCGCTCGCCAGCATCGACCAGATCTGCACGCCGCGCCGCTCCCCGTCCAGGACGAACGCCTCGCGCAGCGTGCCCTCGCAGGTGAAGCCCAGGCGCTTCGCGGTCGCGATGCTGGGCCCGTTCTCGGGGTCGCACTGCCACTCCACGCGGGCCATGCCGCGGTCCACGACCGCCCAGTCGATCATGTGCCGGACCGCCGCGGACACCAGCCCGCGGCCCTGGCCCGCCCGACCCATCCAGACGCCGACCTCGCAGTTGCGCAGGACGGGGTCGAACGCGCGGAACACCGTCCCGCCGGTGAGCACACCGCCGACCCAGATCCCGTAGATGCGCCCGGCGTCCGAGGCCAGCCGCGTCGCGTACAGCTCCAGCAGGTCCCGCGCCGAGTCCGGGTCGGTCACCTTGGCCGCCCACGGGATCCACGGCGAGATGTCGTCCCGGACCCGGTCGACGTGCGCGGCGAACTCCTCCGCCTGCCACGGCTCCAACGGCCGCATCTCGGCCCCGTCCCCAAGCTGAAGAGCGAACATGATCTTTAGCGTACGCGGCGCCCGGGGCCGGGCGCGGACCACCCGTGGGCAGGCCGGCGGGAACGGGTCAGAGCTTCTCGACGGGGGCGTACCGGAGGACCAGGTGGCGGACGCCGTACTCGCCGCCGAAGTCGATGCTGGCGGCGGCCTTCTCCCCGCCGCCGTCGACGGTGACCACGGTGCCGAGGCCGAACGAGTCGTGCGTGACCTTGTCGCCGGGCGACAGCGCCGGCACGGCCCGGTTGCCCGGCGACCTGACGCCGGGGCGCGCGGCCATCCGGCTCGACGCCGAACCGGAGATCGAGGACGCCTCGCGCTCCCACTCCAGGAGCGGGCCGGGGACCTCGCCCAGGAAGCGGGACGGCGGGTTGACCTGGGGCGCGCCCCACGAGCTGCGCATGGTCGCGCGGGTCAGGTAGAGGCGCTGCCGGGCGCGGGTGATGCCCACGTACGCCAGGCGGCGCTCCTCCTCCAGCTCCTTGGGGTTGCTCATGGCGCGCAGGTGCGGGAAGACGCCGTCCTCCATGCCGGTGAGGAACACCACCGGGAACTCCAGGCCCTTGGCCGTGTGCAGGGTCATCAGCGTGACGACGCCCTGGTCGGTCTCCTCGGGCTGCTCGCCCGGCGGCACGGGGTTGCCCTTGGCGCCGCCGGGGATGGAGTCGGCGTCGGCGACCAGCGCGACCTGCTCCAGGAAGTCGGGCAGCCGGCCCTCCGCGGACTCGCCGTCGAGGCGCTCCTCGAACTCGCGGGCGACGGCCTCCAGCTCGTGCAGGTTCTCGATGCGGGTCTCGTCCTGCGGGTCCTTGGACGCCTGGAGCTCGGCCAGGTAGCCGCTCTGGGCGAGGACCCGCTCGATGAGCGCGGCCGGGGTGAGCGACTCGGCGTCGGCGCGCAGCTCGTCCAGCATGGCGACGAACTCGCGGACGGAGTTGATCGAGCGGGTGGCCATCCCCGGGACGTCCTCGGGGACGCGCAGCGCCTGCCAGAACGAGATCCGCTCGCGGGACGCGTACGCCTCGACGCACGCCTCGGCGCGGTCGCCGATGCCGCGCCGCGGGACGTTCAGGATGCGGCGCAGCGAGACGGTGTCCTCGGGGTTGGCGAGGACGCGCAGGTAGGCCAGCAGGTCGCGGACCTCCTTGCGCTCGTAGAAGCGGACGCCGCCGACGACCTTGTACGGCAGGCCGACGCGGATGAACACTTCCTCGAACACGCGCGACTGGGCGTTGGTGCGGTAGAAGACCGCCACGTCGCCGGGGCGGGTGCCGCCCTCGTCGGTGAGCTTGTCGACCTCGTGCGCGACGAACGCGGCCTCGTCGTGCTCGTTGTCGGCCACATAACCGACGATCTTGTGGCCCTCGCCCTGGTCGGACCAGAGCTTCTTGGGCTTGCGGTCGGCGTTCCGCTCGATCACCGCGTTGGCCGCCGACAGGATCGTCTGGGTGGAGCGGTAGTTCTGCTCCAGCAGGATCGTCGTGGCGTCGGGGTAGTCGCGCTCGAACTCCAGGATGTTGCGGATCGTCGCGCCGCGGAACGCGTAGATCGACTGGTCGGCGTCGCCGACCACGCACAGCTCGGCCGCGCCCACGCCCTCGACCGGCGCGGTCAGCTCGCGGACCAGCTCGTACTGGGCGTGGTTGGTGTCCTGGTACTCGTCCACCAGCACGTGCCGGAACCGGCGCCGGTAGTGCTCGGCCGCCTCCGGGAACACCTGGAGGAGGTTGACCGTCATCATGATCAGGTCGTCGAAGTCCATCGCGCCGGCCTGCTGGAGCCGCGCCTGGTACATCTCGTACGCCTCGGCGAGCGTCTGCTCCATGTGCGTGGACGCCCGGTCCTTGTACGTCTCGTAGTCGATCAGCTCGTTCTTGAGATTGCTGACCTGGGCCGAGAACGACTTGGGCGGGTAGCGCTTGGGGTCGAGGTCCAGCTCCCGGCAGACCAGCGCCATCAGCCGCTGCGCGTCCGCCTGGTCGTAGATCGAGAAGCTGGTGGGGAAGCCCAGCCGCTTGGCCTCGCGGCGCAGGATCCGCACGCAGGCCGAGTGGAACGTCATCACCCACATCGCCCGCGACCGCGGGCCCACCAGCGCGTCGACCCGCTCCTTCATCTCGGCCGCGGCCTTGTTGGTGAAGGTGATCGCCAGGATCTGGCCGGGATGGACCTCCCGCTCACCGAGCAGGTGGGCGATCCGATGGGTGAGCACGCGCGTCTTGCCCGAACCGGCGCCCGCGACGATCAGCAGCGGGCCGCCGGAGTGCAGGACGGCGTCGCGCTGCTGCGGGTTGAGGCCGTCGAGCAGGGAGTGGGCTTCGGTCTTCGACATCAGGGGTGAGTCTACGGCGCCGCCACGACACTCGGGTCGCGGCGCGGAGGCGGGCGTGCGCAGTCCGGAACCGGACAACCGCCTCCGTTCCGGGTTGACTGACCTTCCTGACGGGCGGAGTGTTGGCCGCGCAGGGCGGTGACGTCCATCTCCATGATCCTGAAGCGGGTTCCCGACAGCGCGCCTTGACGTGTCCGGGGGCACCCGCCGGGACCCTTCGCGCCCCGTCCTGTGCCGCGCAGGGCCAGCAGGGCCCGCGCCCGGTGACGAGAGGTGGCATCGATGACGATCCACCAGCAGGAACCGCAGATCCGGCAGGAGCGCGAGCGGGAGGCCGCGCGGATGCGGGTGCCCGAGTCCCGCGTGGAGCAGCTGCCGCCGTTCCTCCGCATGGAGGGGGCGGCGGCCGAGACGATGCCGCGCGCGGTGCCGGTGCCGGCCCCGGCGGTCGGGCACCGGTTCCTGATCTACAAGCAGGACCCGTCGGTCACCCGGCTCGGCGTGCGGGTCGCGTTCGTGCCGTCGGTGGTGCTGAACGGGCCGGCGGACGCGCGCATCACCACCCAGCTGGCCGGCGTGACCCCGGTCGCGCGCAACGTCGACGGCGACTTCGTCTTCCCGCCGAACTCGCCGCAGTTCGACTGCGGGCACACGTTCGCCGTCGTCCGGCAGACGCTCACGATGTACGAGCGCCACCACGGCGCCCCCATCCGGTTCGCCTGGAACATCGGCGGCAACACCGACCGGATCACCGTGCACCCGCGGGCGGGCGTGGACCGCAACGCGTTCTACAGCCGTACGGCCAAGGTCCTGAAGTTCTTCCACTTCACGCCGGCGGGCCAGGACCAGCCCGTCTTCACGTGCCGGTCGCTGGACATCGCCGCGCACGAGATGGGCCACGCGATCCTGGACGGCCTCAAGCCCGGCTGGCTGGGCGCGGCCAACCCGCCGCAGACCGGCGGGCTGCACGAGGCGTTCGGCGACCTGACCGCGGTGTTCCTCACGCTGTCGCAGCCGGACCAGGCCGAGGCGCTGGTGGCGATGACCCGCGCGAACCTGCACGACAAGAACTTCCTGTCGGCGGTCGCCGAGGAGTTCGGCAAGGCCGCGCTGAACCGCGACTACGGGCTCCGCAACGCCGACAACGACCTCAAGCTCAGCCAGGTCGGGAACGAGGTCCACGACATCTCGCAGGTGTTCACCGGCGCGGTCTACGACGTCCTCGCCGACATCTACGCCTTCGAGTGCCGCCGCCAGGCCGGCCGCAGGGACCACACCCTGCTGCTGATCGAGGTCGCCGACAAGCTGTGCAAGCTGCTGCTCGACGCGATCATCGCGGCCCCGGCGGTGGGCGCGACGTACGTGGACGTGGCCAACCGGATGCTGCAGATCTCGGCCCAGCGCCGGGAGCCGGCGATCTACCGCACGTTCATCCGCAACCGGTTCGCGGTACGGGAGATCACGACCGCCGCGACGCCGCTGGCGGACCTGATGAGCGGCCGGATGGACATGGCCAACGCCGAGTACACCGGCAACGGCAGCGACGTGACCGAGGTGGAGGCGTACGACGAGCACTCGGCCAGCCTGCGCGCCGAGCAGTACCGGGCGCGGTGCTGCGGCACCATGCAGATGCCCGAGTACCTGGTCGTGGACCCCGACAAGCTGAACAAGGGCGGCTCGCTGGAGGACGACGACATCCTGCGCCACGAGCTGGACGAGCTGCGCCGCGCCTTCTCCAAGCAGTAGCCCGGACCAGCGGATGGGAACAGTAGATCGGAGCAGCAGATCGGAGCGGTAGATCGGAGCAGTAGATCGCGCCCTGCCGGGCAGGATGGCCGCACCCGACGAAGCGAGGCGACCATGAGCGATGCCGACCTGGACGTCACGGTCGAGCGGATCGGCGGACTGACCGGGCGGGCGACGGTGGTGGCGCGGTACGGGACCGCGGACCTGCCGGAACGGGAGGCGGCCCGGATCCGGGCGGCGGTGGAGTCGCTGGCCGCGGCGGGGGGGGCCGGCGCGGCCGGCGGGCTGGGGGCCCCCCGCCCCCGCGAACCCGGGGGGGGGGGGGGGGCCGGGGCCGCCCCCC
>NZ_JBEZWH010000112.1:0-15675 GCF_040703975.1 Spirillospora sp. NPDC029432
CTGCGGATCAGCGGGGTCATCGAAGCCGGCCCGCCGCCCATGCCCGGCGGCTACGCGCCCGGACCGCCCGCGCCCGGCGGGTTCCCCGCCCCGCCGGGACCGCCGATGCCGCCCGGGCCCGGCTACGGCCCGCCGCCCGGCCAGTTCGCGCCGCCGCCCGGACACGGCGCCCCGCCGCCGCTGCCGGACGCGTTCCAGTCCCCCGGCGGGTTCGCGCCCGGCCCGCCCGCGCCCTATCCGGGGCAGCCGGGCCCGCCGGCGGCCGAAGACCCGCTCGCCACCCTGGAGCGCAGGCTCCGCGAGCTGGGCGCCGACCCCGGCTCGTACCGGATCAACGACGCCGCCGAGGGCGTCTGGAGCCTGCTGCCCGAGGCGGGCCGCTGGTCGGTGTTCCTCCTGCAGAACGGCCAGCGCCGCAAGCAGGTCATGTTCGACACCCAGGACAGGGCCGCCGCCTACCTGCTGGGAGCGGTGCTGTTGTTCCCCCGCCCGCTACCGTAGATCGGATGAGGGACGAGCCCGTGATCGACCCGGACGTCGACCTCCACGATCCGGGGCAGCGGGCCGAGCTGTCCCGGGCCCCGTGGTCGACGCTGGGCGCGATCGCGGCGGGGGGCGTCGCCGGGGCGCTGGCCCGGTACGGCGTCGCGGAGGCGTTCGGCCACCCCTCGGGGGCGTTCGCGTGGGCGACGTTCACCGTGAACGTGTCCGGCTGCCTCCTGATCGGGATCCTGATGGTCGCGATCACCGAGGTGCGGGCGGCGCACCGGCTCACCCGGCCGTTCCTCGGGGTGGGGGTGCTCGGCGGGTACACGACGTTCTCGACGTACGCCGTGGACGCGCAGCGGGCCGTCGAGGCCGGGTCGGCGGGCACCGCGCTCGTCTACCTGGCCGTGACGCCGGTGTGCGCGCTGGCCGCGGTCCTCGCCGGCGTGCGGCTGGCCCGCGCGCTGCTCCCCGCCCGCGCGGAGGAGCGGTGACGGTCCTGCTGGTGGCGCTGGGCGCGGCGGCCGGCGCCCCGCTGCGCTACCTGATCGACCGGGCCGTCCAGGCGCGGCACGACTCCGCGTTCCCGTGGGGGACGTTCACGGTGAACGCGGCGGGCTGCGCGGTGCTGGGTTTCCTCGCCGCGCTGCCCGCCGGGTCGGGGCTGATGGCGCTGGCGGGGACGGGCTTCTGCGGCGCGCTGACCACGTACTCCACGTTCGGGTACGAGACGGTGCGGCTGGCCGAGGACGGCGCCCGCACGGTCGCGCTGCTCAACGCCGCCGGGTCCATCGCGGCCGGGCTGGGCGCGGCGTACGGCGGGATGGTGCTCGCCCAGGCGGTCACCGGCGGCTGAGCGGGGGTCAGCGGTGCTCCGCCTCCGCCGCCTCCGCCCGTTCCGCGGCCTCCTCGCGCTGGAACGTCGAGTACAGCCACCACAGGGACGGCAGGAGCAGCAGCGCGCCGACCGCCAGGGCGCCCAGGCTCGCGGCCAGGACGGCGTCGGTCGCGGCGGCCTGCTCCACGCTCACGCCGGGAAGCAGGTGCGGGTACTGGCCGAGGCCCCAGCCCCACAGCAGCCCGACGACGGCGAGCGCGGCGGTCACCCGCACGGCGACGTACGCGCGGCGCCACAGCAGCGCCAGCGACGCGAGCCCGGCCAGGATCGACACGATCAGCAGCGGCAGCGCGCGGCCGGAGGTCAGCTCGTCGAACACGTTCCGCGCGTCGGCGTACAGGATCAGCAGCCCCAGCGCCGACAGCGCGCCGACGGCGGCGCCCGCGATCAGCGCGCGGCGGCGGAACGCCTCCGCCAGCTCGATGTCACCGCCGCGCTCGGCGTCGCGGGTGAGGAAGACCGCGGCCAGGTACGCGGCGACGCCGACCGCCAGCGCTCCCGAGATGAGCGACGTCGGGTTGAACCAGCTGGTGACCAGGTCGCCCGCGGCGATGCCCGGCGGCACGCGGCCGGAGGCGATGGCGCCCGCGACCGTGCCGAGGAAGAACGGCGTGACCACCGACGAGAACGCGAACGTCGCGCCGAACAGCCGCTGCTGCCACAGCTCGCTGCTCGCCTTGCGGAACGCGAACGCGGCGCCGCGCGCGATGATGCCCAGCGCGACCAGCGTCAGCGGGATGTAGAGCGTCGAGGCGATCGCGGCGAACACCGAGGGCAGGCCCGTCCAGGTCACCACGATCACGAAGATCAGCCACACGTGGTTGGTCTCCCAGACCGGGCCGATCGAGTGCTCCACCAGCGCCCGCTGCGGGCGGCCCCGCTCGCTGCCCCCGGCCAGCAGGTCCCACACGCCGCCGCCGAAGTCGGCGCCGCCGAACAGCACGTACGCGCTGAGCCCCAGCCACAGCACGATCAGCAGGATCTCGTGCAGCATGGTCAGACCACCTTGAACCCGGTGACGTCGCGTTCCTGCGGGGCGATCGGCACCGGCCGGTCGCGGGCCATCCGGCGCAGCACGTACACGGTCGCGACCGTCAGCACCACGTAGACGGCGGTGACGAGGACGAAGCCCCAGACCAGGCCGGGCGCCGGGTTGACGGCGTCGGCGGTGCGCATCACGCCGTACACGATCCACGGCTGCCGGCCGACCTCGGTGACCGTCCAGCCCGCCTCCAGCGCCAGCACGGCCGCGACGCCGGAGACCGCGGTGGCGCGCAGGAACCAGGCCGTGCGGGGCAGCGCCCGGCGGCGCCACCAGCAGAGGCCGAGCCAGAGCGCCAGGGCCAGCAGCGCGAAGCCCATCCCCACCATGATCTGGAACGCCCAGTGCACGATGTTCACCGGCGGCCGGTCGCGCTCGGGCACCTCGTTCAGGCCCGCGATCTCGGCGTTGGGATCCCAGTGCGCCAGCAGCGACAGCCCGTACGGGATCTCGACGCCGTACCGCAGCTCGCCGTCCACGGCGACGCCGCCCAGGTGCAGCGGGACGGCGCGCTCGGTCTCGAACACGCCCTCCATCGCGGCCAGCTTGACCGGCTGGTTGTCGGCGACGAAGTGCGCCGCCCAGTCGCCCACGCCGATCTGCACCGGCGTGATGACCGCCGCGACCGTGAACGGGATCAGCAGCCCCAGCCGGTGGTAGCGGTCCCGGCGCCCGCGCAGCATCGCCACCGCGTACACGCTCGCCATCAGGAAGCCCGCCACCATGAACGCGGCGAGGATCATGTGCACGGTCTGGGACGGGGTGGCCGGGTTGAACATCGCCGCCCACGGGTCCACGGCGACGATCCTGCCGTCCACGGCCGAGAACCCGGTGGGCTGCTGCATCCAGGCGTTGGCCGTCACGACGAAGAACGCGCTGGCGACCCCGGCGATCACGATCGGGACGCCGGACAGCATGTGCGGGACGGGCGGCAGCCGGTCCCAGGCGTACAGGTAGATGCCGAGGAAGATCGCCTCGATGAAGAACGCGATGCCCTCCAGCGAGAACGGCAGCCCGATGACCTCGCCGTAGGTGCCCATCATGCCCGGCCAGAGCAGCCCCATCTCGAACGACAGGATCGTCCCGGACACGGCGCCCACCGCGAACAGCACGCCCATGGCGCGGCCCCAGCGGCGGGCGAGCAACCGGTAGTTGTCGTCCCCGGTGCGGTGCCCGCGCCACTCGGCGATCAGCGTGATGGCGGGCATCCCGACGCCCAGGCAGGCCAGCACGATGTGCCAGCCCAGCGAGAGCGCCATCTGCATCCGCGCCGCCCCGAGGTCCGCGGTGGTGACCGCGTCCAGGGCCGTCATGGTGGTCCCGTCCACGCGAGGCTGCATACCCGCCCACCTGGGATGACACTTCTTCGCAGGCATCCCGTGCGATCGGGCACCATGGAGGGGTGACATCGCTGATGGCGCCGCCCGGCGCGGAGCGCTCCCTGGACGCGCTGGCCGACCTCGTGGCGGACGGCGACGTGGTCGTGCTGAGCGGCGCCGGGCTGTCGACCGAGTCCGGCATCCCCGACTACCGGGGCGAGACCGGGCGGGCGCGGCGGTCGGTTCCGATGACGTACCAGGCGTTCACCGGCGCCGCCGCGAACCGGCGGCGGTACTGGGCGCGCAGCCATCTGGGGTGGCGGCACGTCGAGCGGGCCGAGCCCAACGCGGGCCACCGCGCGGTCGCGGAGCTCCAGCGCCGCGGGCTGGTCTCGGGCATCATCACCCAGAACGTGGACGGCCTGCACCAGGCCGCCGGGGCGGGCGGCGTGATCGAGCTGCACGGCGCGCTCGGCCGGGTGCTGTGCCTGGGCTGCGGCCGGCGCACCCCGCGCGCGGAGCTGCACGAGCGGCTGTCGGCGGCCAATCCCGGCTGGGACGCCGCCGCGGACACGGTCAACCCCGACGGCGACGCCGACCTGGAGGGCGAGCTGATCGACGCGTTCCACGTGGTGGACTGCCCGGCCTGCGGCGGGATCCTCAAACCGGACGTGATCTTCTTCGGCGAGAACGTGCCGCGGCCGCGGGTCGCCGAGTGCTTCGGGCTGACCGAGCGGGCCGGGACGCTGCTGGTCCTGGGGTCCTCGCTGACGGTCATGTCCGGGTACCGGTTCGTGCGGCGCGCCGCCGAGCTGGGCATCCCGGTGGCGATCGTCAACCGGGGCGCCACGCGCGGCGACGCCGACGCCCGGACGATCCTCGACGCCCCGCTCGGCGCCGCCCTCACCGCCCTCGTGGGCCTCGTCGGCCGGACGGACAGCGCCGGCTGACGCCCGCGCGGATCACGGCGGGGGCGCGGTGCTCTCCCGGACGACCAGCTCGGTCGCCAGCTCGACGCGGCGGGTCTCCAGCGTCTCGCCGCGCGCCATCCGCAGCAGCATGCGGGCGGCGAGCGCGCCCATCTCGGCCAGCGGCTGGCGGACGGTGGTCAGCGGCGGCGAGAACCAGCGCGACACCGACAGGTCGTCGAACCCCACGATGCTGAGGTCCTGCGGGATCCGCAGCCCGCGCTCGCGCGCCGCCTCGCACGCCCCGTACGCCTGCTGGTCCGACCCGGCGAAGATCGCGGTGGGCGGGTCGGGCAGGTCCAGCAGCAGCCCGGCCTGGACGTAGCCGCTCTCGTGGTGGAAGTCGCCGTACCGGACCAGGTCCGGGTCGGCCGGCAGGCCCGCGCTCTCCAGCGCGCCGCGGTGGCCGTCGAGCCGGGCCCGGCTGCACAGCAGGCCCGCGGGCCCGCTGATGATGGCGATCCGGCGGTGGCCCAGCTCGGCGAGATGGCGGGTGGCGGCCATCCCGCCGGCCCAGTTCGCGGCGCCGATGGACGGGATCCGCGGGTCGGGCTCGCCGCGCGGGTCGATGACGACGTACGGGACGTCCAGCGCCTCCAGCCTGGCCAGCTGCCCGGGCGCCAGCTCCTCCAGGACCAGCACCACGCCCTCGGAGCGGCGCCGGACGAGGTTGTCGAGCCACTGCCGGGCCGGTTCCCCGCCGTCCGCGGCGCCGGCGCCCGCGATCCCGGTGTGGATGGCCGAGACGACGGTGCCGAGTCCGGCGGCGCGCGCCACCTCCTCGGCACCGCGGATGATCTCGACCGCCCACGGGCTGTCCAGCTCGCCGAAGACCAGGTCGACCAGCCCGGCCGGATCGGCGCCGCGCCGCCCGGCGCGCGGGTAGGCGTGCTTGTCGAGCAGCTCCTCGACCCGGCTGCGGGTGCCGGCCGCCACGTCGGCACGGCCGTTGAGCACCTTGGACACGGTCGAGACCGACACCCCGGCCTCGCGCGCGATGGACGTGATCGTGACTCGCGGCTGCACCATGAGGGCATCCTACTCCGAAAATTTTCGACTGCCCGGCCCCATATAAAAGCGGAATCTCGATATTGACAGCGGTCCGCACCGCTTCTAGGTTCCGAAACATATCGGGAACATTTCGAACATCGCTGTCCGGGGGCGGCGCCTCAGGAGGTGCGAAAGGTGTTCAGGAATCGTCGTGGCGCCGGATGGACGGCGCTGATCGCGGCGGCCGTGCTGGCCGCCGGCGCGTGCGGGACGTCCGGCCCGGCGGGCGGCGGCGCCGCCGGGGAGATCAGGGCCTGGACGCTCCAGGGCGACGCCGTCAACAAGGTCGAGCGGGACGGCGTCACGGCGTTCAACAAGTCCGGCGGCACAGATGTGAGGCTGGAGACCTTCCTCAACGACCCGTACAAGCAGAAGCTCCAGGTCGCGATGGGCGCCCCGAACGCGCCCGACGTGTTCATCAACTGGGGCGGCGGCCACCTGAAGCAGTACGTCGACGCCGGCCAGGTCGCCGACCTCACCGCCGAGTTCCAGAAGGACCCGGCGTGGCTGAACTCCTTCCTGCCGTCGGTGATGAAGACCGCGCAGCTCGGCGGGAAGTACTACGGCGTCCCCGAGCGCGGCATGCAGCCGATCGTCCTCTTCTACAACAAGGACGTGTTCGCGGCGGCGGGCGCGCTGCCGCCGAAGACCTGGGACGACGTCCTCAAGCTGGTCGACACGTTCAAGGGCCGGAAGATCACGCCGTTCGCGCTGGCCGGCTCGCAGGGCTGGACCGAGCTGATGTGGCTGGAGTACCTGCTCGACCGCGTCGGCGGCCCCGCGAAGTTCCAGGCGATCATGAACGGCACGGCGGGCGCCTGGAACGACCCGGCGGTGCTCCGGTCGCTGACGATGATCCGGCAGCTGGTCGACCGCGGCGCGTTCGGCACCGGCTTCGGCTCCGTCGACTACGACGTGGGCGGCGCCTCGACGCTGTTCGCGACGGGCAAGGCGGCCATGCACCTGATGGGGTCGTGGGAGTACGCCACCCAGCTCGGCCAGAACCCCGACTTCGTCAAGAAGGGTCGGATGGGCTGGGTGCCGTTCCCCGCGGTCGCGGGCGGCGCCGGCGATCCGCGCAACATCGTCGGCAACCCCACCAACTTCTACTCGGTCAGCGCGAAGACCAAGGACAAGGCGGCAGCGGTCAGGTTCCTCAAGGAGACCATGACCTCCGACGCCTACGTCCAGGGCATGATCGGTGTCGGCGAGATCCCGGCGATCAAGGGGCTGGAGCCGAAGCTGCGCGGCGGGCCGGACGCCGCGTACAGCACGTTCATCTACTCGATGGTGAGCGGCGCGCCCGAGTTCACCCAGTCCTGGGACCAGGCGCTGACACCGTCGGTGTCGGAGGCGCTGCTCACCAACCTGCAGAAGCTGTTCCTGAAGGAGATCGACCCCGGCGAGTTCGCCGCCGCGATGGGCAAGGCCAAGTGAGGCAGCGCCCGGGAGCGGTGTGGGCGGCGCCCGCCCTCGCCTTCTTCGCGGTCTTCGCGGTGGCGCCGCTGGCGCTGGTCGCCGTCCTCAGCTTCACGGCGTGGAACGGCCTCGGCTCCCCGCAGTGGGCCGGCACTGCGAACTGGACGCGGATGGGCGAGGACGCGGCGCTGCCCGGCTCGCTGCGGCTGTCGCTGATCCTCACCGCGGCCGCCTGGTGCGTGCAGACCCCGGTCAGCCTGCTGCTCGGGGTCTGGGCCGCCGGCCGCGGCCGGGGGCGGGCGGCGCTGAGCGCGGTGTTCTTCGTGCCGCTGCTGATGTCGAACGCGGCGGTGGCGTTGCTGTGGCAGTCGCTGCTGGACCCGAACTTCGGCCTGGCCGACCTCGTCGGCCCGCTGCTGCTGGCCCGGGACGGCGACATCCTCGGCGAGCCGTCCCGGGCGCTGGCCGCCGTGGTGCTCGTGGTGTCGTGGCAGTTCGTCCCGTTCCACGTGCTGCTCTACCAGGCCGGCGCCCGGCAGATCCCGGAGGTGCTGTACGACGCGGCGGCCATCGACGGCGCCGGCCGGGTGCGGCGGTTCTTCTCGATCACGCTGCCGCAGCTGCGGTACACCGTCGTGTCGTCCACGGTGCTGATCCTGGTCGGGTCGTTCACCTACTTCGAGACGATCCTGCTCATGACCGGCGGCGGGCCGGGCACCGCGACCCGCGTGCTGCCGCTGCACATGTACCTGACCGGCTTCTCCGCGTTCGAGATGGGCTACGCCAGCGCGCTCGCCGTGCTGCTGGTGGTGGTCGGGACCGCGCTGTCCATCGTGATCGTCCGGACCACCGGGTTCGCGTCGATGCGCAGCAGGCGGGAGGGGATGTGACCGTGCACACGCGGCCGGCCGCCGCCCCGCCGAAGGGCGCCGCGGCGGCGTGGCGCGCCCGCCCGCTCGCCGCCGCGCGGCGCGCGAACCCGCTCGCCATGGCGGCCGCGCTCGCCTGGCTCGTGGTGGTGGGCGTCCCCCTGTACTACCTGGTCGCGGTGAGCCTGCGCACCCGGGAGGACTACCTGACGGCGGGCCCGCTGTCCGCGCCTACGTCCCCCACCCTGGAGAACTACTCCACCGTGCTCGGCGGCGGGTTCGGCCGCTACCTGCTCAATACAACGATCGTGACGGCCGCGTCCGTCGCGCTGGTGCTGGTCCTGGCGCTGCCCGCGGCGTACGCGATCGTCCGCGGCTCCGGGCCGCTGCTGCGGGGCGGTTTCTCGCTGCTGCTGCTCGGGCTGGCCATCCCGTCCCAGGCGGTGATCGTCCCGGTCTACCTGATCATCACCCGGCTGCACCTGTACGACTCGCTCGCCGGGATCGTGCTGCCGACCGCCGCGTTCCTGCTGCCGATGGCGGTGCTCGTGCTCACCACCACGCTGCGCGACATCCCCGAGGAGCTGTACGAGGCGATGGCGATCGACGGCGGCGGGCCGGTCCGGGTGCTGCGCGCGCTCGTCCTGCCGCTGAGCCGTCCCGGCCTGGTCACGGTCGGGATCTACGTGGCCGTCAACGCCTGGAACGGCTTCCTGTTCCCCCTGGTCCTGACGCAGTCGGAGGACCGCCGCGTGCTCACGATGGGCCTGTGGAGCCTCCAGGGCCAGTACACCTCCAACGTGCCGGCGCTGATGGCGGCGATGACGCTGTCGGTCCTGCCGGTGTTCGCCTTCTACCTGATCGGGCGCAGGCGCCTGGTCGGCGGGCTGACCGCCGGGTTCGGCAAGTGATGAGAACGAGGAACCGAGAACGAGGAACGGAGTGCACATGACCGACGACCAGCGGTTCCTGCGGGTGGCCGGCGACCGGCTCGCCGACGGCACCGGCGCCGACGTGCGGCTGCGCGGGGTCGGCCTCGGCGGCTGGATGAACATGGAGAACTTCATCACCGGCTACCCGGCGACCGAGACGCTGATGCGCCGGGCGGTGCTGGGCGTCCTCGGCGAGGAGCGGTACCGGCGGTTCTTCGACCGGCTGCTCACCGCGTTCTTCACCGACGCGGACGCCGCCTACCTCGCCTCGCTCGGCCTCAATTGCGTGCGGCTGCCGCTGAACTACCGGCACTTCGAGGACGACCGCACCCCGTTCAAGATCATCGAGTCGGGGTTCGCCCAGCTGGACCGGGTGATCGACATCTGCGCGCGGCACGGCCTCTACACCGTCCTGGACCTGCACGCCGCGCCCGGCGCGCAGAACCACCACTGGCACAGCGACAACCCCGTCCACGTGCCGATGCTCTGGGAGCACCCGCACTTCCAGGACCGGGTCGTCAACCTGTGGCAGGCGATCGCCGACCGGTACGCCGGCCACCCGTGGGTCGCCGGCCACAACCTGCTGAACGAGCCCGCCGACCCCACCGGCGAGGTCATCGGGCCGTTCTACGCCCGGCTCGCCGACGCCGTCCGGGAGGCCGACCCCCGGCACACGCTCTTCCTGGACGGCAACACCTACTCCACCCGCTTCGACATGTTCGGCGAACCGCGCGAGAACACCGTCTACACCTGCCACGACTACGCGCTCGCGGGCTTCGTGTACGGCGGCCCGTACCCCGGCATCACGGAGGGCGTGTGGGTGGACCGCGACCAGCTCGCGGAGAAGTTCCTCGAACGCACCGCGTACCAGCGCCGTACCGGCACCCCCATCTGGGTCGGCGAGTTCGGCCCCGTCTACACCGGTGACCCGGAGCGGGACGCGCAGCGCTACCGGATCCTGCGCGACCAGCTCGACATCTACGACGCCCACGGCGCCGGCTGGTCGCTGTGGACGTACAAGGACGTCGGGCTCCAAGGCCTCGTCCACACCGACCCCGGCGGTCCGCACGCCCGACGGTTCGGGGCGTTCCAGGCCAAGAAGGCGCGGCTCGGGGCCGACCACTGGGGGTCCACGGACGAGGGCGTGCGGCACCTGACCGAGCCGGTGCACGCGTTCATGGCCGAGGAGTACCCGGACTTCGACCCGTACCCCTTCGGGCGCCGCAAGTTCACCGAGGATCTGATGCGGCACATCCTGTTCGCGCAGCCGCTGGCGGTCGAGTACGCGGACCTGTTCCGGGGCCTGGACGACGGCGAGCTGGACGCCCTGGCCGACTCGTTCGCGTTCGACGCCTGCGTCCGCCGCGAGCCGCTGGCGGACCTCCTGGCCGAGCGCTGCCGGACCTCCTCGGCCACGGCGGAGCGGCCGCTTTGACCTTGCCGCGGCGTCAACGTTTCTAATGGAGGCATGCGGATCGGCGAACTCGCCGCGCTGGTCGGGGTGTCCACCCGTACCGTGCGGCACTACCACCACCAGGGACTGCTGCCCGAGCCGGAGCGGCTGGCCAACGGCTACCGCGAGTACCGGCTCCGGGACGCGGTCGCGCTCGCCCGGATCCGGCGGCTGACCGAGCTGGGCCTGTCGCTGGACGAGATCCGCGACGTGCTGGCCGACGACCGGGGCCGGGAGCTGCGCGAGGTGCTCCAGGAGCTGGACGCCGACCTGGCCCGGCAGCAGGAGGCGATCACGGCCCGCCGCGAGCGGCTGGCCGCCCTCCTCGCCGAGTCCGACGTCCATCCCGACGCGGCGGTGTCGCCGGCCATGGCCGCCGTGCTGCGCGAGCTGCCGCCGGACGGCGGCACCGCCATCGGCCGGTTCGACCGCGAGCTGATGATGATGATCGACACCGGGGCGGCCGACGGCGACCGGTCGGAGTACGCCGAACTGCTCCGGCCGCTCACCGCGCCGGGCATGGCCGAGCGCGGGACGGCGCTGTACGCCCGGCTGGACGAGCTGGCCGGCGCGGCCCCCGGCGACCCGCGCGTCGCCGAGGTCGCCCGCGAGATGGCCGACTACATCCCCGGCGAGATGGCCGCGGTGATGATCGCCAGCCTGGAGGACCCCGCCACCGGCGGCTGGCTGGCGGAGATGGGCCAGGAGATGGCGCCCGCGCAGGCCGAGGCGTTCCGCCTGCTCGTCCGCACGCTGCGGGCGAGGGCACGCGAGGGACTGCCGCCCGGAGACCGGGAAGACGGCGGTACGGACCGAGGGGGACCAGGGAGATGAGGATGAAGCCGGAGCGGCCGGTCGGGGACGTGGCGCGGCGGATCATGGCCTTCGAGGCGGTGCACATGCGCAGCCTCGTCCTGTGGGCGAGGCGGCGGCGGGACGGGGTCGGGCCCGGCGACACCCCGCTCCCCTACTCCGGCGCCCAGACGGCCACCATGGCGGCCTTCCTCGTCGCCATGCTGATCGAGCTGGTCGGACTGGAGATCATCCTGCGGGCGGTCGGCGCCCCGGCCTGGCTGCGGGCCGTGGTCTTCGTGATCGACGCGTACTCGGTGCTGATCGTGCTGGCGGTGATCGCGGCCTGCGTCAGCCGCCCGCACGTGGTCTCGGACGGCGAGCTGCGGCTGCGCTACGGGGCGTTCTTCGACCTGCGGATCCCGCGCGAGCGGATCGCCGCCGTCCGGCAGGTGCGCAACTACAACGAGAACGGCCTGATCAGGATCGAGGACGGCGGCCTCGCGGTCGTCGTCGGGTCCCAGACCAGCGTCGTGGTCGAGCTGACCGGCCCCGTCACCGCCGTCCGGCCGCTCGGCGGGCGGGCCGAGGTGACGTCCGTCCGCTTCTACACCGACGACCCGCGGGCCGCGCTCGCCGCCCTGCGGCCGTCCCAGGAGCCCGACGCGGTCACACGATGACGAACTCGTTGCTGTGCAGCGTGGACACGATCCCGCCGGCGGCGAGCAGCGTCACCGTGAACCGGTACGCGTCGCCCACGGGGAACCGCTCCACCGGCACCATCAGCGTGTCGAGCTTGGCGTAGCCGGCGTGGGCGCCGAGATCGGTCCAGCCGAACTTCCCGGCCGTGACCGTCTCGACGTCCCGCCGCCGGGCGAACGTGGTCATGCCCCCCGAGGTGGAGGCCGCGCTGGTGATCAGCGTGTACGGCGCCTCGGCCTCCCCCAGGCCGTCACCGGACTCCGCCGCGATCACCAGGTAGAACTCGCCCATCCGGGTGCCGCCCAGCGCGTTGGGCGTCGGGTCCTGGGACGCCCCCGGCTTGTTGGTGGTGAAGACCCGGATGAGCCGGACATCGTTGGCCTGCATGCGCCCCCCTGCGAATCGCTCGGTACCTCAAAGAGAGCCGCGGGGCGGGGGCGGTGATACATGCCCTCAGGGGCGGGCCGCGAGGCGGCGTTCGAGGAGCACGGCGCCGCGGCCCTCGATCAGCGCGGCGGCGCGGCGGCGCAGGTCCGCGGTGTCCGGCCCGGCGGCGCCCGTGCGGTCGCGCAGGTCCGCCCAGTCCAGCAGCGACTCGGCGCCCAGCAGCGCGGCGCCGCAGCGCTCGTGCACCGCGGCGGCGGCCTCGAAGTGCTCGCCGGCGCGGCCGGTCTCGCCGGACGCGGCCGACAGCAGCGCCAGGTAGTGGTGGCCGCAGTGGTGCCCGACCGCCGAGGTGCCGAACGTGTCGCCGTGCGGGGCGAGCGCCTCGTACAGCGGGCCGATCAGGTCGCCGCGGCCGAGGCGGCAGGCGGCGTACGCCAGGTTGTCCAGGGCCGGGCGCCGCGCCAGGTCAGCGCGCGGGATCAGGCCGTGCTCGGCGAGGACGCGCTCGAGCGCGGGCCCGGCCTCGGCGTCGTCCAGCTCGCACAGGAACCGCAGGATGGCGTGCACGGGATCGACCCGCGGGCTCTCCGAGGCGCGGCGGAGCCGGTCGCGCAGCTCTCCGAGCCGCCCCTGGAAGCGGCGGATCTCGCCGATCTGCTCGGCGTGGAAGGCCAGCGCCTCCAGGCGGCGCCCCAGCTTGGAGCCCATCTCCAGCGCCGCGAGCGAGGACCGCTCGGCGGCCTCCAGGTCGCCGCGCAGCAGGATGAGCCCGGTACGGCACATGCCGACCAGCCACACCAGGTGCGGCTGGCACAGCCGCCGCGCCAGCTCGTCGGCGTGCTCCAGGAACGTCGCGACGATGTCCATGTCGCCGCGTTCGAGGACCGGCGGGATGCGCTGGAACGTGGCGTGGAACAGCGCCAGGTCGTCGCCGGTGCGCAGAGCCGCCTGGAGCATCTCCTGGCCGTCCCGCAGGCGGCGTTCCAGCGGTACGGCCGGGATGACCGTCAGGCTGCGCAGGCCGAGGACGCTCACCAGCGTGGCCGGGTCGGCGGACTCGCGGGCCAGCGCGACCGCCTCGTCGCTCAGCGCGTACCGGCGGTCGCCGTCCCTGGCCCAGGTCAGCTCGGCGGCCAGCTGCGCGGTCAGCAGCGCCCGGGTGCGCAGGTCGGCCGGGTCGACCAGGTCGCGGGCGCGGGTGAGCAGCTCGATCCGGCCGGCGTCGGCGGCGGCCGTCATGCTGAAGAAGCCGCGGTCCTCGGCGACCGCCGCCGCCACGACCAGGTCGCCGCGCCCGCACTCCTGGGCGAGCGCCGCCGCCTTGGCCAGCGTGGGGCGGCCCTCCGGGTCCCCGGCCAGCCACATCGCGCGGCCGCACCGCACCAGCGCCTCGGCGCGGCGCTCCGGGCCGGCGGCCGGGTCGCGGTCGAGCAGTTCGAGCAGGCCGCGGCACCAGGTGACGGCCTCCTGGTGCGCCAGCCGGGCCAGCGCCTGCGCCGCCGCGTGCCCGGCCGCGTCGGCGGCCGCGGCGATCCGGGCCGGGTCGTGGCCGCCGCGGGCGGCGGCGAGCAGGTGCGCCGCGACGACGTACGGCCGCGACTCCATGACGCGCGGGTCGGCGTCGCGGAGCGCCTCGGCGACCCGGCCGTGCAGCAGCGCGGCGCGCGGCGCGGAGAGCGCGCCGTACGCGGCCGACCTGATCAGCTCGTGCGAGAACCGGCACGCGCCGGTCGCCGCCATCGTGACCAGGCCGCTCGCCATGACCTCCTCGATCACGTCGACGAAGGCGGCCTCGTCCATGCGCAGCGCCACCCGCAGCTCGGCCGAGCCCATCCGCTCCCCGACCGCGAGCAGGTTGACCAGGTCGCGGGCGCCCGGACGGAGCCTCGCCAGCCGCGCCACCACCATGCGGGTGACCGAGTCCGGCACGGCGATCCGGTCCAGGTCGCCGCCGGCCACCAGCTCCCGGGCGACCTCGCTGACCAGGAACGCGTTCCCGCCGGTGATCTGGTGCAGCCGGGCGGCGCCGGGCGCCGAGCGGCGCGCGACCGCGCGCAGCGCCTCGGACACGTCGGCCACCCCGAACGGCTCCACCGGGACGATCCGGCTCTCGGCCTCCAGCCCGTGCCAGCCCGCCGCGGCCGGGCCGGGCGCGTCCGCCGGGACGGGCCGCGAGGTCGCCAGGACCAGCAGCGGCAGCCCGTCCGCCTCGAAGACCAGCGCCCGCAGCATCTCCAGGGACTCGGCCGTCGCCCACTGCAGGTCGTCGACGACCAGCAGCACCGGGCCCACCGACGCGAGCCGTTCGACCAGCGTGCGCGCGGCGGCGGCCAGCTGGTAGCGCTCCGACACCGGCTCGGTCGCCGGCGGTACGGCGAGCTCCAGCGGCGGCGCGGCCAGCGACGGCGCCAGCCGGACCAGCTGCCCGCACCGCCGGTCGACCCCGGCCCGCAGCAGCAGCGCCGGGGCGTCCCGGGCCAGCCGCTCCACCGCCGCCGCGATCGGCTCGTACGCCTGCCGCGCGGGATCGGTGCAGCGCCCGGCCAGCACGGTGAAACGGCGGTCGGCGGCGCGCCGCGCGGCGACCGAGGCCAGCCGGGTCTTGCCCACGCCCGGCTCGCCCTGGAGGATCACCACCCGGGTGCCGAGCTCGGCCGCCGCCAGCTCGGCGTCCAGCGCGGCCAGCTCGGCCTCGCGGCCGACGAACGGCAGCACGTGCCCGGCGTCCAGCCACGACGGCAGCCGCGGCGCCGGATCGTCGCCGGAGTTGCGCCACAGCAGCTCGTAGGTGCGCAGCGGGGCCCGCAGGCCCTTGGCCGGGAGCCGCCCGCGGTCCTTGAACTCGTGCCCGCCGCGGTCGCGCGCCATCCGCCGGACCAGCTCGGTGCACAGCACCTCACCGCCCCCGGCCAGGGCCATCAGCCGCGCGGCCTCCACCGTCGGCAGGCCGCTGACGTCGTGCTCGTGCCAGCGCACGTCGCCGACGCTCAGCGCGGCGCGCACCGCGACCGGCTCGGCCGCCCGGTCGCTCTCGCCGGCCATCGCGCGCTGCACGGCGACGGCCGCCTCCAGCCCGGCGGTCGCCGACGCGAACACGGCCATCAGCCCGTCGCCGAGGCTCTTGGTGTAGACGGCCCCGGCCGCGGTGGCGGCGCCGTACAGAGCCTTGTAGACGCCCGCGAAGTGGCCGTCGGCCAGCCGCTCGCCGAGCCGGGCCCGCGTCGCGGTCGAGCCGACGACGTCGGTGAACAGCACCGTCGCGGCCGCCGCCGAGCTGGGCATCGACTGCGACATCGAACGCCGCGCGTCCCACGTGTACGTCGAGTCGCTGGACCGGGTGGCGGCGCTCCAGGAGGAG
>NZ_JBEZWH010000113.1:0-15482 GCF_040703975.1 Spirillospora sp. NPDC029432
TCTTCTGCATCGCGTTGGAGAGGTAGTTGCGGACGGTGCCCTCCGCCAGGTGGAGCTGGGCGGCGATGTCGGCGACCGAGTAGCCCTCGCGGGTCAGGGCCGTCCCCGTCCCGGTAGAGGGGCAGCCGCAGGATGAGGCGGGCGCCGCGCTCGCTGGACCCCACGTACAGGCTCCCGCCGTGCGCCGTCACGATCTCCCGGGCGACCGCGAGGCCCAGCCCGCTGCCGCCGGCGGCCCGGCTGCGGGCCGAGTCCACCCGGGCGAACCGCTCGAAGACCCGCTCCCGGTCGCCCGAGGCGATCCCGGGCCCGTCGTCGCGGACCTCCAGCACCGCCTCGCCGCCGTCCGCGACCAGGCACACCTCGATGTCCTCGCACGCGTACCGCTCGGCGTTGCTGAGCAGGCTCACCAGCACGCGGCACATCTGGAGCCGGTTCACCCGCACCGACACGCCCTCCTCCAGCCGGCTGCGCACCGGCACCCGGTCCGAGCGGCCCGACAGCTCGGCCCGGACGAGGCCGGTCAGGTCCAGCGGCGTGACGGCCGGCACCGTCCCCGCGTCGATGCGGGTCAGCGCCAGCAGGTCGGTCACGATCCGCTGCAGCCGCTCGGCGTCGCCCAGCGCGTCCCGCAGCGTCCCCACCAGGTCCGTTCCGTCCGGGTCGGCCAGCGCCACCTCGATCCTGGTGCGCAGGCCGGTGACGGGCGTGCGCAGCTCGTGCGAGGCGTCGGAGGCGAACTGGCGCTGCTGGTCGATCGCGCGCTCCAGCCGGTCCTGGGTCGCGTTGAGCGTGCGGGCCAGCAGGGCGAGGTCGTCGTCGCCGGGCACCGCCACCCGCGCCCCGCCGAGCGGCCCGGCCGCCGCGGCCTCGGCCGCCTCCGCCGCCAGCGCCCGCACCTCCCGGCGGCGGTGCCGGGCGCGGGCCGCCGCGCTCCGGTACGCCCTGATCCCCGCGCCGAGCAGCACGATCAGGACCAGGCAGATCCCGGCCAGCACGGCGGCGAGGACGGCGTCCCCGGGGAGGCGTTCACCCGCCGCCGCGGGCGCGCCCAGGAGCGGAACGCCGGACGCCCACGGGAGGCGAGCGGTATCTCGTACCCGCATGCCTCCTTTGTATGTCGATAGCGCCAAACGGAGAGCAAAGTCCGGACCCGGGTCCCGCCCCGCCCGCACCGCGATCTCCAAGCGGGGCTGGGCGAACGGCAGTCGTTGATCGTCCCGCCGGACCATGATCTGGCCGCGGATGCCCGTACCAGGTCCTTTGCCGCCATTTTCACTTGGAGTAACAGGAGGATCACTTTTCAGCGCCTATAAAGGATCCTGTGATGTCGGCTCCCGCCGTACAGGGGAGAAGGGCAATGGGCCAGACGGGCGAACCGCGGTTCGATCCCGGCGTGCTGAGCGCCGCGCAGCGCCAGGGCGACGCCTGCGTCGTCTGCCACAAGAAGTGGCCGCGGCCGCGACTGCGCGTGGGGCTGCTGCCCGACGGCCAAGGGGTGTTCGCGTGCGACGATTGCGCACCCGCCCTGCCGGCTCCCCGCGGGCCCGCCCGCCCGCCGGGGCCGACCACCCGAGCCGGACGCCCGCCGACGCGGCGGGCTCCGGCGGCGCCGGTGCCCGAGGAGACCGGCGACTGGGAGATCTCTCCAGGAGGAAGGGTGACCCGGGCCATCGGGGGGAGGCCCGGGACCACCCGTCAAGGCGCGCCCGGCTGGGGGCGGCCGGGCGCGCCTATCTAAACTCGCCGCGGCTCAGTTCGCCGGCCTGGTCGCCGGGGTCGTCGCCGGGCCGCCGGTCGCCGGCGTGCCCGCCGGCTTCGTCTCCGGCCGGGTGGCCTCGTTCCAGGCTCTGGTCCACTCGGCGTAGTCCGTGCAGTCGCGCTTGCCGTCGCGGTCGCGGCCGCACTGCCTGGTCGGCGTGTGCGCGAAGATCACCTTGTCCAGGTAGGCGCGGTCGCCGACCCGGTAGGCGTTGCAGAAGCCGGCGCCGAGGCGGTCGCCGGAGCAGGCCTGCGGGTTGGCCGGCGCGACGCCCGACCACTCGGCCACCTGCTGCTGGACGTCCGGGGACGAGGTCCACTGGAGCCACTGGTACATGCAGTTCGGGTGCTCGGCGCGGGCGCCGATCATCCAGGCCTTCATCCAGCCGGTGACCCCGCCGGACGGGACCACGCCCTGGACGGGCTTGCCGGCGCGGGTGAGGACGTCCACCTGGTACGGCCACACCTGGCCCAGCGCGGCCTGCCCGCCGGCGAACGCGCTGACCGCCTCGGCGGGCTTCTCCCAGTACGACTCGACGTGCGGGCGCTGCTCGGCGACCACCTTCGCGGCCGCGTCCAGCTGCTTGCGGGTCAGCGAGTACGGGTCGCCGATCTTCAGCTTGCGGCGCTCGCCCTTCAGGTAGAGCGCGGCCTCGGCGATCACCAGCGGGCTGTCCCGCATGATGATCCGGCCGGAGAACCGCTTCGCCTGGGCGGGGTCGAAGAGCGAGGCCCAGTTCTGGGGGGCCGCCGTCGCGCGGGTGTCGTACATGAGGAGGTTGGAGCCCCACACGTACGGGACGCCGTAGACCTTGCCGTCCTCCTTGAGGAGGTCGCGCAGCCGCGGCTCCAGCTTCTTGTAGCCGTCCACGAGGTTGGGGTTGACCGGCGTGATGTGGCCGTTGTCGATCAGCCGGCCGGCGACCTCGGGCGGGGCGGCGACGCCGTCGTAGGTGCGGCCCGGGTTCTGCATGAGGTCGGTCATCTCCTGGACGCCGTCGGCGACCTTCCAGCTGACCTTGCAGCCGGTGCGCTCCTCGAACGGCGTGACCCAGTCGACGCGGGGGTCCTTGCCGCCGTTCTCCAGGTCGTCGGCCAGCGTCACCAGGCTCAGCGAGCCCTCGCCCGGGCCGAGCGTGCTCGCCACCCGGACCGCGCCGGCCGGCCGCTCCGCCTCACCGGCGTCCTCGCCGCCGCTGCACGCGCCGCCCAGCGCCAGGACCGCCGCTCCCGCGGCCAGCACCGCCACCGGCACCTTGGCCCTCAGCCTCATGTCGATGTCGCTCCCGCTCGCCTCGTCACCCGGCCGTCCCCGTCGCGGACGCCCGTCGGCGCAGCGTAGCGTCTCCGCCGCCGTGACACGGCCCGCATCCGGCGGATCTCACACCGTCGCGGGTTTCGCCACAACTGTCACAGTGCTGTTTTCAGCCATTCCTGAATGCATTTTCCGGCCGTTTCGGGCCGCGCCCCTTCCGCCCTGCGAAAAAGGACCGCCGCGGCCCGGGGGGACAGCGGGTGCTGGCGTCCGCGCCATACACGGAGGTTGCTGGAGAGGGATATGGCGCGGGCTACTGTCCGTCCCGGGGCCGCGGCGGCACCGGCGGGCGTGGCGAGGTTGGGGAACAGCGGATCACCTTGCAGTGCTGCCTGGCCACGCGATCGCCGGCACCCGGCGGAACGATGACGGTGTGATGCCCTCGAGACGGAGGAGATTCGAGGGCCGCCACGCGTCCTGCCGGGGGTCCCGTCCCGCCGGGCGGAGACCGTCGCCGGTCGCCGGCCGGGCGGGTTCGCCGGGCTGGGTGGGGTCTTCGGCGTGCTGGACCACCTCGATCCGTGCGATCAGCGTCTGGGGGGTCTCGGCCTCGACGAACCCGCCGTCGCGCTCCCGCGGCGGCAGCGCCCACCAGCGCCGGGTGAAGGGCCCGAACCAGACGGTCCACCCCGGGAAGCGCCGGCCGAGCGCCTGCGCCTCGGCCGTGTGGTGGTCGTCTGCGGTCATGGCGCGGCTCTCCTGCGGACCCCGTTCGCCCCGGCCCGATCCCGGGCCGCGGCCTTTTTTATTTGCGTCTCCATTTAAAAGAGACAATCAGATTGTGGCGAACACCACAGAGGCAGTCAACACTTGTAGCTATTATTTGTCGGACCCGTCGCGACGGAAATTGACGACGGAAATCTGCGGGCGGAAGAAAATTTCGGCGGGCGACCTGCGCATAGGACCGGGCGCCGTGAGCCCCGGAGTCCCCGGCGCACCGGCCGTCACATTCGGCACGCTCGGTCGCGGCCGGGCCACGCGGCGTTCACCTTCCGGTCACCGGCGGCGTTTACGGTGGTGCCCCTTGTGACCGAGAACGATTCCCCGCGACCGCCTGCCGCGCGGCGCCTTTCAACCATATTTAGTGGAATATGGGCGTTTCGTCCGGGTGCGTCCCATCTGCCGTTCGTGGTGGCGCTCCTCGGCGGGGCCGCCGTCCGCTGCGTGGCCACGCTCGGCCACCCCGGCGTCCTGTGGTTCACCGGCGACTCCTACTTCTACCTCGGCCGCGCGCTGCGCCCCGAGCCCTCGCCCAGCAAGACGATCGGCTACTCGTTCCTGCTGCGGCTGCTCGAACCTGCGCACAGCCTCGCCCTGGTGGCCGTCCTCCAGCACCTCATGGGGCTGGTGGTCGCGATCCTGGTGTACGCCCTGCTCCGGCGCGCCCGCCTGCCCGGATGGGGCGCGACGCTGTGCACGCTGCCGATCCTGTACGACGCGTACCAGATCCAGCTTGAGCACCTGCTCATGGCGGAGGCGCTGTTCACGTTCCTCATCGCAGCGGCACTGGCGCTCCTCCTATGGCGGACGCTGCCGTCCCGTAACGGCGGAACGGAGCCGCGCGGCCCCGCCTGGTGGATGGCGCTCGCCGCCGGGCTACTGCTGGGGTACGCCGTACTGGTGCGGTCGGCCGGAGCGCCGCTGGTCCCGCTCGCGCTGCTGTTCCTGCTGCTCCGCCGCGGCGGATGGCGGCCCGCCCTGGTGTTCGGAGCGGCGGCGGCCGCGCCGCTCGTCGCGTACGCGGTCTGGTTCCACTCGGTCCTCGGCTCCTACTCGCTCACCACCAGCGACGGCCTCTACCTGTGGGGGCGCACCGCCCCGTTCGCCGACTGCGCGCGGATGAAGCCGCCGTCCCACCAGGAGGCGCTCTGCCTCGACCCGGAGCTCAGGGCGGCGGGCCACGCGCCCGGGCACCTCATCTGGCGGTCGGAGGCGCCGCCCCGGATCCTGTACGAGAACGTCACCGACCCCGAGCACAACGCGACGCTGCGGGACTTCGCCGTACGCGCGATCCTCGCCCAGCCCGGCGACTACCTGCGGACGGTCGGGGACGGCCTGGGCAAGGCGTTCAGCCCGCACCGGTTCCCGCATCCGACGGCCGCGACCGAGTCGCTCTACCACTTCCAGAACCAGCCGCAGATCTTCCCCGGAGGGCGGGGCTGGGGCGGCGGGGGCGGTACGGCGATGATGGACGCGATCCGCTACGAGCGCTCCGTCCACCCCAACCGGGTCGTGCGACCGCACGCGGACCGCATGGTCGCGTACCAGGAGGCCGTGTACCTGCCGGGGCCGGCGCTGGGGCTGCTGTTCGCCCTCGGCGCCGCCGGGATCGCGACCGCCCGCGACCGCCGCGCCGCGCTGCTGGCCTGGGGCGGCGCGGCGACGCTGCTGGTGTTCCCGATCGCGAGCGCGGACTTCGACTACCGGTACGTGGTGCCCGCGATGCCGTTCGCCTGCCTGGCCGCCGGGCTCGCCGTCACGCGCGCCGGGCGGCCCCGGCGGCCGGGCGTCAGCCGTTCGTCGGGAACCCCAGCTGCACTCCCCCGTGACTCGGATCGAGCCACCGTGCCGTGACGGCCTTGGTGCGCGTGTAGAAGTGCACGCCCTCCATGCCGTGCGCATGGCTGTCGCCGAACAGCGACGCCTTCCAGCCGCCGAACGAGTAGTACGCCATCGGCACCGGGATCGGCACGTTGATGCCGACCATGCCGACCTCCACCTCGTTCTGGAAGCGGCGGGCCGCGCCGCCGTCGTTGGTGAAGATGGCGGTGCCGTTGCCGTACGGGTTGGCGTCCAGCAGGTCCATGGCCTCCTCGTACGACCCGGCGCGCACCACCGACAGGACGGGGCCGAAGATCTCGTCGCGGTAGGCGTCCATCTCGGGCGTCACGTGGTCGAGCACGGTCGGGCCCAGCCAGAAGCCGTCGCCGGGCGGCAGTCCCTCGCGCCCGTCCACGGCCAGCACGGCGCCCTGGGCGACGCCGGAGTCGAGGTACGAGGCGACCTTGTCGCGGTGCGCGCGGGTGACGAGCGGGCCCATCTCGGACTCGGGGTCGTCGCCGGGGCCGACCTTCAGCCGGGCGACGCGCTCCTTCACCTTCGCGACCAGCTCGTCGCCGGCCGGGTCCACGGCGACGACCACGGAGATCGCCATGCAGCGCTCGCCGGCCGAGCCGAACCCGGCCGAGACCGCCGCGTCCGCGGCCAGGTCGAGGTCGGCGTCGGGCAGCACCACCATGTGGTTCTTGGCGCCGCCGAGCGCCTGCACCCGCTTGCCGTTCCGGGCGGCGGTCTCGTAGATGTAGCGGGCGATCGGGGTGGAGCCGACGAAGCTGACCGCCTTGACGTCGTCGTGGTGCAGCAGTCCGTCCACCGCGGCCTTGTCGCCGTGCAGGACGTTGAACACGCCGTCGGGCAGCCCCGCGTCGGCCCACAGCTCGGCGAGCCGCACCGACGCCGACGGGTCCTTCTCCGACGGCTTGAGCACGAACGTGTTCCCGCAGGCGATGGCCACCGGGAACATCCACATCGGCACCATCGCCGGGAAGTTGAACGGGGTGATCCCGGCGACCACGCCGAGCGGCTGCAGGATCGAGTAGGCGTCCACCCGCGACGACACGTTCTCCGAGAACCCGCCCTTGAGCAGGTGCGGGATGCCGCAGGCGAACTCGACGACCTCCAGGCCGCGGGCCACCTCGCCGGCCGCGTCCGACACGACCTTGCCGTGCTCGGCGGAGATGATCCGGGCCAGCTCGTCGCGGTGCCCCTCCACCAGTTCCCGGAAGCGGAACAGGATTTTCGCGCGCCGCGCCAGCGACGCGTCCCGCCAGCCGGGGAACGCCGCCTTCGCCGCGGCGACCGCCGCGTCCACCTCGGCTGGCCCGGCGAAGTCGACCTTGCCCGCCAGGGCGCCGGTGGACGGCTCGTAGAGGTCGCCCTGCCGCCCGGATGAACCGCTGACGGGCTTGGAACCGATCCAGTGAGTGACGTGCTTGGTCATGAGGCGTCCAGAGCTTCGAGGGAGGCGGTAAGGATGGCGAGACCTTCGGCGGCCTCGGCATCGGTCAGGTTCAGCGGCGGGGCCATCCGGACGACGTTCCCGTACAGGCCGCCCTTGCCGACCAGCAGGCCGCGCTCCCGGCACGCCTCCATCAGGGCGCCGGCGGAGCGGGCGTCGGCCAGCTCGACGGCGAACATCAGGCCCTTGCCGCGCACGTCGCGGACGGCCGGCAGGCCCTCGGCGGCGGCGCGCAGCCCGCCGATGATCACATCGCCCTGCCGGGCGGCGTTGGCCTGGAGGTCGTGCTCCAGCACGTAGTCCAGCGTGGCGTTGGCCGCCGCCATCGAGACCGGGTTGCCGCCGAACGTCGACAGCCCGACCGCGGGCAGCGCGTCCATCAGCTCGGCGCGCGCGACCACGCCGCCGACGGCGAACCCGTTCCCGAGCCCCTTGGCGAACGTCATCGCGTCCGGGGTCACGCCGTGGTTCTCGATGCCGAAGAAGCCCTGCCCGGTACGGCCCCACGCGGTCTGCACCTCGTCGGACACCAGCAGGATGCCGTACTCGTCCAGCACCTCCTTGTACGCGGCGTACAGCCCGTCCGGCGGCATCGTGAACCCGCCCACGCCCTGGATCGGCTCGGCGATCAGCGCGGCGACGTCGCCGCCCGCCGCGGTGGCCAGCACGTGCCGCAGGTCCTGCACGCACGCCTCGGTGTACGCCTCGTCGGACATGCCGGCGAACTGCGGCAGGTGGCGGTCGGTGCCGTGCAGGAAGTGGGCGTGGACGGGCGAGTACGACACGTTCGTCCAGGCCCGGTTGCCCGTGACGCCGATCGCGCCGAACGACCGGCCGTGGTAGCTCTGCCGCATCGCGAGGACCTGGTCGGTGCGCCGCGCGTACGCGGCCAGCAGCAGCGCGGTCTCGTTGGCCTCGGTGCCCGAGTTGGTGAAGAAGACCTTGGCGTCCGGGATCCCGGACAGCCGCGCGATCTTCTCGGCCAGCTCGACCTGGCCGCCGATCAGGTAGGACGTCGAGGTGTGCACGACGCCGGTGGCCAGCTGCCGCTCCACCGCCTCCCGGACCTCCGGGACGTCGTACCCGATCATGTTGGTGAGGATGCCGGTGAAGAAGTCGAGGTACCCCTTGCCCTGGGCGTCGGTGACCCGGCTCCCCTTGCCGGAGACGATCTCGATCGGTTCGGCGTAGTTGAGCGCGAGCCACGACGGCATGACCGCCCGGTGGCGCTGCAGCAGGCTGGCTGACATGCCCCCAGTCTCGTCCCGGCCCCCGCCCCGGGCCACCTCCACACTGTCAGCATCGCGTTCCGGGGTTTGACGCTGTGCAGGATTTACACTGTGTAAACGATGCTTCCGACCCTGGCCGACGTCCTCGGCCTCGACGCGGTGCGCCGGGGCCAGCCGCACGTGGTCGCCGGCGCCGACCGGCTGGGCAACCGCGTCCGCTGGGTGCACGTCGCCGAGGTCACCGACATCGCCCACCTGCTGCACGGCGGCGAGCTGGTCCTCACCACCGGCATCGCGCTGCCCGACGAGCCCGCCCGGCTGCGCGCCTACATCGCCGAGCTGGCCGAGGTCGGCGTCAGCGGCCTGATGATCGAGCTGGGCCGGCGGTACGCGTCCGCCCTGCCGCCCGCCCTGCTCGCCGCCGCCGAGGAGCACGGGCTGCCGGTGGTCATGCTGGCGCACGAGCCCGCGTTCGTGGACATCACCGAGTCCGTCCACGCGCGGATCGTCCAGGACCAGTTCGCCGAGCTGCGCGCCTCCGAACGGCTGCACGAGATCTTCACCCGGCTGTCGGTCGAGGGCGCCTCCACCGACGAGGTCGTCCGGCAGGTCGCCGCGCTCGGCGGCCGCCCGGTCGTCCTGGAGAACCTCTCCCACCAGGTGCTGGCCGCCGACGCCGACGGCCGCGACCCGGCCGAGCTCCTCTCCGCCTGGGAGACCCGCTCCCGCGCGGTCCGGCCCGGCCGCCGCACCGGCTACGACGAGGCGTCCGGCTGGCTGGTCACCACGGTCGGCGCCCGCGGCGAGGACTGGGGCCGCCTCATCATCACGCTGGACGCCCCGCCCACCCCGCGCGAGACCGTGCTGATCGAGCGCGCCGCCACCACCCTCGCCCTCGGCCGCCTCCTGGACCGGCACGCCGAGAGCGTCGAGCGCCAGGCGCACGGCACGATCATCGCCCGCATCCTGGAGCACGCCTACTCCGACCCGCAGGAGGCCGCGGCCCGCGCCCGCGCCCTCGGCGTCCCGCTGTCCGGCCGCCGCCTCCTCGGCGTCGTCGTCCGCCCCCGCACCCCGGCCCAGCCCGCCGAGATCTCCGAGCTCGCCGAGACCACCGCCGCCGCCTGCAAGGAGGCCCGCCTCGCGGCCCTGGTCGGCGTCCTGGACGAGGGCGGCCCCGGCTCCCGCGTCGGCGTCCTGGCCTCGCTGCCCGCCCGCGCCGACGCCGAGACCGCCCTGTCCGCCGTCGCCACCCGCGTCCGCGCCCAGTCCCCCGCCGTGATGGCCGCCGGCTCCATCGTCGACTCGGTCCGCGACGTGCGCCGCTCGTTCCTGGAGGCCGAGCAGGTCGCCGACGTCGCCTGCCGCTCCTCCGGCGACCGCCCCTTCTACCGCCTCCCCGACCTCCGCCTGCGCGGCCTCCTGCACCTCCTCCGCGACGACGCCCGCATCCAGACCTTCGTCGAGCGCGAGCTGGGCCCCCTCCTCCAGTACGACGCCGACCGCGGCGCCGACCTGACCGGCGTCCTCCGCCGCTACCTCGACACCGGCCGCAACAAGGCCGTCGCCGCCCAGCAGGCCCACCTCTCCCGCCCCGCCTTCTACGAACGCCTCCGCCGCATAGAACGCGTCCTCGGCACGAGCCTCGACGACGTCGACTCCTGCCTCTCCCTCCACGTCGCCCTCCTATCCCTCGACTCCCTCCGCCAAGAACGCCCCTGACCTCCGAGAAACCGAGTAGCTTCAGCAGGCAACGCTCCGAACACGCGACGTGAGAGGCCGGCGCCGGAACCCGCCGGGAAGCGCTGCCCGGATCTCGCAGGAGGCGCCATGACGGCCGAGGCGACCCACGACCTGAACACCGTCCCGGACTGGCTCAGGCCGCCGCCGGAGGGCTTCAGGGCGGAAGACCTCGATCACATGCCGTACCTCCCCCCGCACGCCGAGCTGATCGACGGCGGCATCGTCCTCGCGAGCCGCCAGAACGGGTTCCACAGCCTGGCCAAGGACGTCCTCGCCTCCGGCCTCCGCCGCACCGTGCCGGAACACCTGGCCGTACGACGGGACATGACCGTGACGCTGGCCGAGCGGCAGCGGCCCGAACCCGACGTGATGGTCGTGCACGCCGAGGCGGTCCGAGGGCTCGAACAGAACGGCTTCCGGGCCAGGGACGTCGTCCTGGTGATCGAGGTCGTCATGCCGGCGTCCGAGATTCGGGACCGCGAGCGGAAGCCGCAGCTCTACGCCCAGGCCGGTATCCCGTTCTTCTGGCGCGTGGAGCCGGTGAACGGCGTCGTCCAGGTGTCCGTCCACGAGCGCGACCCGATCAGCGGGCGGTACTCGCTCACCGGCTCCCAGCGGGGCCGCCTCACGCTCGGGGTGCCGTTCGGGGTCGACATCGATCTGACGGAGATCGAGCGTCTCTGATCGCCGCCTAGGCTCGCGGGCATGGGGATGATCGAGGTTCCTGAGCGGCTGGCGGAGTATCAGGGGCGGTTCAACGGGGATGCGGGGCGGGCCTGGATCGCGGCGCTGCCGGGGCTGGTGGACGGGTGCCTGGAGCGGTGGGGGCTGGTGCCGGACGGGGAGCCGCGGCACGGGATGGCGGGGCTCGTGGTGCCGGTCGTGCGGGAGGACGGGACGCCGGCCGTGCTCAAGGTCCGGATGGTGAACGAGGAGTCCGAGGGCGAGGGCGGGGCGCTGCGGGTCTGGGACGGGCAGGGCGCCGTCCGGCTGCTCGACGAGGATCCCGGGGCGGGGGCGCTGCTGCTGGAGCGGCTGGACGCGGAGCGGTCGCTGATGGCGGTCGAGGACGACGCGCAGGCGCTGAAGCTGCTGGCCGAGCTGCTCGGGCGGCTGGTGGCGCGGCCCGCGCCGGACGGGATGCGGCGGCTCACCGGCATCGCGCACGCGATGGTCCGGCAGGTGCCGGAGGCCGTGGCGGCGTATCCGGAACGGCGGCCGATCCTGGAGGCGTGCGCGGGCGCGGTCGCGGAGCTGGCCGATGAGGGCGGGGACCGGCTGCTGCACTGGGACCTGCACTACGAGAACGTGCTCGCCGGCACGCGGGAGCCCTGGCTGGCGATCGATCCGAATCCGCTGGCCGGGGACCCGGGGTTCGACCTGATGCCGGCGCTCGACAACCGCTGGGACGAGATCGTCGCCAGGGGCGATGTCGCGCGGGCCGTGCGGTGGCGGTTCGATCTGATGGTGGACGCGCTGGGGCTGGAGCGGGCGCGGGCGGCGGGGTGGACGTTGGGGAGGGTCCTGCAGAACACGCTGTGGGACGCCGAGGACGGGGAGCCCGAGATGAGCCCGGTCCAGCTGGCGATCGGCGAGGCGCTGCTGCCGTACTGGTCGTAAGTCCGCTTCGTTCGGGAAGAACCGGACGGTGGAGCCACGGACGTTCGGAGTCGAGGAAGAGTTGCTGCTCGTGGACCCGGGCGGCGGGGGGCCGCGCGCCGTGGCGGACGCGGTGATCCGGTTCGCGCGGGAGCACGGCGGGGTGCCGCTGGCCGGGGCGGGGAACGCGGGCCTGCTGGAGACCGAGTTCCAGCGGCAGCAGCTGGAGACGTGCACGCTGCCGTGCTCGTCGCTGGACGAGCTGTGCGGGCAGATCAGGGACGTGCGGCAGGCGGCGGCGGTGGCGGCGGCCGGGGTGGACGCGGCGGTGGCGGCGCTGGCGACGTACCCGATGGAGGTGCGGCCGACGCTGACTCCGTCGCGCCGGTACCGGAAGATGGCCGACGAGTACGGGCTGACCGCCGACGAGCAGCTCACCTGCGGCTGCCATGTGCACGTGGCCGTGGAGTCGCCCGAGGAGGGCGTCGGCGTCCTGGACCGGATCCGGCCCTGGCTGCCGCCGCTGCTGGCGCTGACGGCGAACTCGCCGTTCTGGCAGGGCAAGGACTCGGGGTACGCGAGCTGGCGGCAGCAGGTGTGGGGGCGGTGGCCGTCCAGCGGCCCGACGGAGCCGTTCGGGTCGGCGGCGGCGTACCGCGCGGCGGTGGGCGGGCTGCTGGCGACCGGGGCGCTGCTGGACGAGGGCATGATCTATTTCGACGCGCGGCTGTCGCGGCACTACCCGACGGTGGAGGTGCGGGTCTCCGACGTGTGCCTGAACGCGCCGGACGCCGCCCTCGTCGCGGCGCTGGTCCGGGGCCTGGTGGAGACGGCGGCGCGGGAGTGGCGGGCGGGCACGGCGCCCGATCCGGTGCGGACGGACCTGCTGCGGCTGGCGATGTGGCGCGCGAGCCGTTCCGGGCTGGACGGCGAGCTGGTGCATCCGCTGGCGCACCGGGCCGTCCCGGCGCGCGAGGTCATGGACGCGCTGCTCGCGCACGCGGCCGGGGCGCTGGAGGACCACGGCGATCTGGAGACGGTGGAGCTGGGGATCGGCCGCCTGCTGGAGGACGGCTCCGGCGCCCGCCGGCAGCGCGCCGTGTACGCGGATACGGGCGAGATGAGCGAGGTCGTGACGGACGCCGTGCGCCGGACGAGCGCCTCCTGATCAGCGGCGCAGGAGGCGGCGCAGGCCGGGGTCGGCGGCGAGGAGGCGGTCGAGTTCGGCGGGGCCGATGTGGTCGGCGAGGGTCTGGAGGGCGATGTCCTGGCGGACGTACTCGGCGGCCATCAGCGCGACGGCGGGGTCGGCGGTGTAGATGCCCCACGCGGCGGCGCCGCCGAAGCCGCCCACGACGGCCTCGCGGCGGTCGCCGACGACCACGAGCAGCCGGTAGCCCAGGTCGTCCAGGACGGCCTTCGCGTGCCGGTGCTCGCGGACGTCGCCGGGCAGGTCGGCCGGGCCGAACGCGATGACCGACACGGCGGCGCCGCGGCCGGCGGCGTCCTCGACCCGCGGTGCGAGCCGGTCCAGCTCCTGCGGCCAGGCGGACAGGAACAGGTCGCGGGACGCGCCCGCGATCACGTCGGCGGCGCGGGCGAGCATGGCCTCGGCGTCGGTGAGGTTGTGCAGCGGGGGTGCCTCGGGTTCGGCGGCGAGGGCGGGCAGCGCGTCCTCCAGCGCGGTGAGCGAGCCGTCGAACTCGCGCCGCAGCCGCTCGATCAGGGCCTCGGGCGGGAGCGGCAGGTACTCGGTGGCGCCGGGCCCGGCGCGCCGCTCGTGCGCGGCGCCGCGCGCGACCAGCTTGCCGAGCGTCTCGTACACGGTGCTGCGCGGCACCCCGGAGCGCTTGGCGACCTCGTAGCCGTTGATCGGCCGGCTGGCGGCGACCAGGGCGACGTAGGCCTTGGCCTCGTACCCCGACATGCCCAGCCGCTGGAGGTGTTCGAGGACGTCGCGCACCGGCGTCATGCTACTCGCCGCCGGATCGGCGGGAACCCGATGCCTCGGCGACGAGGCGCCGGAGCGGTCCGGGCGCGGTCGACTCGTACCGCGAGGTACTAGCCTGCGGAGAGTGGATCTCGGACTGGAGGGCCGCCGGGCGGCGGTGGCGGCGGCGAGCGGCGGGCTCGGGTACGCGGCGGCGAAGGCGCTGCTGGACGAGGGCGCGCGGGTGGCCGTGTGCGGGCGCGACCGCGGGCGGCTGGACGCGGCGGCCGCGCGGCTCGGTGGGGACGTGCACCCGATCGTCGCGGACGTGGGGTCGCCGGAGGGCGCGGCCGGGTTCGTCGAGGAGGCGCGGGACGCGCTCGGCGGTGTGGACGTCCTGGTCACCAACGCGGGCGGGCCGCCGGCGGGCGACTTCGCGTCGACGCCGGTCGAGGCGTACGGGCCGGCGCTCGACCTCAACCTGATGTCCGTGGTGGCGATGTGCAAGGCGGCCGTGCCGGAGATGCGGGAGCGGCGCTGGGGCCGGATCGTGGCGATCACCTCGATCACGGTGCGGCAGCCCGCGGCGTCGCTGATCCTGTCCAACACGGCGCGGGCGGGCGCGACGGGCTTCCTGAAGACGCTGGCGCGGGAGGTCGCCGCCGACGGCGTGACGGTGAACTCGCTGCTCCCCGGCTCGCACGCGACCGACCGGCTGCGGTCGCTGGCGGACGACCTGGACGAGGTGGCGGCGGGCATCCCCGCGGGCCGGGTCGGCGATCCGGCCGACTTCGGGGCGTGCGTGGCGTTCCTGTGCTCGGCGCAGGCGGGGTTCGTGACCGGGGCGGCGCTCCAGGTCGACGGCGGGGAGTACGCCGCGCTGCTGTGAAAGCGCGCGGTTACGATGGCGCGCCATGGCCTCCCCTGCCGACTGGACTCCCCCGTCCGAGCATCTGATCCGCGCGGCGAACCTGGCGCTGGCGCCCTGGCGCGCGTGGACCTCGCCCGTCTTCCACGGGCTGCGGCACGTGCCCCGGCACGGCCCGGCGCTGCTGGCCGGCAACCACACGGTGTACGGCGTGATCGACGCGCCGCTGATCTTCTTCGAGATCCACCGGCGGCGCGGGGTGTGGGTCCGCTCGCTGGCCGACCACCTGCACTGGCAGGTCCCCGTCTGGCGCCGGATCATGGACCTCGGCGGCTCGGTCGACGGCACCCGCGACAACTGCCGCGCGCTGCTGGACACGGGGCAGATCGTGGTGGTGTTCCCCGGCGGCGCCCGCGAGGCCACCCGCGACCGCGGCGAGGGCTACCGGCTCCAGTGGGAGCACCGGCTCGGCTTCGCCCGCATGGCGATCGAGGCGGGGTGCCCGATCGTCCCGTTCGGCACGGTCGGCGTGGAGGAGATGTTCACGACCGTCGTGAACCCGGGCAGCCCGCTGCTGGCGCCCGCGCGCGCCCTCGGCCGTACGGTGCTGGGCGAGCGCGGCCACCGGGACGACGTCGTCCCGCCCCTGTCGCGCGGTATCGGGCTCACGCCGTTCCCGCGTCCCGAACGCCTCTACTACCGCTTCGGCGCGCCGATCGACACGGCGCCGTGGGCGGGCCGGGCGGACGACGAGGGGGCCGTCCGGGAGGTGCGCGACCTGGTGCGCGAGGCCGTGGCGGGCATCATCGACGACCTGCGCGCGGAGCAGGCGGAGGATCCGTCGCGCACGCCCCTGGGACGCATCGGGCGCGGCATGGCGCGGGGCAGCCGGCTGCTCCCCCGGGTCGTCCCGCGCGTCATCTCGCGCTGACCGCCGGCGCGGCCGGGCAGGCGGGCGCCGGCCGGTCCCGTCGTCACCATGCGGCAACTGCTCGAGAGCGGCGTTCACTTCGGCCACC
>NZ_JBEZWH010000114.1:0-14872 GCF_040703975.1 Spirillospora sp. NPDC029432
GCCACCCCGCCGCGCCGCTCCCCCACCACGGGGGGGCCGAGCACCGCCGCGACGGCGGGCTCGGCCAGCGTGAGCGTGGTCGCGGCGGTCGCGGGCGTGGTCTTCAGCCCGCGCGCGAACAGCACGTACGCGCCCGCCGTGGCGACCACCCCCAGGTAGAGCGCGACCGGCGCGCCGGTGGCGCCGAGCGTCCAGCCCGGGCCGGTGGCCAGGAGGACCGGCAGGATCAGCACCGCGGCGATCCCGAACAGCGCGCCGGCGACGGCACGGTCGTCCTCGCCGCGCGCGATCAGCATCGCGGCGATCGTCGCGTACACCGCGTACGAGAACCCCGACAGCAGTGCCAGCACGATGCCGAGGGGGTCCGCCCCGGCGTCGGAGCCGCCGAGCACCAGCGCGGCGCAGCCCGCCACGGCGCCCGCCGTGGCCAGCGCCCAGCGCCCGCTGAACGCCGACTGCCGGGTGACCAGGCCGATCAGCCCGGCGAACGCGGGCGCGCCGCCGATGGTGACCACGGTGCCGATCGCGACCCCGGTCCGGGCGGCGGCGACGAAGAACAGCGTCTGGTACGCGATCATCGCCACCGCGCCCGCGCCGAGCCACCACCGGACGCCGCGCCCGGTCAGCAACCGGCGCAGCCCGGCGCCGCGCACCGCCCAGGCGGCGAAGGCCATCAGCAGCAGCCCGCCCATGACGATCCGGACGGCGGCGATGGACACGCTGGACGCCTCGGGCACGAACGTGCGGACGGTGCCGGTCGTCCCCCACAGGGACGCGGCCACGAGGATGTGCAGGCTCCCGCCGCCGGGAAGGCGGCGCGGCGCGCGGGCGGGGGAGGCAGGGGACGCGGAAGAGGAAGGAGTGGGGGAGCCGGCGCCGGACGTCGCGGCGCGGGCGTGCTGACCCGAAGATGCGGACACGAGGAGAACGCTCCTGGACTCGAATCGGAAGAAGGGATCCGGATTCGGGGCGCAGGCGGAAGAGGTCCGGGCGCGTGCGCGCGCCGGGACCGCGAGAACTCAGGGGAGGATCGCCGCGCCCCTCAGGCGCGGGGCGGCCCGCAGTTCGGCGTCCAGTAGTCCATGGCGCCGAGGCTACCAGCCGTTCCGCGCGGCCGGGCGGGCCGGCCGCGCGGAACCGCGGCGAGGAGAGGGACGGCGAGGGGAGGGATCAGGCGGGGACGACGGCGTCGTCCGGGGTCACCAGCGACCGGCCGACGATGGGCGGCAGGTCGCGCACCAGCCGGGCCAGCTCGCGCAGGTCGCCGTCCACCAGCGCCTGCGGCCCGTCGCACAGCGCGGTCTCCGGGTGCGGGTGCACGTCGATGATCACGCCGTCCGCGCCGACCGCGATCGCCGCCCGCGACAGCGGCAGCACCAGGTCGCGGCTGCCGCCCGAGTGCGACGGGTCCACGATCACCGGCAGGTGGGAGAGGCGCTGCGCCACCGGGACCGCGGAGATGTCCAGGGTGTTGCGGGTGGCCTTCTCGAACGTGCGGATGCCGCGCTCGCACAGCACGATGTCGAGGTTGCCGCGCTGGGCGATGTACTCGGCCGCCATCAGCCACTCCTCGATCGTGCCGCTCATGCCACGCTTGAGCAGCACCGGCCTGCCGGCCTCGCCGGCGGCCTGGAGCAGCGCGAAGTTCTGCGCGTTCCGGGTGCCGATCTGGAGCATGTCGGCGTACGAGGCGACCAGCTCCACGTCCTGCGCGTCCACCACCTCGGTGACGACCGGCATGCCGGTCTCCGCGCGCACGTCCGCCAGGATCCGCAGCCCGGCCTCGCCGAGCCCCTGGAACGCGTACGGGGAGCTGCGCGGCTTGAACGCGCCGCCGCGCAGCAGCGTGGCGCCCGCGGCCTGCGCCATCTGCGCCGCCTGGAGGGTCTGCTCCGGCGTCTCCACCGCGCACGGCCCGGCGATCAGCGTCATCGTGCCGGGGCCGATCGGCACCCCGCCGACCCGCACCACCGAGCGCTCGGCGTGGTTCTCCCGGCTGACCAGCTTGTACGGCACCGAGATCCGGATCACGTCGCTGACCCCGCCCATGCCGCGCAGGTTGAGCGAGCCGAACTGCTGGACGTCCCCGACCAGGCCGACGATGGTGCGTTCCACCCCGCGGCTGACGAAGGCGTCGCCGCCCGCCGTCTCGACCAGTGAGACGACGGCCTTGATATCGGCTTCGGTGGCCTCCGGAGCCATGACGACGACCATGGTTGCTGCCTCTCCTCGTCGCGCGGAACCTCCTCGCGAGGTCCGCGAAAATCACCCTGGAAAGACGAAAAGCCCCGGGCCTTAGGGCCCGGGGCTTCGTCGTTCGAGGTCTGTCAGCGCAACGCCTGGCAGACCAGCCTCCCGGGCCGGTCGTACCAAAAGAAATACACCACGTTGCGCATGGCCCACAGCGTAGCCCATGGGCCCCGCAGGTCCGCCTGGACGGGGGGCGAATATGGCTCAGCTCACTACGGGTGGCAGTATTGCCCGCGTCATGTCCCCACCCGATGAAGAAGAGCGGGCCCTCCCGCCCGGGCAGTACGTCCCCCGCGGCTGGCCGGTGCTGCACTACGGCCCCGTCCCCAAGTTCCGTCCCAAGGACTGGGACTTCCGGGTGTTCGGCGCGACCGCGTCGGGCGGCCAGTACGGCTGGTCCTGGGACGAGTTCGAGGCGCTGCCCCGCACCAAGGCCCTCGCCGACTTCCACTGCGTCACCAAGTTCACGATCCCGGACAACCTGTGGGAGGGCGTCTCCACGGCCGCGATCCTGGAGGCGGCGCCGCCGGAGCCCGCCGTCACGCACGTGATGGTGTGGGCCGAGTACGGCTACAGCGCCAACATCAGGATGAGCGACTTCCTGGCCGACGGCACCATGTTCGCCACCCACCGCGACGGCGAGCGCCTGTCGCCCGACCACGGCTTCCCGATCCGGCTCGTCGTGCCGCACCTGTACGCGTGGAAGAGCGTCAAGTGGGTGCGCGGCATCGAGTACATGGTCAAGGACCGCCGGGGCTTCTGGGAGGAGCGCGGCTACCACAACGTCGCCGACCCCTGGCGGGAGCAGCGCTACTCGTACCAGGAGGACGCGGACGAGTCGCCGCCGCTCTGAGAAACACAGACTCACCTAGCGAAACCGATTGCGGACGTACGGTAATCGCGGCAAGGTCATCTCATGCTGCGCGTACTGGCCGTCGATGACGAAGTGCCCGCTCTGGAGGAGCTCGTCCGGCTTCTCCGGGCCGATCCGCGGATCTCCCACGTCGGCTGCGCCGCCGATCCGGCCGCCGCGCTCCGCGACGTCAGCCGCGTCCTGGTGGCGGGCGAGCGCCTCGACGCCGTCTTCCTCGACATCCGCATGCCCGGCCTGGACGGACTCGACTTCACCCGGCTGCTGACCGGTTTCGCGGCGCCGCCGCACGTGGTGTTCGTGACCGCGCTCGAGGACTGCGCCGTCACCGCCTACGAGCTGGGCGCGCTCGACTACATCCTCAAGCCCGTCCGCCCGGAGCGGCTGGCCGAGGCCGTCCGGCGGCTGGACGAGGTGGTGCGCCGCACCGCCGCGGCGGAGGACGGCGCCGAGCGTCTCGACCAGGACGAGATGGTGCCGGTCGAGCTGGCGGGCCGCACCCGGCTGGTGTCCCGCCGCGCGGTCACCCATGTCGAGGCCCACGGCGACTACGTGCGCCTGCACACCAGCGAGGGCAGCTTCCTGGTGCGGATGCCGCTGGCCGCGCTGGCCCGCCGCTGGCAGCCGGCCGGCTTCATCCGCATCCACCGCAGCACGCTCGTCGCGTCCGCCCACATCAGCGAGCTGCGCTTCGACGGCGGCCGGGCGGCCGTCCAGGTGGGCGGCGAGCTGCTCCCGGTGAGCCGGCGGCACACCCGGGAGGTCCGCGACCTCCTGGTCCGCCGGTTCCGGCATACGCCCCCGCCCGAAACCCCGAACTGATCGCCTCGCCTCCCCGCCGGGGTCCCGGACGCCGCAGCAGTATTGCGCGCCGGGGCCTGTGCGCGCCGTACGTCTTGCCGTCCGTCCCGTCCTGGACGCGGTTTCGTCCTGCGGGCCGGGAGGCGCTCTATGGCGCGCTGAGGGCTTCCAGGCGTTCACCCTCCGTGGCGGCGCGGTGGGGACGGGTGGCGAGGGAGGCGTTGACATCGTTCCGGTGATTTTCCGACACCGCTCGTCCGCGCGGGTGGACCGTTCCCAACGCCGCTCGTCGCGCGGAAACGACCGCTCGTCCTGCCACTACGCTACGTACATCGATCGCTACTGACCGTTTATCGAGCGCGGCGGGTCGCGGGTCCCGATCGGTATCGCGGAGGCTTAGTGTTCTCAGTGGCACCGCGCATCGGAAAGTGCAGGCGCACGGTGCAACATCACAACAGCGCATCGATGCTTCCGGAGGGCGCGAACCTCCGGTCATGGACACAACTGGAGATCCGGCGTGACATTGCGTCGAACGCCGGATCAGAGCCGCCAGATCCCGTACCGGGGGGGTGGGATCAGGCGGCCGTAGGTTCGGGCGCCGCTGGACAGTCGGGGGGTTGTTCAGCGGCGCCCGGACCCTTTCCCGCGTCCGGGCCCTTCCGTCAGCCGTCGCGCAGCCGCTTGAGCGTCGCCACGTCCTTGCCGTGCGGCTCGGCGCTGCGTCCCGGCGTCTCGATGATGAACGGCACGCCCGCCACCGCCGGATGGCGGAAGAGCTCCGCGAACGGCCGCTCGCCGATCCGTCCCGCCCCGATGTTCTCGTGCCGGTCCTTGAACGAGCCGCAGTCGTCCTTCGAGTCGTTGGCGTGGACGAGCTTGAGCCGCCCCTCTCCCACCGTGGCGACCAGGGCGTCCATGGTCTCCTTCACACCGCCCGGGGCCGCCAGGTCGTGCCCGGCCGCGAACGCGTGGCAGGTGTCGAAGCAGACGCCGAGCCGGGGATGGTGCTCCAGCCGCTCGAAGAACGGCCCCAGCTGCTCCACCCGGGCGCACAGCATCTTGCCCTGGCCCGCCATCGGCTCCAGCAGCAGGTCCGGCCCGCCCTCGGGGATCTCCTCCAGGAGCGGCAGCACGTGCTCGCGTACCTGGTCCATCGCCTCCTCGTACGACCAGCTCACCGCCGAGCCGGTGTGGACGACGACGCCGCGCGCCCCGATGGCGTGGCCCCGGCGCAGCGAGTGGCGCACGGTCGCGACGGACTTCTCCAGCGTCTCGGCACTGGGCGAGCCGAAGTTGACCAGGTAGGGCGCGTGCACGAACACGGAGACCGCGTCCTGCTCGCGCAGCTTGGCGTCCTCGGCGGGCTTTCCCTCGGGCAGCGCCCAGCCGCGCGGGTTGGACACGAACACCTGGACGGTCTCGGCCCCGATCTCGCCGGCGTACTTCAGCCCGCCCGTGGCCAGCCCCCCGGCCACCGGCACATGTCCCCCGACGGGGCTCTTCAGAGAAGTCATAACCGGACCAGCCTAGCCGCGCCCCCCGACACCCCCAGCCCAGCCAGATTCTGGGGCAAGGGGCGAAGCCCCAAAAAGGGGGTCGAGGGGGCGGAGCCCCTCGCAGGGGGTGCGGGGGACGGAGTCCCCTGCCCCGGGGCGGGCGCACGTAGCGAGGAACGAGCGAAGGGCGCCCACCCCGGGCCCCGGGTGGTGTGGAGGGTCGCCCCTCCACGATGACAAGTGTGGAGGGTCGTCCCTCCACAGTGACTCCTCTCAGCCCCAGACTGTTATTTCGGAGCCTCTGGGTGCGGTGCCGGAGACGGGGTTCTGGCCGATGACGCGGCCGCCGACGCGGCTGCCGATCTTCATTTTGAAGCCGGAGGAGCGGAGGGCGCGGCGGGCGTCGTCGAAGGATTGGCCGATGACGCGGGGGACGGGGATCTGCTCGCCGTCGCCGCGGTCGCCTTCGTCGCAGAAGAAGTTGCCGAAGAGGCAGTCGCGTTCGTTGACGACGAGGGTGACGTCGTCGCCGCGGGAGACGCCGGTGCCGGGTTCGGGGTCCTGGCCGATGACGGCGCCGGGTTGCTTGTTCTCTTCGCGGCGTTTCTCGACCTTGACGTCCAGGCCCATGGAGCGCAGCTGGTTCTGGGCTTCGTCGCCGTTGCGGCCGAGGAGGGACGGCATCGACATGCCGCTGCTGACCACGATCTTGACGGGGTCGTCGGGGGACTGCGTCTCGCCGGCCTGCGGGTCGGTGCGCATGACCTTGTCCTTGGCGACGGTCTGGGACGGTGAGCCGCTGACCTGGCCGGGGGTGAAGCCCTTGTCCTGGAGGATCTTCTTGGCCTCGTCCACCGACTTGCCGGTGACGTCGGGGACCTCCTTGGGCGTCAGGCCCTTGGAGGGGGTGAGCGTGACCGTTCCGCCTTCGGTGATGCGGGCTCCGGGGCCGGGGTCGGACGCGGCGACGCGGCCCTTGCGGACGCGGTCGCTGTAGGCGGGTTCGGCGACCTGGACGTCGAGGCCGCCGGCCTCCAGCTGGTCGCGTACCTCGGCGACCGGCTTCCCGATGATCTGTTCGGGGACGTGGTCGTACTGGCCGGAGGTCTGGTACCAGATCGCCCAGCCGAGGACGATCGCCGCGATCGCCCCGATGGCGATCAGGGTGTAGCGGCCGGTGAGCGCGCGGACGGTGCGCTCGCCGGCGGACGGGCGGGGCGGCGGGCCGGCGTCGCGGGGGAGGGTGAGGACGTCGTCGTAGACCCGGGTGCCGTTGTGCGCGGGCGCCATGACGGCCGTGCGGTTGGGCGCGGGGGCGGCCTGGAGGCGCTCGTCGATGTCGCGCGGCAGGCCGGCGTGGACCTCGGCGACCTCGGCGAGGAAGGCGTTGGCGTCCTGCGGGCGGTACGCGGGGTCCTTGGCGGTGGCGCGTTCGACGAGCGCGTCCACCGTGTGGGGGAGGCCGGGGGCGAGCGTCGACGGCGGCGGGACCGGGTCGTTGACGTGCTTGTAGGCGACCGCCAGGGGCGTGTCGCCCTGGTGCGGCAGCTCGCCGGTGAGCAGTTCGAACAGGAGGGTGCCGGCGGCGTAGACGTCGGAGCGGACGTCGGCGCTGCCCGACAGCACCTGCTCGGGGGCGAGGTAGCCGACGGTGCCGATGATCATGCCGGTCTTGGTCATGCCGCTGGCGGTCTCGGCCCGGGCCAGCCCGAAGTCGGCGACCTTGACCTGGCCGTCCTGGTCGATCAGGACGTTCTCGGGCTTGACGTCGCGGTGGACGAGGCCGGCGCGGTGGGCGGCGCCCAGCGCGGCCAGCACCGGCTGCATGATCTCCAGGGCGGCGCGCGGGCCCAGCCGGCCGCGCTCGGTCAGCAGGTCGCGCAGCGTGTGCCCGCGCACGTACTCCATCACGAGGAAGACGTGCTCGCCGTCGGTGCGCTGGTCGTAGACCGCGACGACGTTGGGGTTGGAGAGCGCGGCGGCGGCCTTGGCCTCGCCGATGAACCGGCGGACGAAGTCCTCGTCGGAGGCGAGCCCCGCGTGCATCACCTTGATCGCAACGGTGCGGTCGAGCCGGATGTCGCGGGCGACGTAGACCGTCGCCATCCCGCCGCGGGCGATTCGGGACTCAATGCGGTAGCGCCCGTCGAGCACCTGCCCGACGAGTGGATCAGCGACCGTGGCGTCCATCAGAGCGAGTTTAGAGGCCTTCCAGGACGGAACCATCAGCCGGGAGGATGACCTCCCCGGCCGATCTTCGGCGGCGGGGCCGGGCCTTGCGAAGGCCGCCGCGACCTATGGTACGGGTTCTTTCCCCGCCTGTACGGGTTCCGGCGCAGAAGGCGGGACGGCCGGCGCGGGGGCCGGTGCGGGGGCGGCGGAGCGGCGGCGCGAGACGGCGACGCCCGCCAGGCAGAGCAGGCCGCCCGCGAGGGTGAGCCAGCCGGGGACCTCGTCGAGCGCGGCCCACGACATCCCGACGACGAGCGCGGGGACGGCGTACGTGGTGGCGCCCATCTTCCCGGCCGAGGTGCGGGCCAGCGCGTACGCCCAGGTGGTGAACGCGAGCGCGGTCGGGAAGACGCCAAGGTAGATCATGTTCAGCGTTGAGCCGAACGAGGCGTCGGCCGCCTCGGAGATCAGCTGCCCGGCGAAGGGGAGGCAGGTCAGCGCGCCGATGGCGCACCCCCAGGTGGTGACCTGGAGCGCGGAGCCGTGCCGGAGCGCGGGCTTCTGGCTGAGCACGCCCGCCGCGTACGTCACGGCCGCGACCACGCACAGCAGGACGCCGAGCAGCGGGGAGCGGCCTCCGCCGGACATGGAGAGGCCGACCACGACCGCGCCCGCGAACGACACCGCCATCCCGGCCAGCAGCGCGGGCGGGAAGCCCTCCTTGAGCAGCCAGCCGCCGAACAGGGCGATCAGCAGCGGCCCGATGTTGACCACCATCGCGGCGGTGCCGGCGTCGACGAGCTGCTCGCCCCAGTTGAGGGCGACCATGTACGCGCCGAACCACAGCACGCCGGAGGCGGCGATCCCGGGCCACGCGCCGCGCGGCGGCAGGCCCTCGCGGCGGATCAGGCAGAGCAGGGCGAGCGTCACCGTGCCGGCCAGCAGCCGGCCAAGCGCGAGGGCGCCGGGCCCGTAGTCCTCGCCCGCGCTGCGGATGGACACGAACGCCGACGACCACAGGACGACCGTGACGGTGGCGGCGGCCACGGCGAGCCGCCGCGCGCGCCGTCCGGGATCGGCCGGTACGGCCTCTTCTGGCTTTCGCATGCGCTGAACCTTAGGTACGGGATGTTTCGACCGACACCGAACGATCACCCGCGGTCGCGTTTCAGGTCCAGCGAATATTGCTACAGCCCTCTCTGTAGCGTCGCTTAACGATCAGCCGCTGAGGCCCTCCCAGGGCGAGGACGCCTGCGCGTACTTGCGCCGCGGGATGCGCCCGGCCAGCCGCGCCAGCCGCCCGGCCTCCACCGCGTGCCGCATCGCCGCCGCCATCCGGGCCGGCGACTGCGCGCGCGTCACGGCGGTCGCCAGCAGCACGGCGTCGCAGCCCAGCTCCATCGCCAGCGCGGCGTCGCTGGCCGTGCCGAGGCCGGCGTCCAGGATGACCGGGACGCCCGCCCGCTCGACGATCAGCTCGATGTTGTGCGGGTTGCGGATGCCCAGGCCGGAGCCGATGGGGGAGCCGAGCGGCATGACGGCCGCGCAGCCCGCCTGCTCCAGGCGGCGCGCCAGCACCGGGTCGTCGTTGGTGTACGGGAGGACGGTGAAGCCGTCGTCCACCAGCTGCTCGGCCGCCTCGACCAGCTCGATCGGGTCCGGGAGCAGGGTGTGCTCGTCGGCGATGACCTCCAGCTTCACCCAGTCCGTGCCGAGCGCCTCGCGGGCCAGCTTGGCGGTGAGCACCGCCTCGCCCGCGGTGAAGCAGCCGGCGGTGTTGGGCAGCACCCGGATGCCGCACTCGCGCAGCACGTCCAGCACCGAGCCGCGCGCCGACGGGTCGACCCGCCGCATCGCGACCGTGGTGAGCGCGGTGCCGGACGCGGTCAGGGCCGCGCGCAGCACGCTCATGCTGGGCGCCCCGCCGGTCCCCATGATCAGCCGGGAGCCGACCTCCTCGCCCGCGATGACCAGCGGGCCGTCCGCCGCGCCGTCCGCGCTGCCCGCGCCGCCCGTGCCGTGCGCGGTGCCGGGGGCGCCGTCGGTGCCGTTCATGTTCAACCTCCCTGCACGGCGGTCAGCACCTCGAGCCGATCCGCCTCCTTCAGCGTCGTCGCCTCCCACTGCGAGCGCCGGACGACCTCGTCGTTCAGCGCGGCCGCGAGCCCGGCCTCGGCCGGGCCGGACCGGCCGGTGTAGCCGCTGACCGCGGCCGCCACGCTGGTCCCGGCGGGCACCTCGCGCGCCTCGCCGTTGATGATGATCTTCATGCCGTCTCCGTCAGCCGGTCGGGGGTGAAGGGGCGGCCGACCTCCGGCACGGTGCCGTCCAGCAGCACCTCGGCCAGGATGTCGCCGCTCACGGGGGTGAGCAGGATGCCGTTGCGGAAGTGGCCCGTCCCGAGGACGAGGCCGGGCAGCGCGGTGGGGCCCATCACCGGGGCGTTGTCGGGCGAGCCGGGCCGCAGCCCCGCCGACACCTCGGCGAACTCCAGCTCGGTGAGGCCGGGCAGCAGCTCGCGGGCGTCGCGCAGCAGCTCCCACAGCCCGCCGGCGGTGACGCGGGTGTCGAAGCCCATCTCCTCCTGGGTGGCGCCGAGGACGATCTCGCCGTCGGCGCGCGGCACGAGGTAGACCGACGAGCCCTTCACCAGCCCCCGGGTGGCGCGCCGCAGGAACGGCACGCGGGTGCGGAGCCGGATCACCTGGCCCTTGACGGGACGCACCGGTGGAACGGTCCCGGGCGGCAGCCCCTCCAGGTCGCCCGACCAGGGGCCGGCGGCCAGCAGCACCTTGTCCGCGCGCACCTCGGACCCGTCGTCGAGCCGCACGCCCGCCGCGGCGTCGTTCTCCACGATCAGCGCGGCGGCCTTGCGCCGGACGAGCCGCACGCCGTGCTTCTCGGCGGCGGCCAGCAGCGCCGGCGCCAGCCGCCGGGGGTCGATCGAGCCGTCCTCGGGGGCGAGCAGGCCGCCGCGGACGCCGGGCGCCAGCATCGGCTCCAGCCTGCGGCACTCGCGCCCGTTCAGGGCCTCGGTGGGGATGCCGAGCGACTCCTGGAAGCGCCGCAGGTCGTCGAGGTGCCTCAGGTCGTCGGAGTCGAACGCGACCTCGATGATGCCGTCGGTGCGGTAGCCGGTGCCGAGCCCCGTGAGCTCCTCCAGCTCGGCGACGAACGCGCCGTAGCGGTCGCGCGAGGCGAGCCCGAGGCGCAGCAGCGGCTCCTCGCCGTAGGTCAGCTCGCTGACGGGGGTCAGCATGCCCGCCGCGACGGCGGAGGCCCCGCTCGCGGGGGCCGGGTCGACCAGGGTGACGGCGGCGCCGCGGGCGGCCGTGCGCCACGCGGTGGCCAGCCCGACGACGCCCGCGCCGATGATGGCGATGTCCAATCCACGCTCCCTTCGCCGGCATGATCCGGATCAGGTTCCAGCGGTCGGCGGCCCGGTCAGCCGCCCTCTCAGCCCGGTCGGACCGGGCTCCCGCGCTCGTTCCCCCCCACCATACGTCCGCCCGCGACCGGGATGATATTGGTCACCCGTCTGGACAGCTGTCTGGCAGCCGTCCGGGCCCGCCGACTAGGGTGGACGGCCATGGAGAGCGTGATCGTTGTGGGCGGCGGGCTGGGCGGCGTGCGCGCCGTCGAGGCCCTGCGCGGCAAGGGGTACGAGGGCGAGCTGACCCTGCTGTCGGCCGAGCGGCACCGGCCGTACGACCGGCCGCCGCTGTCGAAGGCCGTGCTCGCGGGGGAGAGCGACGACACGACGGTCGACGCCGACTGGGACGCCCTGCGCGCGCGGCTGCTGCTCGGCGAGCGCGCCACCGGCCTGCGGCTCGCGCCGGGCGGCGGCGGCACGGTCGCCACCACGGCCGGCGACCTGGACTTCGACGGGCTCGTCATCGCCACCGGCGCCACCCCGGTCACGCTGCCCGGCGACGGCCCGCAGCACGTCGTCCGGACCATCGACGACGCCCGCGCGCTGCGCGCCCGGCTCACCGCGGGCGCCCGGGTGGTGATCGTCGGAGCCGGCTGGATCGGCGCCGAGGTCGCCACCGCGGCCGCGAAGAAGGGCTGCGCGGTGACGGTCGTCGAGGCCGCCGACGCCCCGCTGGCCAACGCGATCGGCGCCGAGGTCGGCGCGCTGACCGCCCCCTGGTACGCCGAGGCGGGCGTCGAGCTGCGCACCGGCGTCAAGGTCGCGGAGATCGAGCCCGGCGGCCTGCTGCTGGCCGGCGGCGAGCGGATCGACGCCGACGAGGTCGTGGTGGGCGTCGGCGTCCGGCCCGACCTCGGGTGGCTGGACGGCTCCGGCGTCCTGGTCGACCGCGGGGTCGTGACCGACGCCTCGTTCCGCGTCTCCACCGGCGGCGAGGACGGCCCGTACCGGCGGGACGTGGTCGCGGTCGGCGACTGCGCCGCCTGGTGGTCCGCCCGGTTCGGGCGCCGGCTGCTCGTCGAGCACTGGGACACCGCGCTGAACGCCCCCGCCGTGGCCGCCGGGACGCTCCTCGGCGAGGACGCGGCGTACGACGCCGTCCCGTACTTCTGGTCCGAGCAGTTCGGGCGGATGGTGCAGTACGTCGGGCACCATCCGGTCGCCGAGCGCATGGTGCGCCGTGGCGACCCGGCGGGCGCCAAATGGGCCGTCTGCTGGCTCACCGGCGACCGCCTGGAGGCGATCCTCACCGTCGGGACGCCGCGCGACATGGTCCAGGCCAAGCGGCTCATCGCGAACCGCACCCCCGTCGACGCCGCGGCTCTGGCCGACCCGTCGGTGCCGGTACGGGACGCCGCCCGGCCGTGAGGGTTTGAGTGTCGTGGGGGCGTGGTAGCAAGGGGGCGTGACGCAACTGCACGCAACCGTAGAAAGCGCTCTCGACCCCCACACCGACGCCCTCGCCGGGGAGTGGCTCTCCCTCCAGGAGGCGACCGCGCGGCTCGGTATCAAGCCCGGCCGGATCAAGCAGCTCCTCAGCGAGCGCAAGCTGCTGTCGGTCCGCCGCGAGGGGAAGCCGATGGTGCCCGCCGCCTTCATCCAGGACGGGCAGGTCATCAAGGGCCTCTCCGGCACGCTCACGCTGCTGTCGGACGCGGGTTTCGACGATGTCGAGACCCTTCGGTGGCTGTTCACGGCCGACGACACGCTGCCGGGGACGCCCGTCCAGGCGCTCAGCGAGAACCGCGGGACGGAGGTCCGGCGGCGCGCCCAGGCACTGGCGTTCTGACCGGTTCTCGGCGGTGGCCCGGGGGTCTGGGGGGCCGCCGCCAGGGGACGCGCTGATACCGGCGGACCCTCTGGAAAGCCCGGCCGAACACACGTGACAGGATTGCGGGACCGCCCGCGGCGGCGATCCGCCGCGCGCGGTCCCGCGATCGGCACGCCAGGAAGGAACCCGCCCCCACCGTGTCCAGGCACCTGCTCTCCGACCGGGCCGTGGCCCTGCGCGCCCGGCTCGACCGGGCCCGTCTCTACCTCTGCACGGACGCGCGCGAGCGGCAGGGCGACCTTCCCGAGTTCCTCGACGCCGCCCTCGCCGGCGGCGTCGACATCGTCCAGCTCCGCCAGAAGGGCCTCGAAGCCCGGCAGGAGATGGAGTACCTGCGGGTGTTCCGCGCCGCCTGCGAACGGCACGGCGCCCTCCTGGCCGTCAACGACCGCGCCGACATCGCGCACGCCGTCCAGGCCGACGTCCTGCACCTCGGCCAGGACGACCTGCCGGTCCCCGCGGCCCGCGCGATCGTCGGCGAGGACATCCTGATCGGCCGCTCGACGCCCGCCGGCGAGCTGGCCGCGGCCGCCGCGGGCGAGCCCGGCACCGACTACTTCTGCGCCGGCCCGGTCTGGCCGACCCCGACCAAGCCCGGCCGCGCGGCGCCCGGCGTCGAGCTGCTGCGGTACGCGGCCGCCCAGCGCCAGGGCCGTCCCTGGTTCGCGATCGGCGGCATCGACGAGGGCAACCTGGACGAGGTCCTGGCGGCCGGCGCGCGCCGGATCGTGGTCGTCCGGGCGATCACCGAGGCGGCCGACCCGCGCGCCGCCGCACGGTCACTCGCCCGCCGCCTCCGCGACGCCTCCTGACGCACCGATCACGGCCCCCGATGGCCGACAATGGGTGGCATGAGCCAGGGACCCGACGACGAGCGGCCGGTGGATCTGTCGGACGACGACATGGAGATCCTGCCGGACCAGACCTCCGACGACACCGACACCGGCTGGGGCGAGTGGCGCGGCGGCGGTGACGACGACGCCCGGCTGATCGAGGACCGGCCGCCGCACTGGTGAGCTGAGCCCCCGGGCCTCGGAACCTCCGGGAATCTCAGAACAGGACGCCGACCACGAACCCGGCGGCCATCACGAGCCCGAGCGCGACCATCATCCGCCACCGGTAGCGCGGGATCCGCCTGGGCCGTGCCTTGGGCGCCGGCGCCTGATCGTCGCGCAGCGCCCGCACCAGCTGCCGCGCGGTGGGCCGGGCCGCCGGGTTCTTGTCCAGGCAGCGGGCGGCCAGCTCGCGCAGCGTCCCGTCCAGGTCGCCCAGGTCGGGCGGCCGGGAGGTGATCCGGCGCAGCACGGCGGCGCCGGTGCCGGTCCCGAACGGCGGCCGCCCGGTCGCCGCGTACACCATGGTCGCGCCCCAGGCGAAGACGTCGGCGGGCGGCCCGACGGGCTCGTCCTCGATCTGCTCGGGCGCCAGGTAGCCGGTCGCCGGCGGCGCCGCGCCGCGGCGCCCGATCACCGGCGCGATGTCGAGCGACCGCGCCGTCCCCGAGCCGACGACCTTGGCGCCGTCCTGGCCCAGCAGCACGTGCCCCGGCGTGAGGCCGCGGTGCACGACGCCGGCCTTGTGCGTGGCGGCCAGCGACGCGGCCGTCCGCAGCGCCACCTTGCGCAGCCGCCCCTCGGGCAGCGGCCCCTCCGCCTCGACGGCCGCGCGCAGCGTCGGGCCCTCGACGTACTCGCTGACGATGTACGGCCGCTCGCCGGCGAGGTCGGCGTCCAGGACGCGGGCGGTGTGCCGCCCGGTGATCGTCATGGCCGCCTCGGCCTCCCGCGCGAACCGGTCGAGCCCGCCGGGCCCGCCCGTGCCGCCGCGCAGCATCCGCACGACGACGTGCTCGCCGTCGTCCTCGTCCCGGCCCAGGAACAGCACGCTCCGCTCGCCCGTGCCGAGCCGCTCGACCAGCCGGTACGGGCCGAGCCTGGCCGGATCGCCCGCGGCCAGCGGCCCCCGTCCCGTCCCGGCCGCGGCGCGCGCGCCGTCCGCGTCCTCGCCGCCGGGCCGCG
>NZ_JBEZWH010000115.1:0-14444 GCF_040703975.1 Spirillospora sp. NPDC029432
CGGCTGCGGCGCGCACCCGCGGCCGCCAGCGCCGGGCCAGCTCGTCGGGGATCTGGAACGGGGCGCCGCCGCCGGAGTAGCGGTCGGCGTAGGTGAGGATCACCAGCCGGCCGGCCCGGCGGATCAGCCCGCGCACGACCGGCCGCAGCGGGTCGGGCAGCCAGGAGACGCGGTGCGCCGCCAGCGCGGTGGCGAACATCGGCCGCGCCCACCAGGCGGGCGGCGGGACGCCGAGCATCTTCGGCACCTCGCCCACGCCGGGCCCCGCCTCGGCGAACAGCCAGTGGATCAGGCTGCGGGGCAGCTTGCGCCACCCCATGGGCATGAACTCCTCCATCTCCGCCAGCAGCGCCGCCATGAGCCGGCGCCCCTCGGGGGTGGGCGCGAGCCCGCGGCCGAGGTGCTCACTGATCGCGCCGATGTCGGCGAGCGTCAGCGGCCCGTCCTCGCACGCGTCCACGCCCATGAGGTGGCCGAAGACGCTCCAGGCGTAGAGGTTGGCGGCGCGGTCGGCGTCGCCGAGCACGACGCCCATGCGCTCCATGGCCTCCCAGGTCACCAGGGAGAAGTCCATGAGCGTGGCCAGGAGGAGCTCCTGGTTGACCGGCGGGCCCTGGGTCTCGGTGTCCCAGCCGTCGGGACCGTCGCGTTCCAGCAGCAGCGCCCGCACGCAGGAGTGCAGCAGCCGCAGGCCGATCGCGGCGGTGTGGCCGCGGCCGCCCGGCTCCAGGGCGCCGGCCTCCTCCAGGCCCATCACGTCGATGAGCATCTGCCCGGTCTCGGCGACCCGGCGGGTCAGGTTCCCGGTGGCCAGGTCGGACACGCGGGCCAGGGCGCGGGCGCTCTCGGGCGCCGCGTACGCCAGCGGGAGGCAGGAGAAGAACAGCGCGACCGACTGGTAGAGGCCGTACTCGGTGAAGACGCGCTGGCCGCGCTCGATCAGGGCGGCGTCGTGCCCCCACTCGGGCAGGCCGGTCGCCGCCGCCAGGTCGTCCAGCAGCTCGACGGGGTCGTCCGGCGCCGGCGCCGCCACGGCGGTGCCGCGCGCCCGCGCCTTGGCCCGGCCCAGGTCGCGGATCAGCGCGCGGACGAGGCCGCCGGGGTCGGCCGCGGTCTCGGGACGGTCGCGCCGGTAGCGGGCGACCATGGCGTCGATCTCGGGGTCGGCCGCCGCGCGCAGCCGCCGGAACTCGGCTTCGGTCCACCGGTCCCGCGCCCGCGCGGTGTCCCCGCCGGCCCCGCCGCCGTCGCCACCGCCGTCCTCGCCGCCGGTGCCGTTCCGGGCACGCATCGCGTCACCCCCGCCGATTCGCCCGGTTCCGCCGACCCGCGTTTTCCGTGGTCACACCACGGGCGCGGGCAGCGGAAAATGGACAGGGTCACTTTACCGGCACGCTCCCGCGGCCCCCGTTTCCGGTGACACGTGTGTCCCTATCCGGCCATTACCGTAACGCCGCACACCCGAACAATTCAGGCCATGCTCCGCCGCCGGAGCGCCTCGATGTCCCGCAGCACGATCGTGCGCTTGTCGATCGCGATGGCGCCGCGCGCGGCGAGCGCGTGCAGCGCCCGGTTGAGCGCCGGCCGGGACGCCCCGACCAGCGCCGCCAGATCGGACTGGGTCAGCCGCAGGTCGATGACCGCGCCGTCCGAGGCCCCGCCGCCCGCGGGCGCGCCGTGCTTGCCGGCCAGCTGCACGAGCACCTTCGCCAGCCGCGCGCCGAGGTCGAGGTACGCGGTGTCGGCGGCGCGCTCGGTCAGCCGCCGCACCAGCCGCCCCAGCGACAGCAGGAACTGGTCGGTCAGCTCCGGGTGCTCGTGCATCAGCGCCAGCAGCCGCTCGCGCGACAGCGAGAAGAGCCGGGTCGGCGCGGCGGCGACGATCGACGCCGAGCGCGGCGCTCCGTCCAGCAGCGCGATCTCCCCGAACGTCTCGCCGGGGCCGAGCGTGTCCAGCACGATCTCGGCGCCGCCCTCGGTGGCGAAGACGACCTTGACCAGCCCCTCCAGCACGACGTACAGGCGGTCGCCGGGGTCGCCCTGGTGGAACACGTACCGGCCGGCCGGGTGGCGGCGGCTCGATCCGGCCGCGGCCGCGGCGGCGATGCCCGCCTCCCCCAGCACGGCGAACAGCGGAACGGAGGACAGCACCTCCGTCACCCGCTCGTCGCCGATTTCCATAATCGAACTGTACGGCCGCACGCCGCGATCGTGTCGTAACAGACATCGAAACTGTAACCACGGAAACAGCACGAATTCCGATCTTGATGGACGGTTCTCCCATGACCGGAGAACCGCCCGCCGCCACGACCGCCGACGAGGACCTCACGGCCCTCGTCGCGGCGGCCCGTGCCGGCGATCCCGACGCCTGGCAGCGGCTGGTGGAGACCTACACCGGCATGCTGCGGGTCAGGATCCGGCGCTACCGGCTGGGCCGTGAGGACGCCCAGGACGTCATCCAGACCACCTGGCTGCTGGCCGTGCAGAACCTGTGCCGGCTGGAGCAGGAGAAGCGGATCGGCAGCTGGCTGGCCACGATCGCCGCCCGCGAGTCGCTGCGGATCCTGCGGCGGTCCCGCGAGGTTTGCGTCGACGACCTGGACGCCGTCGACCGGCCCCGCGACGACGACGCCGCGTCCGTCGACCGGCGGCTCGCGCGGGCCTGGCTGGCGGGCACGCTCGCCGAGGCGGCGGCCGAGCTGCCGGACGCCCAGCGCGAGCTGTTCACGCTGCTGGCCGAGCGGCCCGAGCTGCGCTACGTCGAGGTGGCCCGCGCGCTGGGCCGCCCGATCGGCAGCATCGGCCCCTCCCGCGCCCGCTGCCTCACCCGGCTGCGCGGCCTGCTGGAGGAGCGCGGCGTCACCCCGGACCTGCTGGTCTGAGGGGGTCCGGGTGAACGACGAGACGAGCATCGAGGCGGGCATCGAGGTGGGCATCGAGGTGGGCGCGGTGGGGTCATGCTTCGGACTCGGCCTTGGGCGGGCGCGTGGCGAGCGGCCGCTCCTCGGTGAACGGGCGGAGGTCGAACGCCGCGAGCGCGTCGGCGTCCGGGTCGGCCCGCAGCGGCGAGCGGTACAGCTGCCGCAGCACCGGCAGCCGGGTCCGGCGCCGCGTGACCTGCCCGTGCCGCCACTCGCGGTACGGCTCGGGCACCTCGCCGTCGTCCATGTCCGCCAGGAGCCCGTCGGACACCGGCGGCACGTACGGGGCGTCGAACAGCTTCGGCACCTCCAGGTAGAGGCGGAAGAACGCGGCGATGAACCGCATCCGGTCGTCGAAGTCGAGCCAGTCGGTGACGCCGTCGGTGGCCCGCCGCGGGTCCGGGACGAAACGCTCGACCAGCTCGCGCACGTCCGCGTCCTTGAAGGGCGCCCATAGCGGCTCGGTGGCCGCTCTCCGCGGGGGCGGGAGCGGCCTTCCGAGTCGGAACGACCCGAGCGGCGTGCGCATCCCCATCAGGTTGCGCGTGTAGAACCCGGCCCACCACTCCTCCACCTTGCGCACGGGCCACGGCTGCGACTCGTGCGGCTGCAGGTACACCTCCAAGCGGTGGGCCGGGCGCCCGGTGACCACGCCGCGCAGCCAGTGCCCCGGGGCCCGCAGCACCCAGCGCGGCGGCCGGTAGAACACCAGCTCCAAGGCCCGCTGGACGCGCTGCTGCTCGTAGGCGACCAGCGCGACGCTCGCGCCCAGGACGTACTCGGCGCGCAGCGCGGGGTCGGTCTCGTCCCTGGCGCGGGTGAACATCTCCACGACCGTGTCCAGGAGCCGCTCGTCGGCCGGGGCCAGCAGCCGGGTGAGGAACGCCGGGCGGCGCACCACCGGGCCGGGCGCCCCCTCGCCCGGCCCGGCGGCGGCACTCGCGCCGCCCGGGCGTTCCGTCTCCCGCGACTCCCGCACCCGCACCGAGTACTCCGGCCCGCCGGCCCACAGGCCGGCGGCCAGGCTGCCCATCTCCAGGAAGATGGCCCGGTTGGCGAGCGCGAGGCCGAGCTGGTAGCTCGGGCCGAGCAGGGCCAGCATCACGCGCCGGAACGGGCGCCGCAGCGCCGGCGGCACGTTCAGCCGGCGTCCCGTCTCGGCCAGGAACGGCGAGCCCTCCGACAGGTCGAGGTTCTCGCTGACCGCCCGTACCGCCCACACCGCGTAGCAGTACCAGTTGTTCGCGTCGCGCCCCAGGTGGCGGGCCAGGTCGAGCGCCAGCCGGTGGTAGGCGAACGCGATGACCCGGGCCTCGTGGGTCGGCTTCCGGTCCTGGTACGTCGCGATGCGGACGATGTCGTCCACCGTCAAGGGACGCAGGGGGCGTGAGGGGTCCATACCAGGAGAGAGGACGCGCCCCCGCGCCCTGATACATGCCTCCGGCACTTCGATCGGCGCCGGGAGTAGGGTGCCGGGCATGACCGAGGACGTTCCGCCGCGTCTGGCCGGGCATCCCGACCGGATCCGGTGGAACGCGAAGTACGCCGGCGGCGCGGGCGCCGCGTTCGCGCCGCATCCGCTGGCGGCGCGCGCCCTCGCGCTGCTCCCCCCGGACGGCCCGGTCCTCGACCTGGCGTGCGGCCCGTCCGGCGCCGCGCTGCTGGCCGCCGGGCAGGGCCGCCCGGTCACCGCGGTGGACGTGTCGGACACCGCTCTCGGCCTGCTCGACGCCGAGGCCCGCCGCCGCGGCGTCCGCGGCCTGCTCACCCTCGTCCACGCCGACCTGGGCGAATGGGCGGCGGGCGGGCCGGGCGGGTTCGCGCTGGTGCTGTGCACCGGCTTCTGGGACCGCCTGGTCTTCGGCCCGGCCGCGGGCACCGTCGCGCCCGGCGGCCTGCTGGCCTGGGAGGCGTTCACCACCGGCGCCCGGACCGTACGGCCGGGCCTGCCCGCCGAGTGGTGCCTGGCGCCGGGCGAGCCCGCGGCCCTGCTCCCGGCCGGCTTCACCGTCCTCGCCGAGGAGGACGTCCCGGACGACCGGCACGGGACGAAGCGCCGCCTGCTCGCCCGCCGCGGAGGGCCGGACCGGGCTTAGCGGCCATTCGTTGATCATGTGACGATGGCGGCGGGCGTCAACGCCGACGCACCGCTCCCCCACTCCCGGGAAGGACCGCAAATGCCCTCCGCCTCACGCGCCACCGCCCCTTCCGGCCCCACCGCTTCCGCTCACGCCACCCCCACCGGGGACGACCTCGTCCGCCGCGCCGCCGAGATGCGCCCGCTGCTCATCGAGCGGCAGGCCGAGACCGAGCGCCGCACCTACTACGCCGAGGACGTCCACGAGATGTTCCGCGAGGGCGGCTTCTACCGGATGCTGATCCCGCGCCGGTACGGCGGCCTGGCGCTGCCGTTCGCCGACTACGCGCGGGTGCTCGTCGAGCTGGCGCACGGCTGCGCCGGCACCGCCTGGTGCTTCGGCCTCGCGGCGGCGCACGCCCTCCAGGTCGGGTCGTACTTCGAGAAGCACGTGCAGGACGAGGTGTTCGGGGACGGGGAGTTCCGGGCCGCGTCGGTCGCCGCCCCCGGGGTCGTCGCGCGGCGCGAGGACGGCGGCTGGCGGCTGGACGGGACGGTCGGCTACTGCTCGGGCGCCCCGTACTCGACCCACTTCGTCGGCCAGGCGCTCGTCCACGGCCTGCCCAAGGAGGAGCAGGCGCGGCGGATGCTGCTGTACATCGCGCCGCGCAGCGAGTGGACGATGCTGGACGACTGGGGCGGCGACCTCGGCCTCAAGGGCAGCGGGTCGCACAGCATCCGGTTCGACGGCGGCCGCATCCCGGCGGACTACGCGCTCGAAGGCGTCGACATGATCAGCGTGGACGTGGACGGCGGGACGCCCGGGTACGCGCTGCACGGCGACGCCCTCTACTCGGGCCGGTCGATGGCGCCGTTCACGATGACGCTGTGCGCGATCACGGTCGGCGCGGGGTACGCGGCGCTGGACGCGTTCGAGGAGGAGCTGCGGACCCGCCGGACGGCGCTGCCGCCGATCGTGCCGCGGCTGACCGACCCCGACTACCACCGCTGGTACGGGGAGGGCCTGGCGAAGATCGCCACCGCGGAGGCGGCGCTGATGCGGTGCGCCACCGAGCACCACGCGCTGTGCGAGCGCACCGCGGCGGGCGGCCCGCCGTACAGCGCGGAGGAGGAGGTGCGGCTCGGCGCCATCGCGCGCGAGGCGATGCTGCAGGCCATCGCGGCGGTCGAGGGGCCGCTGCGGCAGAGCGTCGGCGCGGGCGTCCTGGACGACGGCGCGCGCTTCACCCGCATCCTGCGCGACCTGGCGATGGTGGCCGCGCACCGCAACACCGTGATGCGCGAGCCCCTCTACCGCGTCCTCGCGGGGCTGCGCCTGGGCCTCGCCTGACGCGGGCCGGAAGGCGCGGCCGGGCGGCGCGGTCGGGCGGCGCGATCGGGGGGCGCCGCCCGGCCGCGATAGGTTGGCTCCATGCGAGCCATCAGCCAGGACGTCCTCGGCGGTCCCGAGGTCCTCAAGGTCGTCGAGGCGGAACGGCCCGAGCCGGGCCCGACGGAGGTCCTGGTCCGGGTGCACGCGGCGGGCGTCAACCCGACCGACTGGAAGCACCGGGCGAGCGGCCTCTACCTCGGCCGGCCGCCGTTCGTGCTCGGCTGGGAGCTGTCGGGCGTGGTCGAGGCCACCGGCGTCGGCGTGACGCTGCACAAGCCGGGCGACGAGGTCTTCGGCATGCTGGCCTACCCGCAGGGCGCGGGCGCGTACGCCGAGTACGTCACCGCCCCGTCCCGCCGGTTCGTCCGCAAGCCGGAGAGCATCGACCACGTGCAGGCCGCCGCGCTGCCGCTGGCCGCGCAGACCGCCTGGCAGGCCCTCGTCGACACCGCCGGGCTCGGCCCCGGGCAGCGGGTGCTGATCCACGCAGCGGCGGGCGGCGTCGGCCACCTCGCGGTGCAGATCGCCAAGGCCCGCGGCGCGTACGTGATCGGCACCGCCAGCGAGCCCAAGCACGCGCTGCTGCGCCGGCTGGGCGCCGACGAGCTGATCGACTACCGCACCGCCGACTTCGCCGAGGAGGTCCGGGACGTGGACGTCGTCCTGGACACGATCGGCGGCGAGTACGGCCCGCGCTCGGTCCGCACGATGCGTCCCGGCGGCGTCATCGTCACCATCACCCCGCGCGACGTCCGGGTCGGCGACGTACCGGGCGTCCGCAGCGAGGTGCTGCTGGTGGAGTCCGACCACGCCACGCTCAAGGAGGTCGCCGCGCTGGCGGAGGCGGGCCGGCTGCGCGCCGAGATCGACCTGGTCGTGCCGCTGGAGGAGGCGGCCAAGGCGCACGCGCACGGCGAGACCGGCCGCACCACCGGCAAGATGGTGCTCTCGGTCGTCCCGTAGCCGCCCGGGCCCCTCAGCCCTGCGGGCGCCAGGGCGACTCGGCCTGGGTGGGGCGCGGCGCGTCCGCGACCCGGAGGGCGTAGGCGGGGCGCTCGCCGTACGGCGGCGGCACCGTCCCGAGGTAGCCGTGGCCGGTGAGATGGCACCAGGCCGCCAGGTCGAGCGGCGCGGCCGGATCGCCTGCGATCAGGTGGACGATCGTGCCGGCGGGCAGCTCGGCCAGCCTCCCGCGCAGCTCCAGCAGCAGCCGCACGCACGCGCGGTCGCCGCCGTCGATGATGACCGGATCGGCGCCCTCGCCTGCCATTCGATCGTCTCCCGTCGTCGCCCGTACCGATCTTAAGGCGTGTGCCCGGGCGTACGGAAAACCGGTTTTGCCCTGACGGCGAGGGGCCGCTAAAGTACCCGCTTCGCATCCGCTTCTTCAGGTAGGCGCCCGCCACGCGCGCTGAGGGTCGAAACGAACCGGAGTGCTTCCGGGGCGAGATCCGGAGAGTCTGCCGCCTCCAGTCCTCACCTCGTTCCGCCGAAAGCCGAGGTTCACGCCATGGCCGTTCCCTCTTCCGAGCACGCCCCCGTCCAGGACGGCGACCCCGAGATCGCCGCCGAGCGCGCGTACCTCGCCACCGCGCGCGCCGCGCTCCAGCGCATGCACCGCGACGTCGTCACGACCGAGACGCAGCTGACCGCCGCCGCCGAGGACAACGACAACTACGCCGAGCGGTACTACCAGCGCCGCGCCCGGGAGCTGCGCGCGCTCGCGCTGGTGGACCTGCCCGACGTGCCGCTGTTCTTCGGCCGCCTGGACTTCGACTCCGGCGGCGGGGAGCGCTTCTACATAGGGCGGCGGCACGTCCACGACGGCGCCGGGGAGCCGCTGGTCATCGACTGGCGGGCGCCGCTCTCCACCGCGTTCTACCGCGCCACCCGCGACGACCGGCAGGGGGTGGCGCTGCGCCGCCGGTACGGGTTCTCCGGCGCGGCCGAGCTCACCGCCTACGAGGACGAGCCGCTCACCGGGGAGGCCGCGGGCGACACGGCGGCCGCGTTCCTGGCCGCCGAGATCGAGCGCCCCCGGTCCGGGCCCATGCGCGACATCGTCGCCACCATCCAGCCCGAGCAGGACGACCTGGTCCGCGCCCCGCTCGACCGGACCGTCTGCGTCCAGGGCGCGCCCGGCACCGGCAAGACCGCCGTCGGCCTGCACCGCGTCGCGTACCTGCTCTACACCGAGCGCGACCGGCTCGGCCGCACCGGCGTCGCGGTCGTCGGGCCGAACCGCTCGTTCCTGTCGTACATCCGCCGCGTCCTGCCCGCGCTGGGCGAGGTGAACGTCACGCAGACCACCGTCGAGGAGCTGATCGGCCGGGCCGGCGCGGAGCGCGCCGCCGACCCGGCGGTCGCGCGGCTCAAGGGCGACGGCCGGATGGCGGCGGTGCTCGCGCGGGCGCTGTGGCTGCACGTCACCCGGCCCGCCGAGGGCGTCATGTACGCCAAGGGCGCCTCCCGCTACCGCGTCCCCGACCACGAGGTCCGCGAGATCGTGGCGGGGCTGCGCGGCACCGGCCGGTACGGCCCCGGCCGCGAGGCCGCCGCCAAGCGGATCGCGCACGCGGTGCTGGTCCAGATGGAACGGCGCGGCGAGTCGCCCGACGACCGCACGCACAACGCGGTCGCGCGGTCCCGGCCCGTACGGCGGCTCCTGGACCAGGTCTGGCCCAAGCTGACGCCCGAGCAGGTGCTGTTCAGGCTGCTGTCGGACGCGGACTTCCTCGCCAAGGCGGCCAAGTCCGACCTCACCGCCGAGGAGCGGGCGCTGCTGCTGTGGCCCAAGCCCGCCCGGTCATGGCGGTCGGCGAAGTGGACCGCCGCCGACTCCGCCCTCCTGGACGAGCTGGGCGACCTCATCGAGCGGACGCCCTCGATCGGCCACCTCGTGCTCGACGAGGCCCAGGACCTCAGCCCGATGCAGTGCCGGGCCGTCGGGCGGCGCTGCGCCACCGGCTCGATGACGGTGCTCGGCGACATCGCGCAGGGCACCAGCCCCGCCGCGGCCGGCGACTGGACGGAGCTGCTGGCCCATCTCGGCAAGCCGGACGCCCGGCTGGAGACGCTCGACCGCGGCTACCGCGTGCCCGCGCAGATCATCGACTACGCCGCGCGGCTGCTGCCGGAGATCGCCCCGGGCCTGGGCGCGCCGGTCTCGGCCCGCCGCTCGCCGGGCGCGCTGCGCGTCACCGCCGCTCCAGATGTGGCCGCGGCGCTCGTTCCGGCCTGCTCGGAGAGCCTGGCGGGCGAGGGCTCGGTGGGCGTGATCGCCGCCGACGCCGCCATCGGCGCCGTGCACGAGGGGCTGGGCGACGCGGGGCTGAAGCCGGCGCTGCTGGGCGAGGACGAGAACGCCATGGAGGAGGCGCGGCTGGTGTGCGTCCCGGCGACGCTCGCCAAGGGCCTGGAGTTCGACACGGTGATCGTCGTGGAGCCGGCCCGGATCGTCGCGGCCGAGCCGCGCGGGCTGCACCGGCTGTACGTGGCGCTCACCCGGGCGGTCAGCGCGCTGCACGTCCTGCACGCCGAGCCCCTTCCGGCCGCGCTCCGGGCGTCCTAGTGGCCGGCGGCCGCGAGGAGGCGGCCGAGGAGGGCGGACGCGGTGACCACGCCGATCATGGGGGCGTCGGTGCGGCGCGCGTCGTCGGCGACCGCGACGACGGGGCTGCGGGCGCTAGCCATCACCTGGGCGATCTCCATGGCGGTGGCGTCGGCGTCCACGATCGGCGGCGCCTCGCGGGCGTCCGGGAGCATGTCGGCCACGCGGCGGCCCTCCAGGTTCGCGCACAGCCGGTCGGCGTGGCCCTCGTCGTAGACGCGGGCGAGGTTCGGGTCGTCCTTGACGTACCGCGGGATCAGCGACCCCATGACCTGGGAGGCGGGCAGCACGGCCAACGGCCGGCGCCGCCCGTCCACCACGATCAGCCCGGGCAGATGGTGCTCGGCCAGCAGCCGGGCCGCGTCCATCGCGCTGCTGTCGGGGGTCACGACCGGGAACTCCACGGCCAGCTCTCGTGCACGCACGCTCCGACGCTACCGGACGTGCCCGGTGCGGCTAAGCGGCGGCACCGGCGGGGCCGACCTCGTACACCCGGACGACGCGGTCGGGCGTCGCGAACACCTGCCGCCAGCCGGGGCGGGCACCGCTCGTGTCCCCGAACGCCGTACGGGCCGACCTCTTGCACAGCGAGCAGATGTGGCCGCGCTCGGTGTCGTACAGGAGGACGAGGTCGCCGGGCCCGGGGCCCGCGGCCTGGCCGGGCCTGACCGCGTGGATCCCGGCCGACCAGGACGCGCCGCCCCAGAAGCCCCGCCGGTAGATCGGCAGGATCTTGCGGGTGTGCGGGTCGGTCCAGATCCGGTCGTGCGCGCCGTCCCGGTCGTGCATCCAGCCCCGCAGCGCGTCCAGCTGGGTGCCGCCGCCGAGCCGGGTGGCCGGGGCCGCCCACCAAGTGCGGGCGGCGGCCCCGGCGAGGGTGGCCGCGACGGCGAGCGCGAGCGCGGCGGGGAGCACGGCCCGTACGCGCCCCCGGTCGGGCAGGCGGCGCGCGAGCGGCACCGCGAGCAGCCACAGCGTCCCGAGGCCGCCGAGGACGAACGCCGGGAACACCGGGTACCAGTAGCGGATCAGCTGCAGCCGCAGCTTCGGCGCGGCGGGGTCCAGGACGCCGCCGAGCAGGGTGAGCGGCACCCACAGCAGCGCGCACACCGCGACGAGGACGGCGAGCCGGCGCGGCCGCAGCAGGCCGCCGAGGAGGGTGAGGCCGAGGAGCGCGAGGAGAAGGGCGCCCTCTCCGTAGGTCTGGAGCGTCTTCGGGAGGCGCAGGACGTACAGCATGCGCGGCTTGTCGCGGTAGGTGGAGGCGATCTCCGGGGTGGACGGCCCCTGCCCGTGGCCGGTGATCGACAGCAGCCGGGCGAGGGGGTCGCCGTACATCCGCCAGCAGAGCAGCAGTTCGGCGAGGCCCGCCGCGGCGATCGGCGCGGCCGTCCAGAGCAGTCCGGCCAGGCCCGCCCGGCGGTAGAGCAGCACGGGGACGACCGGCCAGGCGAAGACGATGAACTCGCGGGCGAGGTACGACCAGGCCAGCAGCGCGCCGATGCCGAGCAGCACCGCCTTCGTCGGCGGGTCCTCCCGCCGCCGCGCCGCGACCGCGAGCGCCAGCGCGCAGGTGAAGAGGCCGACCGCGAGCACGTCGGGCAGCAGGTCGGTGGAGTCCTCGAAGACCGGCGTGGCCGCGACCACGGCGATCCCGCCGGCGGCGCCCACGGACCGCGCGAACAGGAGCGTGCCCAGCGCGTAGGTGCCGAGCAGCAGCGCGAGCGTGGCGAGCACGGGGACGATCGCGTACGCGGCCTGCGACGGCCCGAGGACGGCCATCGCCAGCCGGACGGGGACGATGAGCCCGAACCGCGTCATCTGATGCATCTCGGTGGTGGCCTCCACCGGATGCGGGAACCGCTCGGCCGCCGTGAAGTAGTTGGCCTGGTCCGAGGGGACGGGCGTGCGCAGGTGGGCGAGCAGCACGGCGAGCCACGCCAGCGCCAGCGCCGCCGGGATCAGGCGCGCCCAGGGCACCCGGCGGCGCTCGCGGGGGCCGGGGGCACCGGCGGCGTCCGGGGAGGGTTCGGTGGTCGCACGTGAAATCGCACGAAGGTTGGCGATCACATCGACAACCTGCCAGCATCCGTCCGCCGTCCGGTGCCCGCGCGGTGAACGGCGGATGAATAGGCATGCCGGACCGATCGTCCGATACCGGACAGCACCCGGTGGTGATCCTGGTCGCCCCAAGATCGTCTAAGTACACTGCCCATTCCTTGCCATCCGCAATAACAGTGGCAGGTACGGCCAAACCCATGGGAGTGAGCCGATTGGCCAACAAAGGCGACCTTCCGGAGCATTCACATCTCCCCGGCTCCCGGCGACCGCCCCGTTCCCAGCCGATCCGGCGGCGGCTCGCGCTGCTCCTGCTGATCCCGCTCACCTCGCTGGTCACGCTGTGGGGGTTCGCCGCGAACCTGACCTTCTCCGCCGCGGTGCAGCACGCCAACTACGACACCGTCTACGACGCCGTCGGGCAGCCGGTGAACGTCGCCCTCGCGATGGTCCAGCAGGAGCGGGCCGCCGCGGCGCTCGCGATCTCCGACGAGGCCGCCGGCGCGCAGCGCTACCGGCAGATCCGCGCCAGGACCGACGCCGCCCTGGCGTCCTTCCGCAGGACGGCGCTCACCTCCGAGGTGCGGGAGGCGACCTCCGGCCGGCTGATCGGCACCCAGATGGGCACGCTGAACAGGTCGTTCGACGGCCTCGGCCCGCTGCGCTCGCAGATCGACTCCGGCGCGGTGAACGCGCTCGAGGCCATCGAGGGCTACGACAGGATCACCGAGACCGCGCTGCAGATGCTGAGCACGATGGCCGGCATCGACGACGGCGACGCGTTCCGGAACACCATCGCCCTCACCAACGCGTACTGGTCCCGCGACTACATGATGCGGCAGGACGCGCTGGTCACCTCGCTCCCCCGCAGCGGCCGGATGAGCGCCGCCGCGCAGTCCGCGTTCGCCCGCTGGGCCGGGAGCGGCAACCAGCTCTTCAGCGTCGCCGAGGCCGGGCTGACCGGCGGGCCGGCCCGGCACGTGCGCGCGCTGGCCCGGTCGGAGGAGTACGTCCGCTACCGCTCGCTGGAGGAGCGGATCACCGGCACCGGCAGCGCGGCCGGCGTCGCCGCCCAGTGGCGCACCACGATCGGCGCGCTGTCGCCGCGGTGGCTGCAGGCCAGCACGCAGGCCGGCAAGGAGCTGAACGACCAGATCGGGCCGGCCGGGCGGCGGATCACGATCCAGCTCGCCCTCGCCGGCGGCGTCGGCCTGCTGGCGGTGGCCCTCTCGATCCTGCTGTCGCTGACGTTCGCCCGCCGGCTCACCACCGAGCTGCTGGCGCTCCAGCGCGCCGCCCAGACGCTCGCGCACGAGCGGCTGCCGCGGGTCGTGGCGCGGCTGCGCCGCGGCGAGAGCGTCGACATCGCCGCCGAGGCGCCGCCCATGGAGCCCGCCCGGATCCGGGAGATCGCGCGGGTCGGCGAGGCGTTCGGCGCCGTGCAGCGCACCGCCGTGGACACCGCGGTCGGCGAGGCCGAGCTGCGCAAGGGCGTCAACCGAGTCTTCATCAACCTGTCCTGGCGCAGCCAGTCGCTGCTGCACCGGCAGCTGCGGCTGCTCGACGCCATGGAGCGCCGCGCCGGCAGCGCCGAGGAGCTGGCGGACCTGTTCAAGCTGGACCACCTCACCACCCGCATGCGGCGGCACGCCGAGGGCCTGGTCATCCTGTCCGGCTCGCCCACCGTGCGGGCCTGGGACCACCCGGTGGAGGCCGAGGACCTGATCCGCGCGGCGCTGGCCGAGGTGGAGGACTACACCCGCGTCGAGGTGACGGCCAACACCGGTGCCGCGGTCACCGGCACCGTCGTCGCCGACGTGATCCACCTGCTGGCCGAGCTGATCGAGAACGCCGCCACGTTCTCCCCGCCCGCCACCGAGGTCACGGTGCGGGCCGACTCGGTCGCCAACGGGCTGGCCATCGACGTCGTGGACCGGGGCATCGGCCTGCAGCCCGACCAGCTGTCCGAGCTCAACCGGCGGCTCTCGCACGCCGCCGAGTTCGACCTGGCCGACACCGACCGGCTGGGCCTGTTCGTGGTGTCGCGGCTGGCCGCCCGGCACGGCATCAAGGTCTCGCTCCAGTCCTCGCCGTACGGCGGGACCACGGCGGTCGTGCTCGTCCCGAACGCGCTGGTGGTCATGGCCGGCGACCGCGATCCGCGGTCGCGCGCCACCCCCGTGCCGCGGCAGCCCGTGGCGGCCGCCGCCGGCCCGGCCGACACCGCGCCGCCGCCCGCCCTGCCCGCGGCCCCGCCTGCCAGGCCGCCCGCCGCTCCGGCCACCGCGCCGTCCGCCGGGGAGGGGCAGCAGCCCGGTGACCTCGCTGGACTCGGCCGCGAACTCCCCGGTGCGGACGTCCCGCGACCACGGCCCGTCGCCGGCC
>NZ_JBEZWH010000116.1:0-13887 GCF_040703975.1 Spirillospora sp. NPDC029432
CGGCCGTCGCCGGCGCCGCCCGCGTCCACGGCGTCCGGGCGGCGGACGCGGTCGCGGCGCTCCTCGCGGCCGACCCCCTGGAGCGGCTCGCGACCCGGCCGCCGAAGTACGGCGAATGGGTGGACCTCGCGGCGCTCCCGCAGGTCCTGCTGCCGGGCCGGGAGGCGGCCCTGCCGGAGGCCGCGACGCGGAACCTGGTGGCGATGCTCGCCCTGGGCAAGCCGGGGGAGACCTACCCCGGCGTCCTGCGGATCCGGGACGAGTGCGACCGCGCGTCGCTCGCGGAGTTCGCCTGGTCGCTGTTCGAGTACTGGCAGATGATCGGCGCCCCGGCCGCCGACACCTGGGCGCTGGCGGCGCTCGGCCCGCTCGGCGACGACGCCGCCGTACGCGACCTGACCCCGCTGATCAAGGCGTGGCCGGGCGAGTCCGGGCACGCCAAGGCGGTCAAGGCCCTGGACGTGCTCGCGGAGATCGGCACCGAGACCGCGCTCGCGCACCTGCACGGCATCGCCCAGCGGGTGAGGTTCGCCGGGCTCCGCGCGAAGGCGGAAGAGAAGATCGCCGAGATCGCGGAACGGCTCGGGCTGACCACCGACGAGCTGGGCGACCGGCTCGTCCCGGACCTCGGGCTGGACGCGAGCGGCTCCCTCGTCCTCGACTACGGGCCGCGCCGCTTCACGGTCGGCTTCGACGAGGCGCTCAAGCCGGTGGTCGCCGGGGAGGACGGCAGGCCGCTCAAGGCGCTGCCCAAGCCGGGCGCCAAGGACGACCCGGAGCTGGCGCCCGCCGCGTACAAGAGGTTCGGGCGGCTCAAGAAGGACGCGCGCGCGGTCGCGGCCGACCAGATCGCGCGCCTGGAGAAGGCGATGGTGAACGGGCGGAGCTGGACACCGGAGGAGTTCCGCGCGTACTTCGCCGGCCATCCGCTGGTCCGGCACATCGCGCGCCGCCTGGTGTGGGCCGCGGACGGCGTGCCGTTCCGGATCGCCGAGGACGGGACGCTCGCCGACGCCGCGGACGAGATGTTCACGATCCCGGCGGGGGCGGCCGTCGGCATCCCGCACCCGCTGCCGCTCGGCGAGGCGGCGGTGAAGGCGTGGACGGAGATCTTCGCCGACTACGAGATCCTCCAGCCGTTCCCGCAGCTCGGCAGGACCGTCGTCACCGGCCCGCCGGACCGCTTCGAGGGGCGCCGGGTGCCCTCGGGCGCCGTACGCGGCCTGGTCCAGCGCGGCTGGCTGCTCCGGACCGGCGACGATGGGCTGCGGGACGAGATCGGTCGCCCGCTGGGCCCCGGCGCGGAGATCACGGTCGGGCTGGACCCCGGCCTCTGGGCCTCCGGGGACGACCTGCCGGAGCAGGTGCTGGAACGGGTCGTGATCGAGGGCGCCGGCGCCCCCGGCCCCGTCCTGCTGTCGGAGGCCCTCGCCGACCTGGAGCGGCTGTCCGGCTGAGGTCCGTACCGCGTGCGCGGGCATGCCCGGGGAGATGGGAGGATTGGGCCCATGCTGCGCTGGTTGACCGCGGGGGAGTCCCATGGCCAGGCCCTCACCGCGATTGTGGAGGGCCTGCCGGCCGGCGTGCGCGTGACCTCGGACGACATCGCCGAGGCCCTGCGCCGCCGCCGGCTCGGGCATGGGCGGGGCGCCCGCATGAAGTTCGAGCAGGACAAGGTCACGATCATCGGCGGGGTCCGCCACGGCGTGACGCTGGGCGGCCCGATCGCGATCGAGGTCGGCAACAGCGAGTGGCCCAAGTGGGAGACGGTGATGTCGGCCGACCCGGTCGACGCCGACGTCCTGGCGGCCCAGGCGCGGAACGCGCCGCTGTCGCAGCCGCGGCCCGGCCACGCCGACCTGGTCGGCATGCAGAAGTACGGGTTCGACGACGCCCGCCCGATCCTCGAACGCGCCAGCGCCCGCGAGACCGCCGCGCGGGTCGCGCTCGGCGAGGTCGCCAAGCAGTTCCTGCGGCAGGCGCTCGGCGTCGAGGTGCTCAGCCACGTGCTGTCGCTCGGCGAGGTCGCGGCCCCGGAGGGCGTGCTGCCCGAGCCGCACGAGCTGGCCGCCGTGGACGCCAACCCGGTGCGCTGCTTCGACCCCGAGACGGCCGCCGCGATGATCGCGCACATCGACGAGCTGAAGAAGGCCGGCGACACCCTCGGCGGTGTCGTCGAGGTGCTCGCGTACGGGCTGCCGCCCGGCCTGGGCAGCCACGTCCACTGGGACCGGCGGCTGGACTCCCGGCTGGCCGGGGCGCTGATGGGCATCCAGGCGATCAAGGGCGTGGAGCTGGGCGACGGGTTCACCACCGCGCGCCGGCCCGGGTCGCGGGCGCACGACGAGATCGACAACACCGAGGACGGCGTGCGCCGCCGCACCAACCGGGCGGGCGGCGTCGAGGGCGGCATGACCACCGGCGAGGTGCTGCGGGTGCGCGCCGCGATGAAGCCGATCTCCACGGTGCCGCGCCGGCTCGACACCATCGACGTGCGGACCGGCGAGCCCGCCAAGGCCATCAACCAGCGCAGCGACGTCACCGCCGTGCCCGCCGCCGGAGTGGTCGCCGAGGCCATGGTGGCGCTGGTGCTGGCCGACGCCGCGCTGGAGAAGTTCGGCGGCGACTCGGCCGAGGAGACCGCCCGCAACCTGCGCGGGTACGTCTCGTCCCTCGCCATCAAGTAGCAGGCCGTCAAGCAGGTCAAGTGGAGAGCACGCGATGGAAGCGGAGACGATGACGCGACCCAAGGCGGTGCTGATCGGCCCGCCCGGCTCGGGCAAGAGCACGATCGGCGCGGCGCTGGCGGGCCGGCTCGGGCTGGCGCTGCGCGACACCGACGCCGACGCCGAGGCGATGGCCGGCAAGCCGATCGGCGAGATCTTCATCGACGACGGCGAGGAGGCCTTCCGCGACCTGGAGCACCGCGCCGTGCGGGCCGCGCTGGCCGAGCACGAGGGCGTGCTGGCGCTCGGCGGCGGCGCCGTGCTGCACCCCGAGACGCAGCAGCTGCTGGCCGGGCACACGGTGGTCTACCTGCGGGTCGGGCTGTCGGAGGCGGTCAAGCGGGTCGGGCTCGCCTCGGCCCGGCCGCTGCTGGTCCTCAACCCGCGCAGCCAGCTGCGCAAGCTCCTGGAGGAGCGGCTCCCCGTGTACGAGCGGCTCGGGACGCTGCACGTCGAGACCGACGGCCGCACCCCCGAGGAGATCGTCGAAGAGATCGTCAAGGAGCTCTCATGAGCGGCACGGACGCGGCGCGGGTCCGCGTCGGCGGCGGCGAACCGTACGACGTGGTGATCGGGACGGGCGTGCACGGCGAGGTGCCCGGCCTGCTCGGCCCGGGCGTCCGCACCGTCGCGCTCGTCCACGACGAGAGCCTCGCCGAGCTGGCCCGCCCGGTCGGAGCCGCGCTGGAAGAGGCGGGGTACCGCGTCGAGGCGCTGCCCGTACCGGAGGGGGAGGCGGCCAAGGAGGCCGGCGTCCTCGCCGGGCTGTGGTCGCGCTTCGCCGAGCTGGGCATGACCCGCTCGGACGCGATCGTCGGCGTCGGCGGCGGCGCCACCACCGACCTGGCCGGCTTCGCCGCCGCCTCGTGGCTGCGCGGCGTGCGGTGCGTCCTGGTGCCGACCACGCTGCTGGGCATGGTGGACGCCGCGGTCGGCGGCAAGACCGGCATCAACATCCCCGAGGGCAAGAACCTCGTCGGCGCGTTCCACCCGCCGGCCGGGGTGCTGTGCGACCTCGGCACGCTCGCCACGATGCCGCGCGAGGACTACATCAGCGGCCTCGCCGAGATCATCAAGGCCGGCTTCATCGCCGACCCGGTGATCCTCGACCTGGTCGAGGACGACCCGGCGGGCGCCGCGTCGCCGGCCGGGCCGCACACCCGCGAGCTGGTCGAGCGCGCCGTCCGGGTCAAGGCCGAGGTCGTCTCCGCCGACCTCAAGGAGGCCGGCCCGCGGGAGATCCTCAACTACGGCCACACGCTGGCGCACGCGATCGAGAAGGCCGAGGACTACCGCTTCCGGCACGGCCACGCGGTCGCCGTCGGCATGGTCTACGCCGCCGAGCTGGCCGCCCTCGCCGGCCGGCTCCCCGCCGACGTCGTCGAGCGGCACCGCTCGGTGCTGGCGTCCACCGGCCTGCCTGTCTCGTACGCCGCAGGCGCCTGGCCCGGGCTGCGGGCGGCCATGACCATCGACAAGAAGTCCCGCGGATCCACGCTCCGCTTCGTCGTCCTGGACGGCCTGGCCAAGCCCGGCCGCCTGGAGGGGCCCGGCGAGGACCTGCTGGAGCGCGCCTACGCGAAGGTGGCCGGATGAGCCGCGTCCTGGTCCTGAACGGCCCCAACCTGCGCCGCCTGGGCACCCGCGAGCCGGACGTGTACGGCGCCGAGTCGTTCGACGACCTGACCGCGCTGTGCCGCGACGCGGGCCGCCGGCTGGACCTCCAGGTGGAGGTGCGGCAGACCGACGACGAGGCGGAGATGATCGCCTGGGTGCACGAGGCGGCCGACGAGCGGCTGCCGGTCGTGCTCAACCCGGCCGCGTTCACCCACTACTCGTACGCGCTGCGCGACGCCCTCGCGCAGCGCACCGCGCCGCTGATCGAGGTGCACATCTCGAACCCGGCCGCGCGCGAGGAGTTCCGGCACACCTCCGTGGTCGCGGGCGTGGCCACCGGCACGATCGCCGGGTTCGGGTTCATGTCGTACGTCCTGGCGCTCCAGGCCCTCGCGGAGGTCCTCGCCGAGGAGAAGACCCGGTAGGGCCCGCCGGTTCTCAGGCGCCGGCCACGGCGGCGCGGGCCAGGTCCTTCAGCTCGGCGACGACCTCGTCGAGCGGGGCCACGTCGCGGCGCGCCCGGCACATGACGGTGGCGCCCTCCACGGCCGCGACGATCATGGTGGCGAGGCGTCCGGCGCGGGCGTCCGGAACGCCGGCGTTGCCGAGCCCGGTGGCGAGGGTGTCCTGCCAGCGCCCGAACGCGGCCGCCGCGGCGGCCGCGAGCTGCGGGGCGTCCTCGTGCGACTCCACCGTGACCGCGACCACCGGGCAGCCGGCCCGGAACTCGCTCTTGATCAGCACCTGCCGCCACCAGCCCACGAACGCGTCCACGGCCGAGGCGGCGTCGCCGCCCTCGACGGCCGCCGCGATGCCGGCGTTGAGGAACTCCCCGGCGTAGCGCACCGCCTCCTCCGCCAGCTGCACCTTGCCGCCCGGGAAGTGGTGGTAGATCGATCCGCGGGGCGCGCCGCTGTGCGTGATCACGTCGCGGAAGCCCGTCCCGCTGTAGCCCCGCTCGCGGAAGAGGTAGGCGGCGCTGCGCACCATGCGTTCCCGGCTGTCGGTCCCCATACCAGCGATTATGACATTCATCATAGGTCTTTCGCGGTGCCCATGACGGACGTCATACTGTTTCCCGGTTTGCTATGACGATCGTCATATGCGGAGGGAATAGGCTGCTGGCGGTACTCGAGGTGCCGGTACGGAGAAGGAGACCTGCGTGATCGAGCTCAAGCGCGAGGGCGACGTGTTCGTCCTGCGGTACGACAACGGGGAGAACCGGTTCGGCCCCGACTTCCTGGACGCCGTGGACGGCGCCCTCGACGAGGTCGCGGCCGCGGCGGCGCCCCGCGCGCTGGTCACCGTCGGCACGGGCAAGTTCTACTCCAACGGGCTCGACCTCGACTGGCTGAGCGCCAACGGCGACCGGATGGCCGAGTACCTGGGGCGGGTCCACGCGCTGTTCGCGCGGCTGCTGGAGCTGCCCGTCCCGACGGTCGCGGCCGTGAACGGCCACGCGTTCGCCGGCGGCGGCATGCTCGCGCTGGCGCACGACTTCGCCGTCATGCGCACCGACCGCGGCTACTTCTGCCTGCCCGAGGTCGATCTCGGGATGAACTTCACGCCCGGGATGTTCGCCCTGATCCAGTCGCGGCTGTCGCCGGCCGCCGCGCACGAGGCGATGATCACCGGGCGCCGGTTCACGGCGGAGGAGGCCCGCGCCGCCGGGATCGTCCACCGGACCGCGCCCGAGGCGGAGGTGCTGCCCGCGGCGGTCGAGCTGGCCGCGTCGCTGGCCGGCAAGGACGGCGCGACCGTGGGCAGGATCCGTACCGGGATGTACGCCCCGGCGCTGGCCGCGCTCCGCGGCCCCGCGCTGGGCTGACGCCCGCGGCCGGACCCTGGGCGCGCGGGCGCTCAGGGACTAGGTTACGTTCGACTGGAATCCGATTCGGTTCAATGAGAGGACGCCGGATGCGCATCGGGATGGCGCTCAGCTACGCGGGCGGTTTCAAGGAGACCGTCGAGGAGCTGGCCGACTACGAGAAGGCCGGCCTCGACATCGTGTTCGTCGCGGAGGCCTACAGCTTCGACGCGGTGAGCCAGATGGGCTACATCGCCGCCAAGACCGAGCGGCTGGAGATCGCCTCCGGCATCCTGCCGATCTACTCGCGGACGCCCGCGCTGATGGCGATGACGGCGGCCGGCCTGGACTTCGTCTCCGAGGGCCGCTTCACCCTCGGCCTCGGCGCGTCCGGCCCGCAGGTGATCGAGGGCTTCCACGGGCTGCCGTACCAGGCCCCGCTCGGCCGCACCCGCGAGGTCATCGAGATCTGCCGCAAGGTCTGGAAGCGCGAGCGCCTCCAGTACGAGGGCAAGCACTACACCCTCCCGCTGCCCCCCGAGCAGGGCACCGGGCTGGGCAAGCCGCTCAAGATCATCAACCACCCGGTGCGGGCCGACATCCCCGTGCTGGTGGCCGCGATCGGCCCCAAGAACGTCGAGCTGACCGCCGAGATCGCCAACGGCTGGGAGCCGATCTTCTACATGCCGGAGAAGGCCGCCGACGTCTGGGGCGACGCCCTCGCCGCGGGCAAGGCCAGGCGCGACCCCGCCCTCGGCGAGCTGGACGTGGTCGGCCAGGCCCCGCTGGCCATCGGCGACGACGTCCAGGGCTTCCTGGAGTTCGGCCGGCCGATGGCCGCGCTCTACATCGGCGGCATGGGCGCCAAGGGCAAGAACTTCTACAACGACCTCGCCCGCCGGTACGGCTTCGAGCGCGAGGCCGAGGAGATCCAGGACCTCTACCTGGACGGCAAGAAGGACGAGGCCGCCGCCAAGGTCCCCGCCGAGCTGCTGGAGAAGATGTCGCTGATCGGCTCCGAGGGCCACGTCCGCGAGCGGCTGGCCGCCATGAAGGAGTCCGGCATCACCACCCTCAACGTCTCCCCGATCGCGGGCGACCACAAGGGCCGCCTCGCGCTGATCGAGAAGGTCAAGGAGATGGCCGCCGGCCTCTGACGCGGCCGGCCGGACCCGCTACAGGGCGGCGTGGACCTCGGCGGCGACCCGCTCGCCGGAGCGGACCGCGCCGTCCATGTAGCCGGTCCAGTACCCGGACGTCTCGGTGCCCGCCCAGTGGACCGGGCCGCACGGGGCGCGCAGCGCGGCGCCGAAGTCGGTGAGCACGCCGGGCGGCGCGATCCCGACCGGGCCGCCGCCGCTCCACACCTCGTTGTCCCAGCGCTGCACCGCGGTGCTCCGCGGGTTCGCCGCCTTCTCCCCGAACAGCTTCGTGAACGACTCGAGCCCGGCCCGGCGGACCTCGTCCTCCGGGGCGTCGTCCAGGCGCCGGATGTTGGTCTGGTTGATGAAGCCCATCAGGATGCCGCGGGAGCCGTCCGGCGGGCTGTTGTCGAAGGTCGTGTCGATCGCCCCGCTGTCGGCGACGGCCTGCCCGGTGAGCCCGTCGGCGCGCCAGAACGGCGTCTCGTAGAGGGCCACGAACTTGGCGGCCGAGCCCATCGGGTAGCGCTGCATGAGCTGCGCCCGGCCCGCGGGCAGCCCCGGCGAGAAGTCGATCTTCGCGGCGATGGCGGGGGACATGGCGACGATCGCCCGCTTCGCGGTGACCGTGATCCCGTCCGCGGTCACCGTGACGCCCCCGCCGCCGCTGGTGACGCTCCGTACCGGCGCGTTGTAGCGGATCCGGTCGCCCAGGCGCGCGGCGAGCCGTACCGGGATCTCCTGCGATCCGCCGACGAAGCGCGTCTCCTGCGCGCCGTCCTTGGTGTCGATGAGGCGGTTCACGTCGCCCGGCGTGGCCGCGTTCCCGGCGGCGGCGATGTAGTGCAGGACGTACAGCAGCGACACGTCGCGGGACCGCACCGACAGCGTCGCGCTGACGAACGCGTCCAGCAGGAAGCGCGCGCCGGAGCTGAGCGAGTTGGACCGCGACCAGGTGTGGAACGTCTGGCCGTCCCACTCCTCGGCCCTGGGCGCCTTCCACGGCTCGCCCACCGGGACGGTCTTGGCCATGTTCCCGAGCGCGACCAGCGCGAACTGGAGGTCGATCACGCCCCAGTCCGGCGGGACCGAGCCGAGCAGGCCGTCGGTGGCGTACTCCGACCGCTTCCCGTTGCGGTAGTAGACGTTCTTGCCGGTGTTGTACGTGGCGAACGTGCCGACGCCGAGGTCCTTCGCGAGCGCCGCGATCCGGTCCTGGGTGGGGCCGATGAACTCGGCGCCGCCCTCGCTGAAGACGCCGTCGCCGAGCGGCAGCGCGTACACCCGGCCGCCGGGGCGCTCCCGCGCCTCCAGGACGATCACCGACCGGCCGGCGGCGACCAGGTCGCGGGCGGCGACCAGGCCGGACAGCCCGGCCCCGACGACGACCACGTCGGCCTGCGCCGGGGCGGTGCGGGACCGGGCGGCGGCCGGGGCGGCGGGGAGGGCGGACAGGGCGGCGCCGGTGGCGGTCAGCGCGCCCGCGCCGAGCACGCCGCGCCTGCTGACTGGGGGCATGAGATCACTCCTGGGGAAGGGGCCGTGGCGGCCGCGGCGGGGGATCACGTGCGCGCGCCACGGTAGGGCACCCCGGGCACCGGAATCGAGAGTTATTCATGTTTTGAGACGGCACCGAGACACGCGCTCCGGGCACCCGGAGCGGTGAAATACAGTGCGGCCATGAACGACCAGCACCAGCGGCGGCGCGGCGCGCTCGCCGCCCGCATCGCCGCCGACGCCGACGCCGTACTGATCACCAAGCCGGTCAACGTCCGCTACCTGACCGGCCTGGCCAGCTCGAACGCGGCGCTGCTCGTTCCCGCCGCCGGCGCCGCGGTGCTGGCCACCGACTCGCGGTACGCCGGGACGGCCGCCCGGGTGTGCCCCGACCTCGAACTGATCGTCCAGCGGACGACGAGCGAGGCGCTGACCGCCCGCGCCGCGGAGACCGGCGTCCGGCGGCTGGCGTTCGAGGCGCACGCCATGACCGTGGAGAAGCACGCCGCCCTCGCCGCGCTCGACGAGCGCCTCGCGTTCACCCCCGCGGGACATCGGGTCGAGGAGCTGCGCCGGGTCAAGGACGAGGACGAGATCGCGCTGCTGCGCGAGGCGTGCGCGATCTCCGACCGGGCGCTGGCGGACGTGCTCCCCACGATCGGGCCCGGCCGGACCGAGCGCGAGATCGCCATCGCGCTGGAGCGCCGGATGATCGACCTGGGCGCCGACGCGATCGCGTTCGACACCATCGTCGCGTCCGGCCCCAACGGCGCGATCCCGCACCACCGGCCCGGCGGCCGGGCCCTGGAACGCGGCGATCTGGTCACGATCGACTTCGGCGCCCTGCGCGGCGGCTACCACGCCGACATGACCCGCACGTTCGCGATCGGCGAGCCCGCGGACTGGCAGCGCGACGTCTACGACCTGGTCCTGCGCGCCCAGCTGGCGGCGATCGCGGCGGCCGTCCCGGGGGCCGAGACCGCGGCCGTCGACGCCGCCGCCCGCGACCTCGTCAAGGCCGCCGGGCACGGCGACGACTTCCCGCACGGGCTCGGCCACGGCGTGGGCCTGGAGATCCACGAGGCACCGCTCATGGGGTACGACAGGACCGGTAAGCTGATGGATCGAGTTCCTGTCACCGCCGAGCCCGGGGTCTACCTCGCGGGCCGGGGCGGGGTCCGCATCGAGGACACGCTCGTGGTCCGGCCGGGCGGGCCGGAGCTCCTTACCGAGACGACGAAGGACCTGCTCGTCCTCTGACGAGCACGGGTCCGCGAGCACCGGAACGACCGGGGCGGGAGTGCCCCGCCAGGAGAGGACGCTGTGGCGACGACGAACGACCTGAAGAACGGCATGACGCTGAACCTCGACGGCCAGCTGTGGACCGTTCTGGAGTTCCAGCACGTCAAGCCCGGCAAGGGCGGCGCGTTCGTCCGGACCAAGCTGAAGAACGTGCTCTCGGGGAAGGTCGTCGACAAGACCTTCAACGCCGGCACCAAGGTCGAGGTGGCCAGCGTCGACAAGCGGGAGATGCAGTACCTCTACCGCGAGGGCGACGACTTCGTCTTCATGGACACCGAGACCTACGACCAGCCGCACATCCCCGGCACGATCGTCGGCACCGCCGCGGACTACCTGCTGCCGGAGCAGAACGCGGTGATCGCGTTCAACAACGAGAACCCGCTGTACGTCGAGCTGCCCGCGGCCGTCGTGCTGGAGGTCACCGAGACCGAGCCGGGCCTGCAGGGCGACCGCTCCACCGGCGGCACCAAGCCGGCCACGCTGGAGACCGGCGCGACGATCAACGTCCCGCTGTTCATCACCACCGGCGAGAAGGTCAAGGTCGACACCCGCTCCGGCGACTACCTCGGCCGGGGTTGATGGGCGAGCGAGCGAGGGCGGGCAAGTGAGCGCTAGGACCAAGGCGCGGCGGCTGGCGCTCGACATCCTGTTCGCGGCCGAGCTCCGCGAGGAGCGGCCGACCGAGGTGCTGGCCCAGCGCGGCCGGCCCAACCAGGACGAGCTGTCGGAGTTCGGCCATGCGGTGCGGCTGGTCGAGGGCGTCCAGGAGCACGGCGAGCGGATCGACGAGCTGATCGCCACCTACGCCACCGGCTGGACCCTGGACCGGATGCCGGTCGTGGACCGCAACATCCTGCGGATGGGCGCTTACGAGCTGCTCTGGGTCGAGGACGTCCCGGACGGCGTCGCGGTGAGCGAGGCGGTGGCGCTGGCCACCGACCTGTCCACCGACGAGTCCCCCCGGTTCGTGAACGGGCTGCTGTCGCGGCTCCAGCGGCTGAAGCCCTCGCTGTCCCTGGAGAGCTGAGCGGTCCCGGCGGAGCTGGCTAGGGTGGGGACGGATGACCGGAGAGCGCGACAGTAGGGGGACGGCCGTGGCCACCCGGCAGGGAAGGCGTACCCGGGGCGGCGGCCGGGTGCGCAGCGCCGTCCTGTGGGACGCGCTGCGCAAGGTCCTGGACCGCATCGACCCCGAGTCGGGGCCCCGGGACGTGGTCGACGTGGGCGGCGGCACCGGCGGTTTCGCGGTGCCGCTGGCCGAGCTCGGGCACCGGGTGACGGTGGTCGACGCCAGCCTGGACGCGCTGGCGGCGCTGGAGCGCCGCGCCGCCGAGTCGGGGGTGACCGTCCGCGCCGTCCAGGGCGACGCGGTCGATCTGCCCGACCTGCTCGGCCGCGACACGGCCGACCTGGTGCTGTGCCACAGCGTCCTGGAGTACGTCGACGACCCCGCCGCCGTGATGGCCGCGCTGACCCACGCCGTCCGCCCGGGCGGTTCGGTCAGCGCGCTCGTCCCCGGCCAGGTGGGCGCGGCGCTGCACCGGGCGGTGGCCGGCCACTTCGACGACGCGCGGCGGGCGCTGACCGACCCGTCCGGGCGCTGGGGCGAGCACGACCACACCCCCCGCCGCTTCACCCGCCAGTCGCTGTCGGCGCTGGTCGAGAACGCCGGCCTCCGGGTGGGCGCCCTGCACGGCGTCCGGATCTTCGCGGACCTGGTCCCGTCCGGCGACCTGGACTCCGAGCAGGACGCCGAGGCCCTGATCGCCCTGGAGGCGGTCGCCGCCGTCCACCCGGTCCTCCGCGAGCTCGCCACCCAGCTGCACGTGGTGGCCGACCGTGTCTGAGCGGCGGCGGGCGTGAGCCGGAAGCAGCAGCTTCACCGGCCGGGGCCGCCGGCGGGGCCGCCGGGGGACGACACCGGGTGCGCGATCCTGCATGTCGACATGGACGCCTTCTTCGTGAGCGTCGAGCTGCTGGAGCGGCCCGAGCTGCGGGGGCGGCCGGTGATCGTCGGGGGCGTGGGCGCGCGCGGGGTGGTGTCGGCGGCGTCGTACGAGGCCCGCGAGTACGGCGTGCACTCGGCGATGCCGATGTCGCGGGCGCGGCGGCTGTGCCCCCAGGCCGTGGTGCTGCCGCCCCGGCACGAGCGCTACTCGCGGGTGTCGGCGGCGGTGTTCGAGATCTTCCGTACGGTGACGCCGCTGGTCGAGGGGCTGTCGCTGGACGAGGCGTTCCTGGACGTGGCGGGCGCGGTGCGGCGGATGGGGCGGCCCGCGGTGATCGCCCAGGCGATCCGGGAGCAGGTGCGCGAGCAGCAGGGGATCACCTGCTCGGTCGGCGTCGCGAGCACCAAGTTCATTGCCAAGATGGCCTCGACCCGGTGCAAGCCGGACGGGCTGCTGGTGGTGCCGGCCGCCGAGGTTGAGGCGTTCCTGCACCCGCTGCCGGTCGCGTCGCTGTGGGGCGTCGGCGAGCGGACGGAGGAGGCCCTGAAGCGCCTGGGGCTGCGGACGGTCGGGCAGATCGCCCAGGTGCCCCTGGCGACGCTCCAGCGGGAGCTGGGGAACGCGCTGGGCGCCCACCTGCACGAGCTGTCGTGGGGGCGCGACCCGCGCGCCGTGGTGCCGCACACGCCCGACAAGAGCATCGGCGCCGAGGAGACGTTCGACACCGACATCGACGACCCCGAGACGATCAGGCGCGAGCTGCTGCGGCTGTCGGAGAAGGTCGGGGCGCGGCTGCGGGCGAGCGGGAACGCCGGGCGCACGGTGAGCGTCAAACTGAGAATGGCGAACTTCAAGACGATCACCCGGGCGCGCACCCTGCGCGAGCCGACCGATCTGTCCCGTGTGATCTATATCACAGCCTGCGAGCTGTACGAGGCCGCCGGGCTGGATCGGGTACGACTGCGGTTGGTGGGCGTCCGGGTGGAGAACCTGGGCCCCGCCGATCAGGCCCCCCGCCAGCTGGCCTTCGGCGAACCCGAGACGGGCTGGAGAGAGGCCGAGCGCGCGATGGACCAGGTCGCGCACCGGTTCGGCAGCGGTGCCGTCCGGCCGGCCGCGCTGGTCCGCCGCGCCGACGACGGTGACGGCAGTGACGGCGGGGACGCACGGTGACGGGAGACGGCAGGGACATGACCGACTCGTGGTCTCCGGTTGGCCGTTCGCTTTCGTCCCCTCGTTCGGGCTCGTATTCTGGGCATATCACCGTTGAGGTTCCCGTCCTGCATCGGATACCCCGTAGCGGGGCTGTCGTTGGGAGGCGCCGTGCCGCTCTCTGAGCACGAGCAGCGCATGCTCGAGCAGATCGAGCAGGCGTTGTACGCCGAGGATCCGAAGTTCGCTCACGCGGTCCGCTCGACCAACCCCCAGGTCCATTACAAGCGCCGGATCGTCAAGGCCGCTCTCGGTTTCGTGCTGGGTGTGTGCGCGCTGATGACCGGTCTCGTCATGAACGCTGGCACGGTCACGATCGTGGTGAGCGTGACCGGATTCCTCCTGATGGTCGTGTGCTGCGTCTGGGCACTGACCAGCTGGAAGCGCATGACCGGGGTCGGCTCCGAGGCCGCGCCGCCGGGCGGCGCCGGCGGCGGTGGTGCCGCCGGCCGGCCCGCCCGCCGCGAGCGCTCCAAGCGCGGCTTCATGGACCGGATGGAGGAGCGCTGGCGCCGCCGCACCGAGGGCGAGTGACCCGGCCGTAGCGGGCCCGGACCAAGGACGCGCTGGTCGAGCAGGTCGTCCGCCGCGAGTTCCGCCGCTACTTCGACCGGTTCCTCACCGACATACAGCGG